>JAHILY010000095.1 GCA_018896815.1 Candidatus Omnitrophota bacterium | reverse complement strand
TCCTGACGTAAATCATATATCTCTATATCAAAATTAGCCTTTTCCTTATAAAACTTCTTGATCTCATATAACCCCGCAAATCGCGCAATCTCATTAAAATCTCCATCATCCATAGGCCCATCTGCAATCACTATCCTGCCTTTGCCTTTCAAGGCAATATACACGTAATCTGTGGCTGAGCGTATTAAAGAACCATGAGTAATCAGGCCTTTTACGCCACCCCTCTCGCTAAAATGCTTCACAAAATTCGGTTTTAATAACACTGTCTTCCCGGGAGATATAAATGAGCTAAATGGATTCCATTCTTTCGTGCCAAATCTTTCTGAGTCAAGGCCAAGTAACCTGAGAACATGCCGCAACGACGCATACACCTCATTCTTCTTATCTATCCTGTGATCATTAAATGGATATTCTTCAAAGACAGCAGGAGGATAATACGGCGCCTTCTCCGAATAATACAAATTTTTCTGTTTATATATACCTACATCCTGTCTCATCTGTAAATCTCCCTGTCTGGCTTGAGCGAGTCAATGGAGATGCGGGCCGCGAGAAAACTTGTCTTTAAAAGTGCGCCGCCTCCGATAGACGTCAATAAAAATCTATCTGCATTCTTGTGATTAAAGCCTTTTAAAGTAGATCTCGCGTATTCAAAACCTGCTTTCCTGACAAGCCCTTTCACCCTCTCATCAAATATCCCGAATGGATAAGAAAACCCCTTAATCTCTTCGCAAATATTTTCCTCTATTTCTTTTTTGGAGCCAATCAATTCTTCCAGCGCCTCATCATCATTTAACATGCACAAGTTTCTATGCGTCTTTGTATGTGCTCCAAAATCTATACCGTTTGCCTTCATCTCTTTAATCTCTTTCCAGCCCAGCATCAAAACAGGCTCTATCTTTCCCTGCGGCTGGAAACGTTCCTCTAATTTCCGGATCACGGCCTGTATCTCACGCTCTGACTTTGTCCTCAAGGAAAAATTTATGCGCTCAGCTTCCTGGATCTTGTCTATGCCATTGGTATCTGACGAAGGGATGATCATGAAAACCTTATCCCACCAAAAGATATGCGCCTTTCCTACAAAATCAGTCGTAAGAAATACAGTTGCAGGCACCTTATACTTCTTTAATACAGGATACGCATACAGATAATTATCCATGTACCCGTCGTCAAAATTTATCGTGGCATATATATCCGAAGAGCCGCCTTCATAAAGCGCCTTCAGGCCATCCTGCATAGATACGGTTTTAAAATTATCCTTGATAAATTTAACATGCTGTTCAAAGACATCCTCGGGTATGCCCAGATATCCATCGCTGCGCGAAGACGGACACACCTTGTGGTATGTAAGAATCAAAAACTTCGGATGTCTACGATAACATGAAAAAGACAATAGCATCCTTGACAGGCCGGAATAGTAGAATATATCCTTTGCAAGATCTTTTAATCTTGGATTCAATGTCATTATTGCCATCCTATCTTCTCTTTAATCTTCATCCACGCCCCATGCAGGTTCTTTTTGCCCTTCATATAAGGCATGACCCTTGACTGCAGGCAATATAAAAAACGACCATATAAACCATTCCTAAAAATCCTAACGCGATTATGCACTTTAAAATCTTGCGTGAGCGTCCTTTTCCACGATCCCTCGCCTCTCGCAAAATCAAATTCTAAGATATCCCTTGCAAGAGAATCCCTCAATACCCACCACATAAGGGTTGTGCCAGGAGAAAGCTTTGAATATCTCTTATCAAACGCAATGCTATAATTATAAGACCTCCTGGCGTATAAATAGTTATATACGTATGCTATCGGCCTCTTATTAAGACTTAAAATAGATAAATCCAACCATTTATTTTTTGAAAATTTATCAAATATCTCTCTCTGAAAATTCCAGCTATCCTCTTTTGAAAATATGCCACTCTGCCTCTCGGCCTTCCAGCTATGCCTTTCTATCTCAGTTAAAACAGAAAATAATTTTTCTGTTTCAATATCTTTATTTATATACCTTTTGAACTCTGCATTCGAATCAGGGTCTTTCTTTTTTATCTTTTTGAATCCTGCATTAAAACCCTTAGAAGAAGTCTCGTAAAAATAATCCTTGTTCTCATTAAATTCTATAAAAAATGACTTTGTCGAAGGCCCTATTATATTTAAAAGCTTTCTGCCTTTAAGCCATGCCTCTATAATCTCTCTGCTATCTGTATGCTCAGCAATCTCCTGAAGGTCTATAAAATCCCAATCTGATTTCATATCTATGAGATAATCCATAATTAAGGCTATGCTCTCTTTCTTATGGCCATCTAATATAAAATCCATCCTATCCGAGATGATTGTTCCTATAAAAAAGACCGCCCTTACAGGAAGCCCGAAATATTTATATCTTCTAATCATTAAAGGCGCTATACCCACGAGCCTATCGCCCTTAAAAACATTCAGTATCAACAACCTCTGGCCTTTACAGAAGTATCTTATGCATGCATCGATCCACTCGTAGGTCAAAAATATATTGTCAATCCCGCTTCTGGATAATAAATCTCCCCAGGAATCCTTATAATTTCTAAATTCACTATAGTCAGAAATTCTACTTATCCTTAACATGTTTATCACCTTTATTATTCAAACCTAACCACTGGCGAAGATGCGTCTCTGAAAATTTCAAAATCCTGCTGTGCAAAGATTTCCTGAAAATAATAACGCGGGCCTTCCTATTTATACCCGTGAGCCATATCCGTTTCTGCGGAAACATACCTTTAAGCAATTCCACCCTTATAACTCCATTGTTAGAAACTGTTTTCAGGCTAGAATGCATTAGTATATTCCCGGGAGACATCTTGGCGTATTCCTCGTCATAACCAGTTTTAAAAAAGTAATATACATTTCTATACATAACCCCCATAGCAAAAGAAACAGGAATGCCTTTATGTTCTAAAAATAAAATCATTACCTTTCCTTTTTTCGAAAATATTTCCATCAGTCCTCTGCAAAAATCCCTGCTTTCTTTGCTTGAGCCCACCGCTATCCCAGCCTTTGCCTTCCAGCCCTTTAAGCTTAAGGCAAACATCTTCTCTAAGGCAACCTTTTTCACTTCTTGAGATTGAGAATTGTTATATGTGTTGAAATCTATATTCATATCGCCCATTCTTTCCATCAGTCTATATGAATATCTCAAGTTCTTCTTAAGCTTATTGCTCCTGCTTGCCCAATATTCTTCCCACGGTATACCCATATCCACATATGGATATGGTAGGCCATCTTTTACCAAAAAAGAAAAACCTGATCTCCTCGCCTCTTTCTCGAGCAAATCTATAATCTCCAAATCATAATCCATGCCAGAAAAATCTATAATATCCCACGATCTTTGAATACCCTTTAAATAATTCAAGACCTCTCTTATTACATCCTCTTTTCTATAACGGATGATAAAGTTCGTTCTATACATAAACTCAACCTTGCGCGCAGGAATGCGGTTAAATGGTCCTCTTGTAACAATCAAAGGCGCTATCGCTATAGGAGAATCGCCGTCTGTTACAACAAGCATCAAGAGCTCCTTATTATAGCCGTAGGCCTTCCACCAATTGCAAGCCCAGTCAAACATCTGAAAGATATTAGCGCTATCCTCTGCGCAGACCTTATCCCAGATATGGCCTATACTGGCAAAATCCCTATCATCTATTCTCTTTATCTTAATTACGCCCATTACATTAACCTCGCCATATATCTTGATATATCTTATAAAGCCTGTCAGTCACGGCATCTATCCTGTAATCATCGCAAATCTTTTTCTGCGCATTAAGACCTAACGTCATCCGAAGATCACCGTTTTTTATAAACAACTCTATCTTCTCTGCAAGCGCATGGTAGTCTTTTTTCTCTATTAAAAATCCGTTTATCCCATTATCAATAATATAAGGTATGCCGCCGACCCTGCTGGCCACTATGGCCTTTCCAGCAGCCATTGCCTGTAAAACAGCCAGGGGCGCCACGTCCTGCTGGGACGGAAAGACAAATACAGATGCCCTTTTGTATTCCTCTTTTAATCCATTGTCATCAAGATGGCCTAAAAAATCCACAAACCTGCCTAATCCATTCTCTTTTATAAATCTCGCTGCCCTATAGTAAAAATCCTGGTCTGCAGTATTGCCTGCTATTACAAGTTTTATATTTTCAAAACGTTTCTTTATTATGTTAAGAGCCTGTAAAATTGTCATTATGCCCTTTGCTTCACAGACATTTCCGACAAACAAAATCCTTCCATTCTCTTCACTGTTATTATCTATACCGAAAAATGTGTCAGAGATTGGATTGTTCAGCTCATACATCCTTTTCTTGCCGAATCTGGCCAGGGCCTTTCTGGCAAACAGGCTATTCGTTATAATATTCTCAGCCTTTTTCACGCACTGGATATATATATAATCCTGCATATAACGTCTTATCTTCTCTACGATGCCGTATGATAATCCCAAATTGCCATTTGATATACCATGGGTACTTATTATTACTTTGTCATGTCCGCTATCTAATGCCGCCAGTGTATAATATC
The DNA here is from genome assembly GCA_018896815.1 of Candidatus Omnitrophota bacterium. Lineage (GTDB taxonomy): Bacteria > Omnitrophota > Gorgyraeia > Gorgyraeales > Gorgyraeaceae > JAHILY01. The sequence continues at coordinate 499 of JAHILY010000095.1, read as the reverse complement.
CGAACATATGCGTATGCACTAAATCAGGCCTAATATCGTTTATTTTTTTACAAAGCCTCTTCCTTGTGTTCGAATAAAGCATGACATTTCCGAACCGCCTGTCTAAAGGCACTGCATGTACGTTAATACCGCCAGACGCAAAATCTACTTCCTTGTCTATAAAGAAACTGGCCGTAACAATATGTATGTCCAGATCCTTGAACCTGGACAGGCCCTTGATCATATTCACTATAACTGCCTGCACGCCGCCGCTTATCTTGTTCACATCACCGTCTATGGGATAAGGGCCTATCATTGCGAGTCTCATATTGCTTTTAATCCTCCTGCATCTGCATTTGGATAAACAAGTATTGTTTGCATTCCAATTTCTTTTAATGCTTCAAGAGTCTCAGTAAATTCTTTTTCAACAGCACTTACATTTGTTGTTATGGGGTGTTGTACAAATAAAATTGTTGGTTTTTCTAGATTTAGTCCTAATTTTTCTTTTATTTCTCCTTTT
>JAHILY010000094.1 GCA_018896815.1 Candidatus Omnitrophota bacterium | reverse complement strand
ATCTTGCCGCCATTGATATTCACATAAACCCCTTCAAGGTCAAAGGGGTTTATGTCAAGTTCTATCTTCTTGATCTCAACCACGCTCCCTGGTGGGAGCATCTTCAAATTTCCCAGGGATATCTCCTGAAATGACAATACCCTGGTTATGCTTCCGTCTATACCCTTGATTTCAACATCATCTGACTGCGCATACCGGGAAATTAAAAACCTGGTAACCAGTCCCAGTCCTTTTGTTGTAAAAAACAGATGGAATGTTATAAGAAATGTCACAGATGCAGTTATTATAATAATAGACAGTGTAAGTAATAGATTTTTTGCTTTCATTTCAAAGCCATTTCTTTCGCTTGAAATACAGCACCATGGTAAGAACCATAAGAAGCATTACTCCACATGCAAACAGATAGCCGAATCTCCAGTTAAGCTCAGGCATGTTCCATCTGGAAATCTCTGGATTAAAATTCATGCCGTATATGCCTGCAACAAATGTAATAGGTATAAATATAGTCGCAATTATAGTTAAGACCTTCATCACCTCATTCATCCTGTTGCTAATGCTTGATAAATATATATCGAGCATGCCAGAGACCATATCCCTGGATGTCTCTATAGTATCAATAACCTGTATGGTGTGGTCATAAAGGTCTCTTAAAAATATATCTGTGGACTTTTGAATCAAAGGCGATTCTTCCCGCTCCATGCTATTTATTACTTCCCGTAACGGCCAGACTGATTTACGTAAGAATATAGTATCTCTTTTTAGATCATGTATTGCCTGAAGCGTCTTGGGAACAGGATTATTCACAAGTTCATCTTCCATGCCCTCTATGCTTTCTCCGATCCTTTCCAATATGACGAAATAATTATCTACAATCGCATCCATCAGGCTATACACAAGGTAATCTGACGCCATCTTTCGTATGCGGCCCTTGGCATTCCTGATCCTTTCCCTTATTGAGTTAAAAACATCTCCTTCTTTTTCCTGAAATGAGATAACGAAATTTGAACCAAGAACTAAACTTACCTGCTCTGATTTTATCTCACTGTCTTTCTTATCAATATAAAGCATCTTTAATGCAATGAATATATACCTTTCGAAATCCTCCATCTTTGGACGTTGTGAAGTATTGACGATATCCTCCAGGACAAGTGGATGTATGTCAAACTGTTTGCCGAGTTTTTCTATAATATCCAATTGATGAATGCCATCCACGTTTATCCATGTAACAGTTGGGGTATCCTTGAAAGGAAAACATTCCTCGACCTTAACGCCCTGTCTCTCTTTAAAACTATCCTCACTATAGTCAATAATGCTGATTTTTACCTCTTCTGTCCTTTCTTCTCCTATGTGCACAAGGGTGCCTGGGCTAAGGGAAGCTGACTTTGATACTTTTTTAATTAATCTTGGCATATTTACCTCCTATGGTACGCATATAAAAAGCGCCTGCGCCTGGCATTATTTTACACTTATACACGACCTATTTCAAGCAATGCTTTTTGGTTATCTTTTAACAGGGTGGGTTAAATTAATTCGCTTCGCTCATTAATCACACAGATAATCACAGATAGATTTATCTGCGATCATCTTGTATCTTTTAATCTGTGCTAATCTGTGCATTATTGAAATTCCATATAATAAATTATAACACTCATTCCACTGGAATAACTATAGTCATGCCAGGCCTGAGCTTATCAGGATTTTTTATTTTGTCTTTGTTTAGCTCATATAAGTACTTCCATCGGTGACCGCCGCCCAATTGCGCCTTTGCTATCTTCCACAGGGTATCACCTTTTTGAATGGTATAGTCCCTCTTTGAGACCTTTGCCTCTGATTCAACCTTCTCTTCTTTTTCAATAATATATTTACCTTCCTCTATGGCCTTGGCTTCTCTGTCTTGCGGTTTGCCTGGATAAGGTATCATGACCTCTTCAACCTCGGCTATCATGAATTGCGCGTTTCTATCTTTCTGCATGCCCATAATGTCACTGACAGGCGCTACAGCATTGAGCTTGCCGCGGCTTACTATAATAATGCGGCCTTCTGGAATACCTTTTTCCAGCATATATTCCTTTACTGCCTCTCCTCTTTTCTTTCCTAATTTTACATTATATTCCTCTGAGCCGCGGATATCGCAGTTGCCTGTAACAAGTAAATCTGCCTCTGGATTCTGCCCTAGGGCCCTGACAGCGCTATCCAAAATACGCATGTGGTCATCTCTTAAAGCTGCCTTGTCATAATCAAAATATATCTTCACATTCTTTACGATCTTCTTTATCAAAAGAGAAGGCCTTAATTCCTGGGCTACTGGCGCAGGCAGCTCCTCTTCTTTGTAATCAAAGATGATCTTATATACATAGATATATCCCCTGTTGCCCCATGGCCTTATTTTGCCCGGCTCTAGAGGCCACCACCAATAGCCGCCGCGTTCCTCATCCTGCACCGGCCCTGGTTTAGCGTCTGTCGGCCACCACTCAAAATGCTTTTGCATCCCCTCAAGCTGTTGTTGTTTTCTCTCTTCCTTCGACAGCGAATAAGCCGCATCTATGAAAAACAACTGGGAAATAACTAAAAATACAATTATCTTTTTCATGCCTCCCTCTCTCCTTTCTCTAATCCAGATATTTTGATAGCTTGCTCCATGTTTCTTTGCCTGCTATTTTTATTAGCGGCGCTGTCTTCCAATAGACTTCTTACCTTGGCAAGCAATGCTTCAGAGCCCTGTGATTTATCGTGATAGCTCTCGGCTTCCGGTATAGCCCTCCTTTGTTCATCCAAAGGATATACGCTGGTTACGATT
>JAHILY010000093.1 GCA_018896815.1 Candidatus Omnitrophota bacterium | reverse complement strand
CTGACCCTTGCCTCATTTATAAAACTTCTCCATGCAATCTTTCTCGGAAAAAGTAAAAACGGAATACGGAATACGAACGACGGACAACGGAACGAAGTGTCTATAACCATGTGGCTTCCGCCAGTAATATTGGCAGGATTGTGCATTGCATTTGGTGTATTCGCATATATACTTCCTCTAAAGTATCTTATAGGGCCAGCCATGCCAGAAGGGTTTCATTTTATTGGGACATGGCCTTCTCTGGCAGCAACGGCATTTTTAGTAATAGGTTTGGTCGTGGGCCTGGCCATATATCTATGCGGAAATTTTAAAGGAGTAAGAGAGACGGCCCCATACATAGGCGGAGAGGAAGCTACAAAAGATATGAGACTTTCAGGCACAGAGTTTTATAATACTATAAAGGAGATGCCTCTTATAAACGCGATTTACAATAAGGCAGAGAAAAAGGCCTTTGATATTTATGAGCAGGGGAAAAGAATATTATTTTCCTTTATTCGGGTGTTTCAATTTTTACATAATGGCGTGTTGCCCACATATCTTGTTTGGTGCTTATTGGGAATAATGGTTCTTTTGTTTACCTTGGTTAGATAACTGTGTATTTACTATGTTAGAACTTCAAATACTCTTGATATTCATGATTATAGGCGCGCTGATAGCAGTAAAGGCAAAGGACCTTTTATCATCAGTTATTGCCCTGGGTACTGTAGGGCTTGGGCTATCACTGGCATTTTTAATCCTCAAGGCCCCTGACCTTGCGATTGCGCAGCTCGTGGTCGAGATCCTATGCGTGATAATATTAATAAGGGCGACTATAAAAAAGGATCTGCCCTTTTCTACGAGCGGCCGCTGGTTTTTTAATACCATAGTAACCTTTGTTTTTCTTATAGTATTCCTTAGTTTCGCATATTTTTGCATAAAAGACCTGCCGCAGTTTGGCAAGCCTATAATGAAAGTTTCCCAGTTTTTCTTGAATCAGGGCTTGAGGCAGACCGGCGCTACTAACCTTGTCTCGAGCGTGGTCCTGGACTACAGGGCTTATGATACATTAGGAGAGGCCACAATACTCTTTACAGCAGTAGTAGCTGTCCTGGCTGTCATGAGGAGAGCGGGCAGGAAGAAATGAATACACAAGAACCAGGAATGACATTGATAGTAAAGACGATTACGCGGCTGACAGTGGGCCTGATACTGCTTTTTGGTATTTACATTGTATCGCATGGCCATATCAGCCCTGGCGGAGGTTTTGCAGGCGGCGTGATCATTGCGCTCAGCTTTATCCACATAATGCTTGCATTCGGAAAAGAGGCTGCATTTAAAAGGATAAATCAAAAGGCAGCATCTTTCTTCGAGAGTCTGGGCGCGATTATGTTTCTTACCATTGCCATCCTTGGCATGGTGAGCGGCTATTTCTTTTTGAATTTTGGCATGAAGGGCGAGCCATTCGAGCTCTTCAGCGCAGGCACCATGCCTTTATCAAATATTGCCATAGCCTTTAAGGTAGGGTCAGGCCTTTTTATGATTGTTGTTATTTTAGTTTTATTGAAGATTGACAAGAAGGAAGAAGAAAAATGAGCGTTTATTTTTTGTGCCTTGTATTATTTTGTATAGGTCTTTATTGCATACTTAGAAAACGAAACCTTATAAAGATTATTATAGGCATAGCCATAATAGAGTATGCAGTGAATCTTTTCTTTGTACTCGTGGGCTATAAGATGGGTGGCCGCGCCCCCATACTTTCTCCAGGCCAGAGTATAGTTGATATGGTGGATCCATTGCCACAGGCGCTTGTCCTGACTGCCATAGTAATCGGCCTTGCAGTAACTGCATTGATAGCAGCCATTGCCATGAGGGTATACGAGAAGTACGGGACATTTGATATTACGAAGATACGGAGATTGAAAGGATAAAAAAAATTAATATTAACATGACAAACCACTTATTGCCTCTATTTGTAATAATCCCATTGGCCTCGGCCTTTGTGAATTCTCTTTTAGGGAAGAGGATAAAGGGATTCTCTGACATCATTTCCAGCATTGCTACACTGTTTCTTGCTGTCATCTCAGTGTACTCTGTATTCCTGATTAAAGACAGCGGCATGATTGTATACAAGGTAGGCGGATGGGCGCCTCCTATAGGCATTTCAATGGTTATGGATGGGCTGACTTCTTTTATGCTTGTCACAGTAAATGTAATTGCGTTTTTTATAAGCATCTATTCTATAAATTACATGGAGAAATACACTGAGAAGTGGAATTTCTATTGCCTGTTTTTATTGATGATAGCTGGCATGAACGGCGTGGTTATAAGCGGAGACATGTTTAATCTTTATGTATTCCTCGAGATCGCTGCCATCTCCAGCTATGCCCTGGTGGCATTTGGCACAGAGCATGAGGGATTAGAAGCGTCTTTCAAATATGCAGTTATGGGCACTGTTGCCTCTTCATTTATACTTTTAGGAATCGTCTTTTTATATAGTTTTACCTCTACATTAAACATGGCAGACATGTCAATGGAGATAGCAAGGAAAGGGGCTTCCTGTATAGTCTTACTGGCAAGCGTGTTGTTTCTTATGGGATTCGGCTTAAAGTCAGCCCTTGTCCCGTTTCATGCATGGCTTCCTGACGCGCATCCGTCCGCGCCTGCGCCTATATCAGCAATGCTTTCGGGAGTGCTTATTAAATCCCTGGGCATATACGCCCTTATAAGGATATTTTTTAGCGTATTAGGCGCAGAGCCGAAGATTTTATCTATTATGATGGTGCTGGGTGTATTGTCAATGATGGTCGGTGTAATTCTTGCTATTGGGCAGTGGGATCTTAAAAGACTCCTGGCCTATCATTCTATCAGTCAGGTCGGATATATAATACTTGGCATAGGATTGGGCACTCCGCTTGGAATACTTGGAGGGTTGTTTCATCTTTTGAATCACTCGGTATTTAAATCACTTTTGTTCTTAAATTCAGGCGCAGTGGAATATGCTGTTGGCACAAGGGACCTGGAAAAAATGGGCGGCCTCAGGGAAAAGATGGGAGTTACTGCTAACACTTCTTTAATCGCATCCATGTCCATTGCAGGTATTCCGCCTTTTAATGGGTTCTGGAGTAAGATGATTATTATAGCCGCATGCGTAGAGGCAGGGCATTTTGCATTTGCATTCTGTGCAGTTATCGGAAGCATCCTGACACTGGCATCGTTTATGAAGGTTCAGAGATACGCCTTTTTTGGAGAATTAAAAAGTACGTTGAATCAAATAAAGGAAGCGCCATTTTTTATGAAACTATCCATGATAGTTTTGGCTGTTATATGCGTAGCAGGCGGGTTGTTATTATTGCCTGACGTATCTAAGGTTTTCTTGGGGCCAGCCAGAGATGCAGTGTTAGCAGGCAGTGAATATGCCAAAGACGTATTCGCTGCATTGAGGTAGGATGAGTAGAAAAATTGTTTTATTCATATTTGGATTTGTAGCATGGGCCCTTCTAAACTGGATACCTGACTGGCAGCATCTTCTCGTAGGCGTCTTTGTCTCAGCCCTTGTGGTATTTTTGACAGGAGACTTTTTTGTAAAGAGGACACATCTCTTTGCGCATCCAGGACGATATCTGTGGTTTTTATATTATATTCCGATCTTTGCATGGGAATGTTTTAAGGCAAATATTGATGTAGCATACAGGGTGATTCACCCTGACCTGCCAATACATCCAGGCATAGTAAAGGTGAGGACAACTCTTACTTCAGATACAGCCCTGACATTTTTGGCAAATTCTATCACGCTTACGCCAGGGACTCTGACTGTGGACGTGGATAAGGAAAATGGATACTTGTATATCCACTGGATCGAGGTAAAGGATAAAGATATAAATAAGGCAACAAAATTGATAGTAGAGAAGTTTGAAAAGATATTAAAGAGGATATTCGAATGAGGATCAGGTATATTTTAGGCGCGATAGTTATTATTGCTGTAATAGCAGTGATATTATTTTATCCATTATCAATCTTGTTCCACAAAGACTTGCCATACATACCTTTTTTAAAAAGAGCATTTTATATACTTCTCTTTTCCTGTGTCTTGTGCTTATACAGGATTGCAAAAGGCCCTACTGCAGCAGACAGGGCTGTTACCTTGGACATGCTGGGCGTATTGATCGTGGGATTTTGTGCCATCATGGGGATTTCAACAGGAAGAAGCTGGTATATTGATATTGGAATAGCATGGGCATTGCAGAGTTTTATAGCAACGCTTGCACTGGCAAAATTTTTGGAAGGGAAGTCATTAGATGATTGATTATACACAGATAATCTGTGCATAAATAGAAAGGTAATTAATGATTGAAATAATAGGATTAGTTTTTATATCCATAGGGCTTTTCTTTGATTTTGTCGGATGCATAGGGCTTATAAGGCTTCCTGATGTGTATAACAGGCTTCAGGCATCTACCAAGTGCATAACACTCGGGACCTGCAGTATCTTGTTCGGCGCCTTTCTTATCCATGGCCTGGCAGCAGCAGGCATAAAGGCGCTTCTGTGCATGGTATTTCTGGCACTGACATCACCGGTATCCGCGCATGCCCTTGCGCGTGCTGCCCACAAGGCCGGCGTAAAGCTGTGGGAGAAGAGCGTAGTGGATAGGTACGCGGAGGATGGGAATTAATATATCGTATTCCGTAACGGACGACGGACGACGGACGACGGTATACGGGAACATCATGAGATATCCTAAGATACGTGAATTAATTGAAGCAATAAAAGCAGTGGTCAAAGGGCCGTATACGTCGAAATTTCCTTTTGAGCCGCATATTCCTGAGAAGCGATACAGGGGCCAGCCTGTGTATCACGACGATGATTGCGTAGGCTGTGGCGCGTGTTACGAGGTCTGCACTTCAGGCTGTATAAAGAAGACGGATGATTTAGACTCAGATCCGCCCAGGCGAAAACTTGAGATACATTATGACAGCTGTATATTCTGCGGCCAGTGTCAGGCTGCTTGTATTACCAAAGAAGGTGTGAAACAGACCAATAAACTGGATGACTTGTCAGTCTTTGACAGGAATGATGCAGTGAACTCTGTTGAGAAAGAACTGGTGCTATGCGAAGGATGCGGCTGCATGGTAGGCGCAAAAGAGCACCTGGTATGGGTTTCAAAAAAATTAGGTCCGCTGGCATACTCGAGCCCCACTTCTTATTTATCTACCTTAAAAGACCTTAAATTATCATACCTCAATGTTGAAAAATCCGACGACCTAACCCGCCCAGACCGCATAAAGATACTCTGTCCAAAGTGCAGAAGAGAGATTACGTTAAATACATAGTAAGCTTTTAGCTGTCAACTATCAGCCTTCAGCATGATTAATTTAAAAAATATCCTAAAGGGTAAAGTCGTTATTCTTTGTCTAGGAAATCCAGACAGGGGAGATGATGGCATTGGGCCTCGCGTGGCTAGTGATCTAAAGGAAAAGGTCCCTTACGAGGTGATTGATGCGGGCGTTACACCTGAGAATTATACAGGTGTTATAAAGAGACTGAATCCAGATACTATTCTTATCGTCGATACTGTCATTTTTGATGGCGTACCAGGCGAGATAAGACTATTTACAGGCGATGACCTGCGCACAGGTAAAATTTCGACGCACGATGTGTCCCCTAAGCTTCTGATAGAGTATCTCAAATCATCCACTAAGGCAGATATCCACATCCTCGGCATAAATCCAAAGTCTAATAAGTTTGGAGAAGCATTGAGCAGAGAGGCAGAAGAGGCCCTTGAGAGAATAGATGCTATCTTTAAACAAATGTACTAATTAATGTACTATTCAATTGACAATTCAATGTACATAGGGTATGCTTTTAGGTAGAAGGAGGGATTCTCATGATAATAGTAAAAGAAGATACTGCCTTAGTAGGCATATCTGAGTTTCGTACGAAGGCAGAAGAGATTTTTAATGAGCTAAAGACCCATAAGGTAATAATAGAACGTCGCAACAAGCCTGTTGCAGTGCTTTTGTCCCTTAAGAAATACAAGCAGATGGAAGAGGTTTTTGAATGGATAGAAGATCAGGCCCTTGGTTATCTCGCCAAAGAAAGAGAAAAATCCACCCCTAAGGCAAAGTATCTATCTTTAGAAGAGTTGTCAAAAAAGATAGGGCTTATTTAATGTGGAGTGTAAAATTCCATCCACTTGTCTTAAAAGAAGATTTTAAAAAAATAGACCCAGAAAGCCAGAAGAGGATAGTAAAACAGATAGCAAAGAAATTACGTATTGACCCTGAGAAATACGGCAAGGCCCTTTCAGGAGGACTCCATGGCTACTGGAGGTTAAGAGCGGGAGACTATAGAGTTATCTACAGGATAATAAAAGACAGGATAGAGGTGTTAGTTGTAAAAGTAGGGATCAGGAGAGATTTAGAGGTTTATGAAAAATTTCTGCTGCGATTAAAGAAGATGGGCGAGTTTTAAAAGTCTAGTTGCTTGATAGCATAGGAAATTATATTGTCCCCCCTTGTTTTCTTCCCCGCAGATTTGCTGGTGCAAATCTAATCGCGGGGACAGGTCGAAAACAAAGCAGGGGGGACGGCGAAAATCGCTCGAAAGTTATCGCCGCAAGGCGATTTTCTTGACAATGAGTAGAGGATATGATAATCTTTTCATACTATGGCAATCGTAGAAATGGAATTGAATAAAATAAGGATAGATGAGAACAGGGGAGAGCAGGTTATCGTTCTCAAGGAGAAGGAAGGCGATCGATTCCTGCCCATAGTCATAGGCATAATGGAGGTCACCTCTATAAAGATGGAGATAAGCGGTGTGACCACGCCCAGGCCCATGACCCATGATCTTTTAGTCTCCACTATAGCAAAGCTCGGCGCCAAGCTTGACAGGATAGTTATTACAAAGCTTGAGCAGAATACATTCTTTGCAAAGCTGGTCCTTCAGATAGACTCAAGATTCGAAGAAGTAGACGCGCGGCCCAGCGACAGTATAGCCCTTGCCCTCCGAGCCAAGGCCCGTATCTTCGTAGAAGAGCAAGTCCTCACCCGCGTATCGAATAATCTGGAATAATTTATTGTATGGAATTTCAATGTTCTCGCATTTTCCCTTCCGCCTAAGGCCTTCGCTCATATAGTTATCGTCAAAAAAGGAAAAAATTTTTATCTTGCAATAAGGTTGCTTTTGAGGCATACTTTTGTTAACGGAATAAGCAATAAATTCAGCCGAAAGAAGACTGTTTTTTTGTCTAAATTATGTTGAACTTTAAAGGATTTTAGAAATTTTTGCATTGATAATGGAATAGATATAAATTTTTCTATTTGGGCCCGTGAAGAGTTAATATTGTCTGGCTTCGAGTTCGAACCAGCAACTCTTTCCATAATAGGTCTAGATAATCTCCCATGTATTCCTATCATGCCTGGTAGTCACCAGTATCTAATAAGAGCTGCAGAGATTGTAACCAAAGGTTAGTCGCAAAAGTAATACTTTTGCGACGCTCGGAGAAGGTTTGGGACGTATTTTGTTTTGTTACTTTAGAGTATTCTCTAGTAAATGATTGACCTCTTGATTGAGGGAACGATGGTGTTTTTTGGCAATTCTAGTTAGTTTCCAATGGATTTCTGGTTCTATGCGAAGCATAAGCCTACCGGAATACTCTTTGTAGAGATCTATTTTTTTAGAAGCTTCATATGGATAGAAACACTCCCCACATTTATCACATTCCCAAACTTCAATGTCAGGGACTATGACAGTTCTGCCTTTGAGTTTTATTGTGTGATCAATGTGTTTAAGGATTAGATGGCCATCACATTGTTTGTCTGATAAACATGATATTTTTTTAGTAATTTTTTTCATATTTACTCACCCCTCCTCGCATTAGATTAACCCTTCTTGTGACACTACAATGATACCATAATAGTGCATAGATGTCAAGGGCGAAAATAAAAAAGTTTCGAGGAAATTTGGAGTGTTTAGGCGGCCTATGCCGGAATTTTTTGATATATGAGAGATAAAAAGTAAAAAGAGAGTCTAAATTTTTCATTTCTGGCTTGACAATATATCAAATTTGATATATACTTTTATTGGAAGGGGAAGATGTATAAAATTAAATTTTATCCAACTCGCAGAGGAGATTACCCAGTAAAAGATTTTATTCTACGATATCGTCAAGGCGAATTTGAATTATAGGAGGTGTTTACAATGGCTAAGAAACTTTTGGATTTCCAAGATGTCTTAAAAGAGGAACTCAAGAACAAGGATTTCAAGAAATTCTACGAAGAAGAAGGCCGAAGATTAGCTTTAGGGTATAAGATTGCCAAACTTAGACAGAAACAAGGATTAACTCAAAAAGAGTTGGCTAAAGAAATTCACACCAGTCAAGCCACCATCGCTAGGTTAGAGGGAGGCGATTACATGGGACATAGCCTTCGTACTTTAGAGAAGGTAGCTTTAGCTACAGGGACCCATTTAGAGATTCAGTTTCGTTAAAGAAAGTAATTTCTATTTTTATATTTTTGCTTTTTATCTTATAATCTCCAAAACACACCACCCCAAATCTCATTTATCCACCTAAAAAAACTCCACAGATCAGTTACCTCCAGTTACATAGCCATTTTGGACTAAATTTTGACACTTTGCGTGCCAAAAGCGTGCCAATAAGATTAAATATCCTCCTGTAAAGTTTTACCGTTTTTCGCCTAAGGCATGGGAAATCGGTATCGAAAACCGTGAAATTGAAGGTTATAAAGTCAAGGTTTACAGCCTGGCTAAAACAATTTCTAGACCTTACCAGAGTTGGCTATCTCTTACCAGATTTACCCCTCAGTTCTTACAATATTACTACAATAATTCTTTATTTGTTGTTCAGCTTTATTGTAAACAAAGGCGTATTATTATTTAGAGTTATGTAGACGCTAAAATAATTCTTGACAAAAATATGTTGATGTGATATAAAGTTATGTGAACGCTAAGGAAAAAGATTACATATGAAGAAGAGAATATCGCAAATCGCAGAAATAAAATCAGGCTACCTCTTTAAAGAAGGTATAAAGTCCGATAAAGAGGGGAATGTGAGAGTTATACAGCTCAAGGATGTTAACAATCGTGGTGTTATTAATTCGCGCGAACTTCAACGTATCAGTTTAGACAAGATCGATTCAGAGAATTTTCTTGCTGTGGGCGATGT
>JAHILY010000092.1 GCA_018896815.1 Candidatus Omnitrophota bacterium | reverse complement strand
TCAAGGGAAAAATTAAAAAAATGTTTATAGGATTATATTGAGAAGTGTGCCTACTATGAGTGCTACGAACATCATGATTACAGCCGCCTTGAGCATGTCTTTTATGCCGAGTTCTTTGACCAGCATTACAAAGGTAGCAATGCAGGGAAAGTAAATTGCGAGCACAGTGCATCCGATTATGAGCTGCTTGGTCGTAAGGTTCAGCGGGCCGAGCATGCCTATAGCAACATCCTTTCTTAAAAAACCTATGATCAATGCAGAGATGGCTTCTTTTGGCAGGCCCCATAGTCCTGTTAAGACAGGCGCGAATAGGCCTGAAAAATATTGTATTATATTCAGCGCATACAAGATATTGACAAAAAATACACCTAAAAGCACATATGGCACTGCTTCTTTTAAAAATCCAGATACCCGCATGAAGAGCTTTTTAATAACTGCCCGAAACTGAGGAAGTCTATACGGCGGGATCTCAATAAGCATCTCAGGGCTTGCGCCCTTTATGACCTTGTTCATAATAAGTCCCTTTACTATCAAAAGTATAAAAAGCGTGCCAAAGATAATCCCAAGATATTGACCGCCTCTCTGCCCTACCAGTCCTACAATCATTGCAATCTGAGCCATGCAAGGAATAGATATAGCCATTAGTGTTGCTGCGATAAATTTTTCGCGCCTACCTTCTAAAAGCCTGAGCGCAAGCGCGCCTGGCACATTACACCCCAGGCCCAGCATCATCGGGACTATTGCAAAACCATGAAGCCCGATGTGATGCATAAAATTGTCTACTAAAACTGCCAGTCTCGGAAGATATCCAAAATCTTCCAGAATCCCCAGTATCAGGTAAAAGCTGATTATATAAGGCAATACCATTGCAATTGGCACAAAAATCCCTGTTGTCAGAACTCCAAAAGACATCTTAAAATCAATCGAGCCATCTATAAGTTTCCCAATTAAGACATCGTGTAAAAATGTCTCCTCGCCCAGCAAGGCGCCGAACTTGAGCATCAAAGGCGTCCATGCCTTGTCAAACAATGGCTCCAATATATAGGTAATAAGCCCCTCGCCGATCAGACGTATTGCCCAGAAAGACACATAGATAACACCTGCTGCAATAGGAAGCCCTGATAAGGGTTTTATGCTTAACTCTTCCAGGCGCTGTAAAAATGTATGGTGGTGGTGCGTTAATTTTTGTACGCGCTCTACGATCTCGCCGATCCTTTCCCATTTATCGCTGTCAGAACTAGGTTTAGTTTTTAAATTCTTTACCTCTTTAAAACGAGTAATCAATTCTTTTATGCCTTCACCTGTCAAGCCACAGGTGGGAATTACAGGAACACCCAATTCTTTTTCTAATTTTTCTATATCAATATTAATTCCCTGGTGTTTAGTTTCATCCCACATGTTGAGGGCGATTACAAGAGGAACGTCCTTCTCTAAAAGCTCCAGGGTTAAATAAAGATTTCTTTCAAGATTTGTAGCATTGACAATATTTATTACTAAGTCACCTTCCTTTAGCATGCGTACTGCAACTTCTTCTGCCTTTGAAGTCGGCTCTAATGTATAAGTCCCTGGCACATCTATTACTAGGGGCCTTTCTTCGCCTATCTTCATCTGGCCTTGAGTAAATTCAACGGTAGTGCCTGGATAGTTAGAGACTATGATCCTAGCGCCTGTAAGTCGAGAAAAAATAGCGCTTTTTCCAACATTGGGATTGCCCATTAATAAAATCTTTTTCATTCTCTCTCTACCTCTATAAAAATCTTCTTGGCCATGCCCCATCCAATAGCTACGCGCATATTGTCTACCTCGACAGTCTGCGGCCCGCGCCAGAAATGAGAACTTACCTTTCTTATCCTTTTGCCAGGCCTTACACCTATGCCCTGGACTCTTTTTGTAAAATCACACCCTCCGCATAGCTCCTTTATAATACCAGTCTCATCTGGCTTCATCTGAGTCAAATCCACTACCATTCTTCCCCCTACCTACACTTCTTGCAGATCCCAAATATCTCCATTTTGTGTTGCTGTGCTACAAATCCATGCCTCTTACACAATTCTTCCTGAAGTCTCTCTATCTTTGAATCCACTGCCTCGATAAATCTGCCGCATTCAAGACAGACAAGATGATCATGATGCTCATGCCCATATTTATGCTCATACCTGGTCTTGCCATCTCCGAGATTTACCTCTTTGGCAATACCTGCCTCAGATAAAAGCTTTAATGCCCTGAATACAGTTGCATGGCCAATACTTGAATCCTTTTTTCTCACAATATCATAAAGGTCATCAACGCTCAAGTGGCGCTCTGTCTTCAAAAAGACATTCAAGATCGCGTTTCGCTGGTCTGTTAATTTAAGATGTTTTTTTCTGAGGTAGTCGACAAAGACCTGTAATGCGCTCGCCATATCGCGCCCCCCCTATAATTGAAATTGAACTTCAATATCAATTATAGCAGAAATAAAAAACCTGTCAATTATGATTTCTTTGTCAGTATGGGTTTTGGGCTTTTCTTTTTTCCGCCAAATAACCATTTTCTTACTCTAAACTGTATTTTGAATCTGCGCCTGCAAATTTTATTTCTTATCAGTCTCATCTTTCTTCCCCCGGCCAAATATCTTTTTGACAAACCTGAACATCATCTTTAAAAACCATATTGAAAAAAGCACAAAGAGTATTACAGCTATCCCGGCTATTATCGGGTGCTTCACTATCATCCATATCACACCTACTACCATTGCATCTTCTGAGACGCTGGCAATAGAATTGGTAAATGGCTCGGGCGAAGTATTTATTGCAGCGCGCGCGGTGGCCTTTGTAAGATGCGAATCCATGGCAATAGTGCCGCTTAAAAGGGCCGCTGGTATCTGCGCCACTGGGCCCATATCAGCCATTGCCATATATGAAAGCGCTGCGCCTCCTATTGGCCTTATAAAGGTATGTATAGAGTCCCAGGCAGAATCCACAAGCGGGATCTTGTCTGCAAAAAATTCCACCAGATACATTGCTATTGCTATTCCGATTATAAATGGATTGGATATGGCCTCTAGATCACCCGGCAGGCTTAATATGTTCATCTTATCCAGGATCCCCAGAACTGCGATCGTAAGATAAAGATTTACACCCGATGCCCACGAACATCCTAAAAGCGCACCTAAATTAGACAATATATCCATATATTCTCCTTTAATGTCCGAATACTATTATACTACCTAATTTAACAAGGTAACAATAGAATCTTGGAAAGGGTTTTATAAATCTATTTTAGACTTCTATTACATTACCTAAATGTATATTTCTAAGACCTGCTTTCTTTCCTACATCTCTCGCCCTTTTTAGAGTATCAATGGGCGTTGGTTTTCCCTCCAGATATTTAAAATCAGGGTGGAAGCGAGATATATGCCAGGGGATACCAGGGTCGAGGTTTGCAATAAATTCTGCAATATCTTTAAATTCATTATCTGAATCATTTTTGCCAGTTACAACCAGGGTTGTGATCTCTACCCATATGCCAAGTTTTTTCATTAGTTCTATAGTATCAAGGACAGGCTTTAGATGAGCGCCACACATCTCTCTATAGAAATCTTCTCGAAAAGATTTAAGATCGACATTTGCAGCATCAAGATACGGCTTTATAACATTAAGCGTTTCTTTTGTCATGTAACCATTTGTTACAAAGACATTATAAAGCCCCTCTTTCTTAGCAAGTCTTGCAGTATCATATGCATACTCAAAAAATATTGTTGGTTCAGTGTAAGTATACGAAATGCTCTTACAGTTATTCTTCTTTGCCTCTCGCACGACTTCTTCAGGCATGAGTTCATACCCTGAAAGGGCGTCTTGCCTTTTTGATGCCTGGGATATCTCCCAGTTCTGACAAAAACTGCATTTGAAATTACACCCTATTGTCGCTATTGAATAAGAATACGAGCCAGGTAGGAAATGGTAGAGGGGTTTTTTCTCAATTGGATCCACATGTGAAGCAATAACATCACCATAGACAAGTGTATACAATTCACCATCTTTATTTTTTCTTACGCCGCAGATCCCAGAGCTATCAGGGCTAATTTTGCAGCAATGCGCACAGAGATTACACTTCACCCTGCCATTGTCCAGTTTGTCGTAAAGCATTGCTTGTTTTATCATATAACCTATGGGTAGATGCGTAGGCTACCCAGAGTGGGTAGCCTACGCATCTACCCACTCTGGGACGGTTAAATCATACCTTGTTTGCTGACGGGCACAGTTTACTTACCACGCACTCGCCACACAGCGGCTTTCTTGCATTACATATCGCCCTGCCATGGTCCACGAGCATATAGTTAAGATCGAGCCAGTCCTTCTTAGGCACGATCTTTAGAAGATCCTGCTCTATCTTATTAGGATCTCTTTCGTTACTCAAGGCCAATCTTCCTGAAAGTCTTTTAACATGCGTATCAACAGCTATGCCTTCTGCCTTTTTAAACCCGCTTGATAGGACTATATTTGCGGTTTTACGAGCCACCCCTGCCAAAGAAATAAGTCCCTCCATATTATCAGGCACTTTTCCTTTAAATTCCTTTATTATCTTTTTAGACGCTGCTATTATATTCTTTGCCTTATTTCTATAAAAACCAGCTGAATGGATCTCCTTCTCCAACACAGACTGCCTTGCCTTTGCAAAATCATTAACAGTCTTATATTTCTTGAAAAGACCAGGCGTGATCTTATTCACCCTCTCATCCGTGCACTGGGCAGAAAGTATAGTCGCTACCATGATCTGAAAAGGTGTTTTATAGTAAAGCACGGTTTTGTGTCCTGGATAGGACTTACGTAGTATCCTTACTATCTTTATTACTCTTTCTTCTGCTGGTTTCATACCTTGTCAACCGCGTAGGTTGCCAATTTTGGCAACCTACGCGGTTAATCTTACTTAAGGCGAGACAAGTATCTAAATACACCCAGTGTGGCCTTTGCGCCTTCGCCGGCTGCTATAATAATCTGCTTCTCAGGTACGTCAGTAACATCACCTGCGGCAAAGACGCCGGGGATATTGGTGTGGTTATAGCTATCTACCTTTATCTCCTGCTTTTCGTTTTTGTCTATTCCTTTTGCAAAACCTGAATTAGGGATAAGTCCTATTTCAACAAAAACACCCTGGACAGGTATTTCTTTCTCACTGTCTTTAGTCTTGATCTTAATGGCGTTGACAAACTTATCACCTAAGACAGCCGTCACCTGGGCTTCGTTCATTATGGTCACATTCTTGCTGTTCTTTAGCTTGTCCTGCTCGACGGGGTCTCCTGTCAGTTCTTTAACAATATTTATTATATATACATGATTGGCTATCTTGATTAACTGAAGCGCTGCGTCCAGCGCAGAATTGCCTCCGCCGATAACTGCCACATCTTTTTCTGAAAAAAGCGGCCCGTCACATGTCGCGCAATATGTAAGGCCCTTGTTCTTAAACTCCTCTTCCCCGGGGACGCCTAATTCCATTGAGCGTTTACCAGATGCGATTATAACTGTCTTTGCCTCATATTCTCCCTTGTCAGTTTTAACAAAAACCTTGTCTTTTTTCTTTTCGATTCCTATAACGTCTTCATTTTCTTTTAAGGCAATGTTGTTCTTTTTCATGTGCTCTTCGAATTTAGCCACAAGCTCAGGCCCTGTTACAAATTGATACCCTGTATAATTTTCAATATCACCGCTCCATGCAGTCTGGCCGCCGATATCTTTACTTATCACCAATAGGTCCATCTTCTTCCGCGCAGCATAGACTGCAGCAGTTATGCCGGCTGGGCCTGCGCCAATAATGATCAGATCTAACATATTATTTACCTATTCCACCGCATAGGTGCGCGATGCGCACCTATGCGGTGGATTTAATGTGGTGCGGCGTGAGATCAATTACTTCGTTCACATCGACTTCTATTAGATATTCTGGCTTTGGCAAGCTCGCTTCTGGATGAAGAGGGTGGCCTTTTTCTCCCTTAAGATTTTTGAGTAAGCGCTGTGATATCCTCTTTGTGATCTTGGTCTCCCATGCCTTGACTATATGAGACTTTAATTTATTTTTATTGGCTATCTTTGCCTTGCCCTTTAAGGTAAAACCTATAAACTTATGCTCATCAACTGCTGTAATATTTATGTGGGGATTTTGCTTGAGGTTTTCATACGTCTTTGCCTTGTAAAGGTCCAAGAGATATACCTTTCCGTCTTCTTCTATATCCACTATACCTTTACAGGAATTATGCGGACACCCGTCCCTATCCACAGTAGTTACTATGGTATAAGGCTGGTGGTGGAAAAATCTGATTATGCCTTCGGTTAATTTTTTGGGCATTTAACTTATCGCGATTTCTTTTGTGCCTTCCCAGAGTCCATGGAGATTGCACCTTGCCCATGCCTTTAATGGACCATGGGCATGAGACAGCTTTACTTTAAACCTGGCTACGCCGTAACTCGTTCCGCCGCAAAAACCAGCCCGGCCAAGAAATGTGTCGCCGCAGTAAAGTTCTAACCATTCAATAAAATGACCTGCCTCGTTAGGATGCTCGACTCCATCTGTGCCGCCGACTTTGATATTGACTTCAAAGACTTCGTCTTTTTTAACATTGCTAGGCGCGTCTATGACAGGGATATGCTTTTTTTCAAGATCAGCAAGATTTTTTGCATCCTTTGGAAGATTTACTCCGCAAAGTATATCATCTGAACAAACATATTTTGCTTCTGGCATATTACACCTCCTCATTTTTAAATGAGCACATTATCCGCCGCGGCGGATAATAATTGCGAATTTATCCCGAGTCCGCCGTAGGCGGACGGGGAATCTTACTTTACAAAGTCCACCCATATAGCTATTGCCAAAGCTAGACCAGAACTTACAAAGATAAAGAAATAATTTATCTTGTCCTTTTTCGAACTCAATTTACAGACAATAGTTCCCAAGACCTCTTTATCGTGCTCTGTAAGCTCTTTTTTACTGAGTAACTTATCTTTTAGGTCTGTCTTCTCAAGCTCCCTCTGCAATATTTGATCATACCTGAACTTATAAATAAAGAATATTAAAAACCCACCAACGCCTACATACCACAGCATCTTAGCAAACATAGGGCTGGAATTTGCAAATATGCTCATTGCCCTTAGAGATATCACAGCCACGAGCGCGATAAAGAAAAATATCCAGGACGCCAGTGATTCCTTGCATGTCCTGAGCTTAAAACAATCATAACAGACGAATTCTTTCTTTTCCTTCATCGATCACCCCTGAGGCTGCGGAGGGACAAAGACCCTTGTCGCAAGCTGGTTGTCTATTGTCAATATTCCGTTTCCATCCTTTCCTACGATATCAAGTTTCTGTAACATCTCTGTAGGATTTGCCTCTTCTTCGACCTGTTCTGTGACAAACCACTGCAACGTCGTCTCTGTTGCATTGTCATTTTCCTTTTTTGCCAGCTTTACCAGGTCATTGATCCTTTTTGTCACCATCTTCTCGTGCTCCAGTGTCTTTGAAAATAAATCCCTTGGGCTTGCGAAGTCTTTAGGCGGTTCATCAATGGCCTTCAGGACTATCCTTCCTCCTTGTTGGTTCACATAATCATAAAATTTCTGGGCATGAGCCATCTCTTCCTGCATCTGTACCTTAAACCAGTTGGCAAAACCATTCAGGCCAATGGAAGTAGCATAGGCAGCCATTGAAAGATAAAGATAGCCTGAATAGATCTCCTTGTTGATCTGCTCATTTAAACTAGCCGACATCTTTTTGCTTATCATATAAGCCTCCTTTCTTAATGATACTATTTTAGTATTATTAAGATAGGATTGTCATTTTTTAAAAAATTATATTGGCCAAAGAAACTGCGACAGCTTGGGCATGTTGCAGCCTCTTTATTCATAAGCTGCACCTTTTAATTTTTCCACATATTGCTGTGCGTTGAATGCTGCCGTAGCGCCGTCGCCACAGGCAGTCACTACCTGACGCAATAACTTCTTTTTACAATCACCGCAGGCAAATATACTTTTTTTCGACGTATTCATATCATCATC
>JAHILY010000091.1 GCA_018896815.1 Candidatus Omnitrophota bacterium | reverse complement strand
GATTGGCTTCGCCAGTATTCGGATAATACTGACGAGGTTTTTGTACGCGGATATTTAGGACGTATGCTTTTTTCCGGCGATGAATCTTTTAAACAGGTCAGAGTCTTATCCGGCGGCGAGCGGGTCAGGTGTATGCTGTCTCGCATGATGCTGGCCCAGCCTAATATGCTGATCATGGATCATCCGACCAATCATTTAGACTTAGAATCAATCGAGTCCTTAAATAAGGGTTTGGAGAAGTTTGGCGGGACTATTTTATTTACTTCGCATGATCATCAGCTGATTCAAACTGTGGCTAACCGCATTATTGAGATTACGCCCAGGGGTTTTATAGACCGCCCCAACATAACGCTTGACGAATATTTATCCGATGAAAATATTAAAAAGCAGCTTCATCGATTATATTCTTAAAATCCCATGCCAATTTTCTTGATATTTTAGCTCAGGTTCTATATAATAGGCTTGTTTGCGTTAAGAGATAGTAATCACAGATTGCATAGATAGTAGGTCGAAAGCCTGGTAGAATGTCATAATCTGTGAAATCTGCGGACTTGATACTTGAGTGAATAAATCTGTGTAATCTGTGTAATCTGTGGATCTGCGCGGGTGGTGGAATTGGCAGACACGCAAGGTTGAGGGCCTTGTGGCCGCAAGGCTATGCGAGTTCGAGTCTCGCCTCGCGCACCAGAACCACAGATTACGCAGATAAAAGGAAACTCCTTTATGCACAGATTACGCAGATAAAAGAAAACTCCTTTATGCACAGATTGCACAGATTTATGTGGTGGGTTTATGTGTATTAAATTTTGCGGCGTTCGGTTACGTAGTTACTTCCCTTAAGGCTCTTGGCGTATTCTTTTAATTCTGCGCCGATTTCTCCAACTTCTCCCACATGCTTTATCTTACTCTTCTTATTGCTCACTACGCCAATAGATATTGAGATCAGAGGTATCTTTTTTGTCTTCCCTGATCTGTCTTTCCCGGATATATAACCTTTTTCCAGATCTTTTTTATTATATAGTTCCGGGGCCATTATATCGAATTTAGTTATTATGCTTTTACAGAGCCCATCTATCTTATCAGGCATTGTCACTAACACAAAGTCATCGCCGCCTACGTGTCCTATGAAGTCTTTAGGGTTGCCTTTTTCCTGCACAGAGCTTATCAGGATCCTTGCAGTGCGCTTTATGATCTCGTCACCTTTTTCAAAGCCGTACTTGTCATTGTATATCTTAAACTTATCCAGATCTATATAACAGACAGCATATAATTCTTTGGCAGTAATGCGCTTTTGTATTTCATTTAGTATCGAGACATTGCCAGGCAGCCTGGTTAATGGGTTGGCGTCCAGATCGCGCGCAGTCCTGCGCAGTACCATTGAGACCCTTGCCACTAACTCCTTGGGCTCAAAGGGTTTTACCATGTAGTCATCAGCGCCTGCCTTTATACCATGGACCTTATCACTGACCTCTCCCTTGCCAGTCAACATTATAATCGGCATGTGCTGGACAAGTATATCCTGCTTAAGGATCATGCAGACCTCATCCCCGTCCATTCTTGGCATCTTGAAATCAGTTATTAACAAATCAGGGGCTGCTTTTTTTATTTTTTCAAGCGCATCCTGGCCATCATGTGCCTCTATTACTTCATAGCCCTCATCTTCAAGGGTTATCTTTAATACATCCAGTATATCAGGATCATCATCTGCTATTACTATTTTTTCTCTCGGCATAGATTTATCCCTCTATTTCAAATGGTTAAGGCCTTGGTATGGTAAAGGCAAATCTTGCACCTTTCCCTAAATCACTCTCTACCCATATCTTGCCTTTATGCGCCTCTATTATTTTTTTAACAAGCGATAGCCCTAATCCAGTTCCTTTGACTCCTTGATGCTGCGCATTGTCTGATCTGAAGAATTCTTCAAAGACCTTTTCCAGGTCTTGTTTTGGCATGCCCATCCCGCTGTCTTCTATTATGAATTCTATAAAGTCATTTTTTTGTTCAATATGTATGACAATCTTACCTTTTTCTGGCGTAAATTTTATGGCATTACTTAGTAGATTCAGAAAGACCCTTTCCAGCTGGCTGGGGTCTGCCTTTATTTTATCTACTTTCGTCTTTGTGTCGATTTTTAGAGAGATATTTTTTTCCTTTATCTGAGGCGTAATGATATCCACAATAGAATCCAGCATTTCTTTTATGGATATCTCCTTGATAATCATCTGGACCCTGCCTGATTCTATCCTGGCAATATCCAGGAGGTTATTTATTAAGCGCGTAAGGCTATTTGAGTGTGTATCAATTTTTTCAAGACGTTCTTTCTGGGCCGCTGATACATCGCCCAGTTTTCCAGCCATAAGTATAGAGGCATAACCTTTTATGGATGTCAGCGGTGTCCGAAGTTCATGCGAGACAGCAGATACAAAGGTGGATTTTGCCCTATTGAGTTTTTTTAGCTCTTCGTTTAATTTCGCAAGCTCTTGAGTCCTTTCTTTTACCCTTCTCTCCAAGTCCTGATGCGAGCTAAAGAGCTCTGCATAAAGCTGGCTATTCTCAATGGCTGTGCTTATCTGACTTGCCAGTATAGACAAAAGTTCAGCATCGCCCTCTGTCAATTTAGTGTAGCTGGATATATTGCCCATAAGTATAAAACCAACAGCCTCATCTTTCACAGTGATGGGCACTGTCAGGAAGGATTCTGTCTTGAATATATCTGCAAGGACGTCCTCGTGCTGTACTTTTTTAGCGTCGCTATTTACTAGTATAAAACCGGATTTTTTGAATAGGGCAGCAGCTATGCCGCCTTTATTTATGTTTTTCTCTATTTTTTTTATATCAGATTCTGCATAGCCAACGTGGATCTTTGTCGATACAACGCCAGTCTTTTCGTTTTTTAACATGATCAGCGCCTTTGAGAAACCCAGCTTGGATACAAGAGGTTTGTTTATCAGGCTAAACAGGTCCTCGATATTGAACGTAGAGCTCACCTTTTTCCCGAGTTCATGCAGTGTATACAGGCCTGTTATCTTCTTGTCAAGTTCCTCCTGGACCTTATTGAGGGCCAGGTCTGTCTTTATGATTATCTTTGCCTGGTCATCAAGCTGTCTGATTAGATCCTTCAGGCCTTTATTTTTTTCTTCTGCGCTGATACGCTTGTTGCGTTCAGAGAGAGAGGAAAACAAGGTTATTAATAGACATATTAAAAGAAAGATTATAGTATAGATTTCCATATATTACTCCGAGAATAGAGTAACAGATAATGTCTGGTTTTGGAAGTAAAATTGTTGCGTGTATTCTGCCACTGAAATAGGTGCATATACGCCGCAGGTGTAACATCCGATCAATGGCACGTTTTCTCCGATAATATCTTTTATTGCATTGAGCTCGATCTGGGGATCTTTTCTAAAAAGCTGAAATCTGGATATGTCGCTATAGACCATGCCAAAGCTAGGCGTAAGGTTTTTAAGGTTTTCCAATGCCTCCCTGGCAGCCTTTTTTGCCGCGTTTAAGGCAGAGTCTCTATCTCCGATCATCAGGTTTATTTCCTCGCATTCAGGGACATTTGCGTTTAAAACCAGGCCTCCATCTTCAGTTATATCAACAGGGCTCCTTAAGAGATATGCCTCTTTCTCTCTTAATTTCATGCCCAGAGGAAAACTTGCGCCTATCTTGGCAATGCCTTCGTTTTTAAGCTCATTTATATCCTTGCCCAGGTAGTCTTCATATAGGGCTATAGCCGGCCTTCTATCTATTTCTTTTATGATGTTTAACTTGGCCTTTGTAAGGTCATGAGACCTGCCAATACGCTGCCATCCATGGGCGCTGCCTATGCCTGTGGTGAAATTTCCAGATAATAAGAGGCCAATTACAAGGTCTTCATAGAGATGGTAATTAAAATACTGGCATGTCTTTTTGTACTGAAAATTATGCGCTGAAGCCCCCCCGATTACTGGAAAACGAGTGCCAAGTATTTCATGTGCGCCAATCAGGACATCTGAGGAGTTTACACCAAAGGAATCAGAGAGCATCATATATAGCTGTCTTTGGATAGTTGAGTTAGATAGCGCCTTTCTTGCAACAGAGGTACTCACTGACCTGGGGTTGTTTCGCACGCCTTCCTGGAATGCAATAGAGAAGTTTATGCTGTCAAAGCTTATAGCGCATATAGTCACAGAATCCTTAAAAGAACCCTTGGATGTAATGCTGGCGATGCTTGAGGACCCGATCATTGGCGCTTCATTGGCAATTGAGCGTATGCCTTTAAGAGCTATATCTTGTTCAAATATAGGAGAGATAAAGGCAATAATCAGGTCTGTTTTTAGTCTCCCGAGCTGGTAGGTGGCAAGCCTGGCAGCTTCTTTGCCAGCTGAGAAGGAATCTAGATTTTGACTGTATCCAATACCGATTTTTGTAGCCATGGCTTTATTTGCAATATTACACAATAACATGCAATGTGTCAATGTTTTCCTGTCATGCTTGACATATATCATAGATAGGTTAGAATACTATATATATGACAAGTTTTCAGAAGTTTTACGACGAGTTAAATCCTGAGCAGAAAAAGGCTGTAGATTCGCTGGAAGGCCCGGTGCTGGTCCTGGCAGGGCCAGGTACAGGAAAGACACAATTGCTTTCTGTCAGGGCAGCGAATATCATCCAGAAGAAGATATCCCTTCCTGAAAACATCCTTATCCTCACCTATACCAATGCAGCTGCAAAGACAATGAAGGAGCGGCTTGCAAAAATCATTGGCTTTCAGGGCTATGATGTGCAGGTCGGCACATTCCACAGCTTTGCAAATTCCATACTATTAGATTCAGAAGAGGCAGCTAACTATATACAGGATAGGATACAGATAACTGATATAGAAAAGGTAAAGGCAATAGAGTATATCCTGGATCACACGAAGGACATCTCTGAGATAAGGCCTTTCAGGGCGCCCTATATATACGCAAGAGAGATCCAGAAAAGAATCGGCGAGCTAAAAAGAGAAGGTATAAGCCCTGCGGAATTTTCGGAATATGTCAAAAAAGTAAAGCCAGACCGCATCTATGTTGAGGAAAGGCATATTCCAAAGATAAAGGCCCTGGCAGTCGTATATGAACAATATGAAAAATTAAAGGAAGGTAAGAACAAAGACATCTTTGATGTGCGCGGGAGATATGATTTTGATGACATGATCATGCTTGCAACAGATGCCCTGAATAATGAGAGGCCTTTAAAACAAAGGTATGAAGAGCAGTTCAGATATATAATGGTAGATGAATTTCAGGATACAAACGGCGCGCAGCTAAAGTTTCTTTTCTCGCTTTTAAAGGGAAAGAGCCCTAATCTATGCTGCGTGGGCGATGATGACCAGTCTATATATAGATTCCAGGGCGCCAGTGTTGGAAATTTCAAAGAGCTCAAGAAAAAGTCCCAGTCGCTAAAGACCATAGCATTGAAGAATAACTACAGATCTTCAAAAGAGATCATAGATCTGTCGCAGGAGCTGATAAATAATGTGCCAAAGGAAGAACGCACAGGTGAAAAGGCCCTTTTACCCGTAAGGGATTTTAAGAAAAAATCCATAGAATTCCATGAATTTAGTAAACAGGAGGAAGAACTGTGTTTTCTGGTGCAAAGGATAGAGGAATTTAAGAAAGAGATCCTGGCCTCAAAGGAATTGACAAAGGAAGAAAGGGAAGCTCCATACAATAACATAGCGATCCTTGTAAGAAAAAGAGCATTGATGCTGAAGCTGATAGATAAGTTTCTGCAGAGGGGCATACCCTATGCTACAGATGGAAAAGAAGACATCCGTTCAGAGCCGCGCGTGAGGCAGATGCTGGATGTACTGGAGCTTGCGGGCCTCGAGCCGGAAAACTATACAGATAGAGACAGGATCCTTTATCGAATCCTCGCCTCTGATTATTTTCAGATACTTCATAAGGACATATTGGAAGTTATAAACAAGGTGGCCAAAAAGAAAAGAAACAGAGAGAGCGTTACTCTGCTTTCAGAGCTTTTTAGCGGCCAGGACCTCTCCCCCAGGCTTAAAAATGCAGTAACTATCATTAAGAAACTTCTGGCAGATGCTTCATATAAGCCTATCCACACTGTCTTGATGGAATACATAAAAGAGGCAGGCATATTTAAGTATATACTCGAAAAATATGATAAAGATGAGATCGTGAGGATCAGAGACCTGAGAAGCCTTGCATCATTTATAAATATGGTTAAGGATTCTGATTTCTCGACACCTGGCCTGGGCCTGAGAGATTTTGTAGAGGAGATAAGGACGCGCAATGAGCACAACCTCCCTGTGCAGGGCAAGCTTGTCACAATGACGCAGAATGGTGTCAGGATCTTTACTGCGCACGGCTCAAAGGGCCAGGAATTTCACAGCGTGATCATACCATTCTGCCTGCAGGATAAGAGCTGGCCCATAAAACCCATGCCTGATATGATCCCGCTTCCCCCGGGTTTATTAAAGACTATTGAGAAGGTCAGCAGTAAAGACAGGATAAAAGAGCTGCGGTACTATGACGAGACAAGGTTGTTCTATGTGGCCTTAAGCCGGGCCAAGGGCAATGTGCTTTTCACATCAAGTCCGCAGGAGAATCAGATCTCAAGCTCATTTTTATATCACCTCGGGATCGAGAGCAGGGCCTCTTCAGCAGGCGAAGAAAATCTTTTGGCCGAGTCCTTAAAAAAGACAGAAAAATCAGACCCCTTTATAGGCACTGAGGAAGTATTGCGGGACCTTGTGAAGGACATGCCTTTAAATCCCACGAGCCTGAATAATTATCTGAATTGCAGGAGGAAATTTCTTTATGACAATGTGCTTATGCTCCCTGGAGCCAAAAAACAGAGCCTGATCTTTGGTAATGCAGTCCATGGCGGCCTCGAGCACATTTACAGGCAATACATAAAAACAGATAAGTTTCCAGATTTTCAGTTTTTCAAAGACAGATTCGCGGAGGCCCTGAAATTCCAGGGGCCTGAGAAGGCAATGGAGCTTAGATGTATAGAGCAATTTGGCCAATTAAAAATGTATTACGACAGGATCTCGTCAAGGCCTATAAAGCCCATTGGACTGGAAAACAGGATGCCTATAAATATAGACGGTATTATCTTTACCGGCAAGTATGATAAACTGGAGATGCGCGACGAGAAAAATAGATTTGTAAGGGTAGTGGATTATAAGACAGGCCAGGCAAAAAAGCATGCTCAGGGTATTTATAATTACAGAGATCTGGAGGATGAATCGTGTGATGCGTATTTTCGCCAGCTTGTCTGTTATAAGCTTTTATTTGAGAGAGACAAGACGCGCCCGGATAAGAGCTTATCAGTCAGTCATGGCCTGCTTATTTTTGTAGAGCCTGCAAAGGAAGAGATACGTAGATATGGTATAAAAAAAGGCGAGCCGACAGAATTTGAGGTCGAGCTTAACGAGGATATGGTCGATCAGATGGTCGGTATAATAAAGAACGTGTGGCAGGGGATTCAGGGCCTCTATTTTGAAAAGCTTCCTGAGCGCGACAAGAAAAAGTGTTCTTATTGTGATTTTGATAACATATGTTGGGGGGAATAGCTATGAAGAAGATCATTTGTCTGGCTTGTTTATGTTTATTTTTCATTTCTGGATGTAATATAGTGCCGAAGTCTGTCCAGTATCAGAAAGAAGAAGAGGGCCTGATCGGCAGTACTGATATGGCGAATCCTCGCGTAGAAGAGATACAGATTACTTTAACTAACCTTGAGTATGATATAGATGTTGTGGATGGCAGGATGGGGCAGAAGACGCGCGAGGCAATAAAGGAATTTCAGGAATCAAGAGGCCTTAAAAGCACAGGTTATGTAGATAAGCGTACCTGGGAGTTGATTGAAGATATAATGAGGGAGGCTGATGAGCGCGCAGTGGATAGGACCTATGCAGTAGACGTGAGGAGCGCTTATTCAGAAAAAATCATGGTTAATAGCGATCGAGTCCCTGCCGCTGTCCAGATACAGACAGCCCTGAAGAATGCAGGGTTTGACCCAGGCGCGATAGATGGCAAGATAGGGCCAAGGACACAACAGGCAGTAAAGGAGTTTCAGAGGGCAAAGGGCCTGAAGGTAGATGGTAAGGTCGGATCCAGGACGTGGGGGGAGCTGGGAAAATACTTAGAATAATAGAGAAGTAGTGTCCGTGGTAAAAGATATTGACCCGCCAAAAAGCGGCGAGGTCTGCACAAAATGTGTTTTGCACATTTTGTTTGACAAGGAGGTGTAAAAATGGGTAAATATGTAACAGTACTTGGCGGTATAATTGCCATCCTTATGGGTATTTGGGGATTAAGGGCATGGTGGTGGAGTTTTGCCATTCTCTTAAAGGGTTGCGTGCCTCCAGTGCTTGTGTTAGGCGGGCTTGCAGCGCTTTTTGCAGGCATAAGCGAGATAAAGGATGCTAGCCAGGCAAAAAAAGAAGAGGCAAAGAAGTAAAGATTTTCAAACCCGTCCGCCTAAGGCGGACGGGTTTGAATAAATTAGACATAGGCCCAAGAATAATACAAGGGCCTATCTTGCTTTACGGAGGTAAATTTTTATGAATTACATTAAGACAGGATTGTTATTAATCGCGCTCACGATGCTTCTTGTATGGATAGGTGGTTACTTTGGGGGTAATATAGGCGCTATATATGCTTTTATATTTGCATTTATTATGAATGTCGGGGCGTTTTGGTTTAGTGACAAGATTGTACTTGCGATGTATAAGGCTAAAGAAATAAACGAGAGTGAGTCGCCTGAGCTTTATAATATGGCAAGGGAATTGACTCAGTCTGCAAAACTTCCCATGCCGCGCCTTTATATAGTGCCGCAGAACTCACCCAATGCATTTGCAACAGGCAGGAGTCCCTCTCATGCAGCAGTCTGTGTTACGCAGGGCATCTTAAATATATTAAATCGCGAGGAGCTTAAGGGCGTTATTGCGCACGAACTTTCACACATAAAAAACAGGGACACATTAATAATGACGGTTACAGCGACTATTGCAGGCGCGATTACAATGCTTGCGTACTGGGCAAGGTGGGCTGCAATGTTTGGAGGATTTGGCGGCAGGGGCGGAAGAAGCAGAAACGGCAATGTAATAGGATATATTTTTATGCTCATAGTAGCGCCTATAGCAGCCATGCTCATACAACTTGCCATATCCAGGACAAGGGAATACTCTGCTGATAAAAGAGGCGCATATATGGCAGGCACGCCCAGCGGCCTTGCTCAAGCGCTCTTAAAATTAGAAAAAGGCGCCAGGGCATATCCAATGCAGGCAAATCACTCGACCGCGCATCTATTTATAGTAAATCCTTTGCGTGGCCAGGGCCTTGCAGCGCTTTTTAGCACACATCCGCCAGTTCAGGAAAGGGTAAAGAGGCTGCAAAACATTAACCTATAACCGCTAACTTTACACTTAAGAGTTGTAGCTGTAGGCCAGGTTTAAACCTGGCCTACAGCTACAACTTGCAATCATCAAGTGTAAAGTTAGCTTAAAGCAGGGGGTGTAGATATGGTAGATTTTAGTCCAAAGTATGGTCAGGATATCAAGAAGATCAATGAGAAGGTCAGGGAGGCAAGTCTCTTTGTCCAGCAATTAAATGCAGAACTTGCCAAGGTCATTGTTGGGCAGAAATATGTAATCGACAGGCTCTTGATTGCGCTCCTTGCAAATGGTCATATATTGATAGAGGGCGTGCCAGGCCTGGCAAAGACATTGGCTGTAAAGACGCTTTCGAAATGTATCCAGACCGGTTTTCAGAGGATACAATTTACACCTGATCTATTACCAGCAGATTTAATAGGTACGCTTGTATATAATCCAAAAGACGGAAACTTCACGACCAAGAAAGGCCCTGTATTTTCGAATCTAATACTTGCTGATGAGATCAACAGGGCGCCTGCCAAGGTCCAGAGCGCGCTTTTAGAGGCAATGCAGGAGCGTCAGGTCACAATAGGAGAGAACACGTTTAAGCTAGACGATCCATTCCTTATCCTGGCCACGCAGAATCCGATAGAGCAGGAAGGCACTTATCCGCTCCCTGAGGCGCAGGTTGACAGATTTATGTTGAAGATAAAGATGGGATACCCTGACAAGAAAGAAGAAAAAGAGATCATGGAGCGTATGGCAGGCCATGAGCCATCTAAGGTAAATGCTGTAATCTCACCAGAGGATATTATTAAGGCAAGGGATATAGTCAGCGAGGTCTACATAGATGATAAGGTCAAGGATTATATAGTAGATCTTGTGTATGCGACGCGAAACCCGGATGAATATAATCTGGATATAAAGAACCTGATTGCATATGGCGCGTCTCCAAGGGCATCTATATACCTGAACATTGCAAGCAGGGCACATGCATTTATCAGGGGCCGTGGTTATGTAACACCTGAGGACATAAAGGCAATTGGCATGGATGTAATGCGCCACAGGGTAATTGTTACCTACGAAGCAGAGGCAGAAGAAATGACCAGCGAGGATGTGGTGAAGCGAGTTTTTGACGAGATAGAGGTGCCGTAATAATGATCCCTAAAGAAATCCTAAAAAAAGTTCGCCAGATAGAGATTCGCACAGGCAGGCTTGTGAATGATGTCTTTGCTGGAAAATACGAGTCTGTCTTTAAGGGCCGGGGCATGGAGTTTCACGAAGTGCGCGAATATGTGCCAGGTGATGACATACGTTCAATTGACTGGAATGTCACAGCCCGGACAGGACACCCGTATGTAAAGAAGTTTGTTGAGGAGAGAGAGCTTACAATTTTATTGATGGCTGATATGAGCGGGTCTGGTTATTTTGGTTCAGCGCAAAAGATGAAGCGGGATGTGATGGCTGAGATAGGCGCGCTTCTTGCATTCAGCGCTATTAAGAATAATGATAAGGTCGGGCTGCTTCTTTTTACAGACAAGGTAGAGAAGTTTATTGCGCCTAAAAAAGGAAGGCCGCATGTCTTAAGGGTCATAAGAGAGCTTTTGTATTACAAGGCAAAAGGCAAAAAGACAGATATAAACACTGCGCTTGAATACCTTGGCAAGGTCTTGAAAAAAAAGACTGTAGTATTTCTTATATCTGATTTTATTGACTCTGGATATGAGAAACTTTTAAGGATATTAAATAAACGCCACGACATAATAGGGATATCGATATCTGACCCCAGAGAGACGCATCTCCCCAGCATAGGGCTTTTAGAATTTGAAGATGCAGAGACAGGTGAGCGGCTCTGTCTAGATTCAAGCGATGGTTTTTTAAGGAATGAACTCAAAAAGAGAAGAGTTTCTTTTATAGAGAATCGCAATAAGGCCTTTAAGTCAATGAACATAGATTCAGTGGATATATCTACTGACAGGTCTTATATAAAACCCCTCATACTTTTTTTCAGGGCACGCGCTAAAAGATTCAGATGAATATGGATGACATAAGGCCTTTAAAGAGTCCAATAGAAATAAGCGAAATCTCTCTCTGGCCATTTATCATATTGGCTCTATTGACTATATGCGGAGCGCTTGCCTTTATTTATTTTAAGAGAAAAAGGCATGTTGAAGAAGAATCTCTTTTGCCGCCCAGGCCGCCAGAACAGATTGCCATGGAAGAGCTGCAATCTCTCTTAGATATGAATTTAATCGAGAAGGGCCTGGTCAAAGAGTACTATATAAGGCTTTCAGATATTGTGCGTAAGTATATAGAGGGAAGATTCAGGATATCTGTTCTTGATAGGACTACCTGGGAGCTCTATCAGGAAATGCGAATAAAAAAAATCAAGAGGGAATGGACAGACAGGATAAGAGATTTCTTAGAGGACTGTGACCTTGTAAAGTTCGCAAAGTATATACCGAGCGAGAAAGAAATCGAACAGGCACGTACCGGGGCGAGGGAGATAGTGGAAATAACCACCCCCACCGCGGGGGTGGATAGATAATCATATGCGATTTGCGAATCCGATATTCTTAATATTACTGGGGCTTATTCCCGTATTCATCTGGGATTATTTCAGGCGGCAGAAGGCGCGCGAGGCAAGTATTGTGTTTTCTGATACCTCTATGGCAAAGGGGATAAGGCCTGGATTCAGGGTAAGGTATCGCCATGTGCCGATGATCCTGAGGATGATTGCAATTTTTATCTTTATACTGGCAATAGCAAGGCCTCAGTCTGGCCAGGAAGAGGAAGAAATTATTACAGAGGGCATAGATATAATGCTTACACTTGATACATCCAGCAGTATGAGGGCAGAAGATTTTAAGCCGCAGAATAGATTGGGCGCGGCAAAAGAGGTCATGGAAGAATTTATAAAATCTCGGCATCATGACAGGATAGGCCTTGTAGTATTTGCAAGACACAGCTTTACCCAGTGCCCACTCACACTTGATTATGGGGCGCTTTTGGATCTATTGGACAAGATAGATATAGGAATAATAGAAGATGGCACTGCGATAGGTACCGCAATTGCGAACTCTGTCAATAGACTCAGAGACACTACTGCAAAGAGCAAGATTATAATACTCTTGACCGACGGTATAAATAATGCAGGAAAAATAGATCCGTCTACCGCGGCAAAGACAGCGAAGGCCCTGGGTATAAAGATATACACAATAGCAGCTGGAAGGCCTGGAAGCGCATTATATCCTGTAGGGGATCCTATCTTTGGAAAAAGATATGTTCAGATGGATACAGAGATAGACGAGGCCTTGCTTAAAGATATTGCAGATGAAACAGGCGGGTTGTATTTCAGGGCCAAGGATGAAAATGGTCTTCGGGAGATTTACGAGACAATAGGCAATCTGGAAAAGACCGAGATCGAAACAAAAGAATATGCAAATTACACTGAGGTGGCTGGATATTTTCTGTTGCCGGGGCTAATAATATTATTGCTCGAAATACTGCTAAGTAATAGTATATTTAGAAAAATACCGTGATCCGTTACACATTACACATTACACGTTACACAAAAGCATCGACTTAAGGGTATCAATATGCACTGGGGTTCGCCCGTATATCTTAATTTTCTGATACTCATTCCTATATTAGCGGTATTTTTTGTCCTTGCCTCTATCAGGATAAGAAAGGCCTTAGACATATTTGGAGACAGGGCTACCTTGGAGAAACTTTCTGTATCAAAAAGCGCGGCCAAGCAAAGGGCCAGGAGGATTCTGATAGTTATTGCAGCAGGCTTTTTGATCCTTAGTCTTTCAAGGCCTCAGATAGGCACAAAACTGACCATGACACAGAGGCGCGGGGTGGACGTGTTAATAGCAATAGACACATCCAAGAGTATGCTTGCGCAGGACATAAAGCCTAATCGTTTAGAAAAGGCAAAACTCGAGGTCTCCTCACTCATTGATAAATTAAAAGGAGACAGGGTAGGGATCCTGACCTTTGCAGGCGATAGTTTTGTCCAGTGCCCGCTTACATTAGATTATAATGCAGCAAAGATGTTTTTGAGTATAGTGGCATCTGGCATGATCCCTAAGCCAGGGACAGCAATAGGTGATGCAATAAAAGCAGGCACAGGCTCATTTATTAAAAAACAAAGGAAACACAAGGTAATGATCCTTTTGACAGATGGGGAGGATCACGAGACTGATCCTCTGGATGCTGCTAAGGAGGCGAAGACACAAGGCGTTATTATATATACTATAGGTATAGGCAGTAAGAAGGGGGAGCCTATACCTATTATAGATAATAACGGAGAACTCAAGGGTTATAAGAAAGATAGAGAAGGAGAAGTCGTCCTGTCGAGACTGGACGATACAATACTACAGAAGATCGCCCTGCTTACAGGTGGAAAATACTACAATGCCACTGCCAGTGAGTTTGAGCTGGACAGGGTATATGATGAGATACAAAAGATGGAGAAAAAAGATCTTTCGAGCCGGCTCTTTACTCAGCATGAGGATAGGTTTCAATATTTTCTTGGCATTACATTGATGCTTTTGTGTATTGAGTTTGCAATAGGAGATAGAAAGAGAAGATGAAGGTATTTTTACAAGGCCTATTTATAATAGTGTTCTTTTTTTCCAGCGTAGGCTGGTTCTGGCAGGCGAGCGCTGCAAGAAAAAATAAAGAAGGTACAAAGTTATACAATGAACAGAGAATTGATGAGGCCTTGTCAAAATGGCGCGATGCCCAGATAGATAGCCCTGATAAAAAGGAGCTTCATTATAACATTGGCAATGCACTGCATGAGCAGGAAAAATATGAAGAGGCATTTAAGGAGTATGAAAAATCTTTGGATACAAAAGATGCTGAACTTCAGGCTAAAACATATTATAATATCGGGAATACGCATTACAGGATGGGTAAACTTCCGGAGGCAATAGAGGATTATGAGAAGACACTTGAGATTGACCCTGATGATGAAGATGCAAAGTACAATATAGAGTTTATAAAGAAAAAATTGCAGGAGAAGCAGGAAAAACAACAAACAGGAGAACAGGATAAAAAAGACGAAGAGAAAGAAAGCGAAGAGGCAAAGGAACAACAGGCCCAGGCTAAAGGATCTGAAGAGGAAGAAAAAGAGTCAGAAGAGAAAGAGGCTAGTGCTGAAGAAAGGCAAGAAGGAGAGGATAAGGAAGAGAGGGAAACAGGAGAGGAAACGAGTCCTGAACAGAAAACGAGCGGCGAGCGGCGAGCGGCAAGCGGCGAAAAAGAGATGTCAGAAGAAGATGCCATCAGGCTCTTAGATGCATTTAAGGATGATGAAAAAAATCTGCAGAAACAATTAAGGATGCTGCCAGAAGGCAGGTATAGGGTGGAGAAGGACTGGTGAAGAATTTCAAAACCCGCAATTTATTAATCAATTGCGGGTTTTGAGAATACATAAATATGAAAAAGATTATATTTACAGT
>JAHILY010000090.1 GCA_018896815.1 Candidatus Omnitrophota bacterium | reverse complement strand
TCACAGATTTCGTATAGAATTCGTGCTTTACAGATGATCGCAGATAGATTTATCTGCGATCATCTTGTATCTTTTCATCTGTGCCAATCTGTGCATTATTGAAGTTCCTTGCAATAAATATATCCTAATATATTAGGCGCTAAAACTAGTTTATTATTTTAGCATAAAATCATAGATCAGGCTATTATTTTATGAGTATTTGAAATTTGGCAAATCATCTGCTATACTATCTCACCATGGGAAGGGATGATCTTAAAAAGGCATGTGAGAAGGCGCAGAGAGAGCTGGGAATGCTCTATGAGATAGGCAATGCCATGCGCACTACCCTTAATCTGGAGCAGATCCTCTATATCATCCTCACTGCTGTCACATCGCATGTTGGCCTTAGTTTTAACAGGGCCATACTCTTTCTTCTAAATGAAAAAGAAAATAACCTGGAAGGCAAGATGGGCATTGGCCCTGACAGCGAAGAAGATGCTGACTTGGTCTGGTCACATATAGAAAAACACAAACTCGGCCTTGACCAGCTCATAGAGCCCCAAAGCCAGCTGGAGCACCTGAAGAAATCCAGGCTGAATAAGACTGTAAAATCAATAAAGATCCCTATAGAGAAAGATTCTGGCATAATTGCCCTTACAGCAATAAAAGGCACAGCTTTTACCATAAGGACTCCAAAAAAAGATGAGGTAAAATTTCTGGATTCCCTGAATCTGGAAGAGTTTGTTACAGTGCCTCTTAAGGCGCGGGACAAGGTGATAGGCGTGATACTCGCTGACAATTTCATCACAAAGAAGCCTATAACAGAAGATGGCCTCCGCATGCTCACGATGTTTGCCAACCAGGCAGGGCTCGCAATAGAAAATTCCAGTCTTTACGAACAGACTGTTGTGCTTTCAAATTCAGACTCCCTGACAGGCTTATGGCACCATGGATATTTTCAATACCTCCTGGGTGAAAAGATAAAAGAATCTGGCAGAAAAAAAGAATGCTTTACCATTCTCATGGTAGACATAGACGATTTTAAAAAATTTAATGATGCAAATGGCCATCAGGCAGGCGACGATACCCTCAGGACGATCTCAAACATCTTTAGGCAGGCCTCAAGAAAAATAGATACGATTGCGCGCTATGGGGGCGAAGAATTTGTTGTAATCCTGCCAGGGACAAAAAAACAAGAGGCATTAGTGCTTGCAGAGCGGCTGCGAAAGACTGTTGAATCGAGCAAGGATCTAAAAAATATCACCGTAAGCATAGGTATGGCATCATTCCCTGAAGACGCAGAAGAAAAAGAGCCCCTAATCTCAAAGGCAGACACCGCGCTCTACGAGGCCAAAAGGACAGGAAAGAACAAGGTCTGCGCATAGAAACTAAAAAATCAAAAGTAAAAAGGTAAAACTACAAAGCAAAATTCAAAAGTTTTAACTTTTAAGTTGTAGTTTTGACTTTTTCGTTTTAACTTTTGAGTTTTACTTCTGTTTCCTGCTTCTTTGAATCGTGAAACTTTACCGAAACAACCTTAGAAACACCTGACTGCTGCATGGTTATGCCATACATCACATCAGCCATGTCTATAGTCTTTTTGTTGTGAGTGATTACGATGAACTGAGATGTGTTTGTAAACATGCTAAGGCTCCTGGAAAACCTGTCGACATTTGATTCATCAAGCGGCGCGTCTATTTCATCCAGGACGCAGAACGGGCTTGGCTTGACCTTAAATATGGCAAAGATAAGTGAGATCGCTGTCAGGGCCCTTTCCCCTCCTGAAAGAAGCGAGACATTCTGAAGTCTCTTTCCAGGGGGCCTTGCAACTATCTCAATGCCTGACTCAAGGACATTCCCTTCGTCTAAAAGTATAAGCTGTCCATCGCCTCCGCCAAAAAGCATCTTGAAGAAATTCCTGAACTCGACCTGGATATTTTTAAATGTCTCCATAAAGAGGTCCCTGGTGGTCTTGTTTATCTTTGCTATTGCCTTTAAAAGCGACTCCTTTGCCTTGAACAAATCATCTCTCTGATGCGTTAAAAACGCGAACCGATCCTGCAGCTCTGTCTGTTCCTCAATAGCCGCGAGATTCACAGCGCCCATCGAATCCAGCTTTTCTCTCTTTTCATCTACGGCCTCTTTTAACAGGGCTGTCTCTATATCCTGCCAATTCTCTGCTATCTCGACCTCATCCAGATTTACCTTATAGACATCCCTCATGCGCTGCTTTAGATTGTCTATGCTATAATTTGTTTCTGCCTTTTTAAGATCCACGTCGTGCAGGCTTGACCTTAGCTCATTTACCTCTTTCTCAAACTTCTTAAAACTGGATTCGGTTTGTTTTATCTCTTCCATCATTACTGAATATGCGCCCTCTATTTCCTTCAGGCCGCTATCCTTACCTACCTTCTGTTCGGATAAAGTCACTGCATTTTCCTCAAGAGACAAGCTCTCGCTCCCTAATTCCTCTATCTTCCTGGAAGATTCCTCTATATCTGTTTTTCTGGAAGCCACAGCATCCTGCGCGTCTTTTAAAGAAGTCT
This sequence comes from Candidatus Omnitrophota bacterium, assembly GCA_018896815.1. GTDB lineage: Bacteria > Omnitrophota > Gorgyraeia > Gorgyraeales > Gorgyraeaceae > JAHILY01. The sequence goes on along the minus strand of JAHILY010000090.1, from coordinate 6,084 downwards.
CTAAGATCTGCAGTGTATTTGAAAACCCTTCTTTCCTGCTCTCCAGGGCGCCCAGTTCTGTCCTCTGCTCTGCTGTCTCTATAAGAAGGGACTCTTTCTCCTTTGCGGATTCTGTTATCACGCCTTCGCTTGTCTTTAGCCTTTCCTCATTCAGCCTGGCATCCTTTTCTGTCTGCGTCAGTGTCTGGACAACAGATTCCAATTCATTTTTGAGATTTTCCGTCTCGAGATTAACCTCGTCTATCTCGAGAGTCACGAGAGAAAGTTCATCTGCGACCCCTTTTAAATTTTCTTCTATATTGGATTTGTTACTCCTGGAATTGGCAAACTGTATCTCTTTATCATTTAATCTCTTTATCAGGCCTTCCAATGTTTTTTCCAGATCCTTTATTTTTTGTTCGTCATTTGACTTTTCCTTGTCACGTAAATTCCATTCCTTTTCCTGCTGCGAAATTGTCTCGGTCAGCTCCTTTATCTCGGCATCTCTGTTTATTAAGGTAATGCCTTCCTTGCCGCTGGGGCCTCCTGAGGCAAACCCATGCCTTGCGATCTCACCAGAAAGCGAAACAAAACTGCACTCCCTTAAAGCTATATTCTCTCTAAGCAGCGCCTTTGCATCTTCCGGATCTTTTACAATAAAAACATCTCTTAAAAGATATTTCACTGTATTTTTATAATTCTCGTCTGTAGTGACAAAATCCGCCGCATTACCCAGAACCCTTTCGTCCTTTAAATCCTTTGCACTTATCTCTTTCGCTGCATCATCAAATGATAGAGGATGAATAAACGAGGTCCTGGCGCAGGAATTCTCTTTAATAAAATGTATTGCCTTTTCTCCCGCATCCCATGTGTCTACGACAACTGCCTCTAGATATTCTCCAAGCCCAGTTTCTATTGCCATCTCATATCCCTTTTTCACGTTCAATAGATTGGCCAATACATCCTGCACGCCCTCTATGCGGGGAGAGTCTTTTGCCAAAAGGGCCTTTACGCCTGAAGAAAAACCTTCGTATCTGGCCTTTGCCTCTTCCAATACCTCCAGCCTGGACTTATTAGCCGCGAGGCCTTTATGAAGTTCGTCCAATTCTTTTACTAATTGCTCTATGCGGATGGATAATTCTGATGCGGCATGGGAAAGGTTGTCTTTTTCTGTTTTTATAGACGATATATCACCCTCTAGAGATTCTACCTCTTTTGTAATCTCTTCGAGTCTTGCATCAAGAGAATCCTTTTCTTCACCAACAGTATTTTTCTCCATCTCCAATCTTTTTAATCTGGCCTCATGGGTTGAGAGCGTAGTTGAAACCCTTGCCTGCTGGTTCCTGAGCTTGGCCTCTTTTGAGGCAAGGTCTATTACATTTGCCTTTGAGGTGGAGACAATGGTCTCGTGTTCGTTCATAGACTTTAAGATCTTCTCTAATCGGCCTTCTTTTTCTGACAGTAAGGCTGCGCGCTCACCGTCCTCTCTCTCTAAAATCGTGACCTTTGCCCTGAGGCCTGCCACTTCTTTCTCCTGCGAGGCTATATTGCCTTTATTTTTTTCTATCTCAGACGCAAGGTCTTGTTTCTTTTTCTTTAACTCCTCTATCCTTTCTTTATTTAACGAGGCCTTGTCCCTGGATTTCGATATCTCAGAGCTCATCTCTATTATGCTGGACTTAAAATCCATTCTTTCGGTTTCCATGCGCGAGCGCTTGATGTTTAATTCTGTAAGTTCCATTGAAAGTCTTTCTGTATCCGAGCTGAGTTCGGATTCGCGGGCCTTAAATCCATCTATGTTTTCGTTGGAACTGGAAAGTTTTTTCTTGAGGCCCTCAAGTTCTATTCTCGTAAGCCTGAGCTCAAGGGATTTTAATTCTTCGTACCTCTCTCTGTACCGCTCTGCCTTTCTGGCCTGTCTTTCGATCGAATTTATCTGGCGCTTTACTTCAGTGATGATATCATTTATCCTCACGAGGTTTTGCTCTGTATCGTCCAGCCTCCTGAGCGCCTCTTTTCTCTTGGACTTGTATTTTGTGATGCCGCTTGCCTCTTCAAAGACCTCGCGCCTCTCTTCTGGCTTAGAGCTCAAGATCTGGTCTATCCTGCCCTGCTCTATAAGCGAGTAGGCGCTCGTGCCAATGCCGGTGCCCATAAAGAGTTCGTTTACATCCTTGAGCCTGACGGGCGTTTTGTTTAAAAGGTACTCGCTCTCTCCTGAGCGATATAGCCTGCGGGCTACAGTGACCTCATCATACTCTATTGGGAGCATCCGATCATGGTTGGCCAGGGTGAGAGAGACCTCTGCAAAATTAACTGGCTCTTTGCCGTCAGTGCCGTTGAATATTACGTCCTCCATCTTACTGCCGCGCAGCATCTTTGCAGACTGCTCACCCAGGACCCATTTTATTGAGTCTGCGATGTTGCTATTATGAACGAATATATTATTAGCAACAAAATTATGATTATGGTCCACGCTAAGATCATATACCCACTCCTCTGGTTTAACTTTTTCTATCTTAATAATCTCATCCCAAAATATATCGGAAGTGGCTATAGCCTGAAGGCTAAGCGCGGATTCAGAGTCTTTTTTAAACTTTCCATTTTGTTTTTTTTCGACATATCTTAAAACTTCACAAATCCCTGCTCTGCTGGGCATGCACTCATTTCTATAGTATGCCTCTATTTTAGGACAAGATCCTTTGCTCTTCTTTATATTGACGCCTGATTCTTTTATAAACTTTCTAAGTAGATTATTTACATTCGGAATTAAATCTATATTTGGATTTGAATTGTATCTCAGTTTTTTTATCTTATCAAGTTTCTCCTGCTTTTCACCGGCAAATTTCAACATTTTAGACAAATTTTGAAAATTAGACAGGCCATAGATATAGACTGAATAATAAGTCCTTTTGATCTTCTTCTTTGTATTAGCAGCATATTTTCTTTTCTTTCTGACTACCGGCCATATACCAAGCCTCAAAAGCAGAGTAGATACATCATCAGCCAATTGAGAACTAGCAGTCGAATATTCCATGTAAACCATCTTCCTGCCGTTCTTATACTCTCTAAATGAAACGTAGCCATCGCCTTCAAAGAGGGCCGAGAGAAATTCTTTGACAGTCCTATCATCTGCAGAAAAAATCTGATTCGGGACTTTTTTCTCTGAGGATACCTCTGAAATACCTATATTAAATATTATGTCCAGAGTCTTACATAATGCATGCGAAAAAACTATAGCATCTTTTGTTCCGCACTTTTTATATGAAAAAATATTTGTATCTACACCGAATCCCTTTTTTGCAGCCAAGGCAAAGTCTTTTACAACTCTTTTATCTTTATTCACAAACCAAATCTGATTTGAGCTGGTATTTCTGCCTTCTGATATGATATACCCAAGAAAACGAGCTATGTTTTTGTTGATCCTTCTGGGAAGCTTAATCCGGCCCGTTCCGCTAGACTTTAACTCAGACAAAAGATCCTTTGAAACACAGTTATCCTCCGGAACCAGCCTTAATAATTTTGTAAAATAGGCAATGTTGATTGCCTGTTTGCTAAAAACACTTTTTAATTTGTCATAATTTACATCGGAGGCTTTTGCTAAATTAGACAGGCCATCATGATTAGCCCTGAGCCTACTTACAAAACTCTCAAGTTTCTTTGAATATGGTATGTAAACTGAATCTTCTGGTCTAAAATTTTCGAGCAGTCTTGAATTGTATATATAGTCATTTGTAGAAACGACACCCATCCTTCTTGGCAGGGCAATTCTTAAGCCTTCCCTCAGTTCTTCTGCCTTTAAAGATTTTAATAAACCATTTTCGCCCAATGTAAAAAATGGATGATAATGAGTAGTTATTACCTCTCGGCCTGATTTAGTTCTGACTTTCAATAAAAACTCGGGTGACTTTCTCTTTATAAAAGCTCTAATTCCCTTAGTTTCGATCTTTAACGTTTCAGGATTAAGTGAAAATACTCTTAAATCATTCGAACTATCATAACTACAAAACCCATCATCTAAGCTCTCTACATTTTTTGAATTATTTATAGCATTTTCGACTATTTCTTTAATAGGCTTGATTTCACCATTTGCAAGATGAATTGACGTGCTGCCATGGACACATTTCCCGCATCCATTCGGACCCACCACAGCGGTTATGCCAGGCTCAAAGTCCAGCCTGGTCTTTTCTGCGAATGATTTAAATCCGAATAATTCGAGTCGTTTAAAATGCATTATTTTTTAAGTACCTCTCTGAATCTCTTCGTCAGCTCTGGTAAAATTTCAAACAGATCCCCGACTATGCCATAAGTTGTTACGCTAAAAATAGGCGCATGCGGGTCCTTATTGATTGCGACAATGATCTTCGAAGACTGCATACCCACGAGGTGCTGGATCTGGCCTGAGATACCGCATGCTATGTAGATCTTGGGGCATACTGTCTTTCCAGTCTGGCCCACCTGATGAGAATAGGTCTTCCACCCGGAATCAACAGCTGCCCTTGATGCGCCTACTGCGCCGCCCAAGACCTTTGCCAGGCCTTCTATCAGCTTAAAGTTCTCTGGTTTCTGCAGTCCCCTGCCGCCTGAGATAATTATGTCTGCCTCTGTAAGATTCACTGTCTCTTCTATCTCCTCTACAATATCAAGAAGTTTTGTGCGCGAAAAGTATGTGTCTTCATCAAAACTATCCTCTATGATCTTGCCCCTGCGATGATTGTTGATCTCTGCCTCTTTCATGACCTTGTGCCTGACTGTTGACATCTGCGGCCTGTGATTAGGGCAGATGATAGTGGCCATTATATTGCCGCCAAAGGCAGGCCTTGTCTGGAGGAGGAGTCTTTCTTTTATATCAATATCAAGCCCTGTGCAGTCTGCAGTGAGGCCTGCGTGTATGGCTATGGCAACGCGCGATATCAATGACCGGCCAATAGAAGTGGCGCCGCATAGAACGATCTCTGGTTTGTATTGCTTTATGAGTTTTGACAATACCTTTGAATACGGCTCATCCTGATAATGCTTTAGCTTGGGCGAATCTACCAGATATACTTTGTTGGCGCCTCTATGAATAATCTCCTGGGCAGCCTGTTTCATGTTTTCGCCCAGCAACACACCGCATAGATCAACGCCAAGTGTGTCAGCAAGCTCTCTGCCCTTCCCAAGAAGCTCATACGCAACGCTCTGCACCACGCCATTTTTCTGCTCGCAAAAAATCCACACATCCTTGTGCTCTTCTATCTTTTTTGGGAAATCTATCTCTGATGGGCTTATCTTGGTGAGAACTATTGCGTCAAATTTACACGCCTCTATGCATGCGCCGCAAAACGTGCATTTATCCAGGCCTATAACTGCCTTTTTATTTTTGACCTCAATGGCAGTAAAGGGGCATGCCTTTATGCAAAGCTTACACCCGGTACATTTTTCATTAATAATTTTTATCGACATACTTATTCAGAACCTGCCCCACCGCGTAGGTGCGCACCGCGCACCTACGCGGTGTAACAAGGTTAATTCAAATTACGTTACATCACCTTTTAACAGTCCGACCAGCTTCTCGCTTATTTCCTTTGCATCGCCTTCTAATATCTGTCCGCCTTTTCTTGGAGGCGGCGTAAATATCTTCACGACTTTTGTGGGTGAGCCATTTAACCCGATCAATGCAGGGTCTACCTCTAAATCCTTGGCCTCCCATTTCTTTATCTCTGCCTTTTTCGCCTTCATCTTGCCCTTTAAAGATGGAAGCCTTGGCTCATTTATCTCTTTCACCACAGTAATAAGACACGGCAAAGGCGAGTCTATGATCTCATAACCTTCTTCAGTCATCCTCTCTGCCCTGATGTGACTGCCACTCACTTCCTCTATCTTCTTTACGTAAGTGATCTGGGGGATGTCAAGGTGTGCAGATATGCCAGGCCCTACCTGGGCAGTGTCTCCATCGATTGCCTGCTTACCGCAGATTATGATTTCATAATCGCCTATCTTGTGAAGGGCCCTGGACAGCGTATAGCTCGTAGCCCATGTGTCACTACCTGCAAATGCACGGTCAGACACGAGTATTGCCTCATCTGCGCCGAGGGAAATTGCCTCGCGCAAGGCATCCTCTGCCTG
>JAHILY010000089.1 GCA_018896815.1 Candidatus Omnitrophota bacterium | reverse complement strand
GGCGAAGAGGGCCTTTTAAAGGATGAGGCAATAGAAACCCTCAAGTCTAAGTTCCTTGATAGTTCGACCAAGGAACTCAACTATAGCCTTTTCTATGCCAATGATAGAAATTTTGACGTCAAGGCTGTATTTGATACCCTGCACACCATGCCATTTCTCTCCAAAAAAAGGCTGGTTATCTTAAAACAGGCAGATGACCTGCCTAAGCCTGCAAAAGAGTCTGTGATCCTTTATTTGCGCGCTCCAAAAGAGAGCTCGATTCTGATCATTGAAAGCCCATCCAGCGTTATAAAAAAGGGGGATTTTTTATTGCAGGCGTCAAAATTGGCAAAACTAGTCTATTTCAGGAGACTGACAGACGCCAGCATTGGCACGTGGTTGACTGGAAAGGCAGCTCAGGCCAGGAAAAAGATCTCCTATGATGCAATAAAGATGCTAAAGGAAGACCTTCCGAATGATCTTAGGATACTATCTTCAAACCTTGAGAATATTATTTTATATACTGGCAATAGGCCAATCATAACAAGACAGGACGTAGAAAAGGTAATTGGCGTAAGCCCGTCGCATACGGCATTTGACCTTATAGACAGTATAGAAAAGAGAGACGCTAAAAAGGCGCTGCGGATATTTTCGAGCCTGAAGAGGGACAAGAAGAGAGAGACAGAGCTTCTGGGTCTTTTGTCTTGGAATACGAGGATGCTTTTCAGGACAAAGGAGCTCTTGAAGATCAAGAATGCTGCAGATATGCGCAGGGACATTGGACTGAATCCGCGTTCATTTGAGAGGATCTCGAAGCAGGCCTCTGGTTTTAAGACATCTCAGATATTAAACCTGTTAGACGGGATAGTAAAGGCAGACCTTGACATTAAGACAGGCATGCCTCCAAAACTGGTTATGGAGAAATTGATTGTTAAGATGTGCTCGCAGATTTAAGTCTTTTCATCAGGCGTGATTTTTTGCGAGATGCCTTCTTTCTGTGAATTACGCCTTTTGAACTGGCCCTATCGAGCTCTGAGATAAGCTTATTTAGTTGTGTCTTTGCCTGGTCAAGCTTTTTGGATGCAATCAAATCAATAAATTTTTTAGTCTCTGTCTTGAGACGTGATCCTACGGATTGATTCCTTGCGGCCCTTCTCTTGGTTACTTTAATGGCTTTATACGCTGCATGTAGTATTGGCATATTGTCTCCTTTTTAGTGTAAGATAAGATAACATATATGGTTAGCCATGTCAAGTAAGAAACACATATTAAAATCCGCTGGTATCATAGGTTCTGCTACAGTAATAAGCAGGATCCTGGGGTTTGTGCGGGATATTATAATAGCAAGATTCTTTGGTACTACCAGGTATGCGCAGGCCTTTTTTGTAGCATTTCGCATACCAAATATGCTCAGGGACCTTATAGGCGAGGGCGCGACAAATGCTGCATTTGTGCCTGTCTTAAGTGAATATTATGCCACGAAGAAGAAGGAAGAGTTTTGGCATCTGGCAAATGTGCTTTTAAATGTGGTCCTCATTGCGCTCTCAGCTGTGACATTATTGGGCGTGGTGTTTGCGCCTCTGATCGTGAGGCTTATTGCGCCTGGTTTTATAGCTGACCCTGAAAAATTAAACATAACCATATACCTGACGCGTTTTTTATTTCCATATGTATTGCTTGTGGGGCTTCTGGCATACTCAATGGGGATATTGAATTCATTAAAACATTTTTCAGCTCCTGCATTAGCGCCGGCAATATTGAATCTTTCAATAATAATCTGCGCCTTGTTAAGGAAGGGCAGTGTGATGGCCCTGGCAATAGGTGTTTTAGCAGGAGGAGTTGCGCAGCTTTTGGTGCAGGTGCCAGTATTGCGCAGCAGAGGTTTTCGATTTAATTTTAGGAGCGGGTTACGTCATGCAGCTGTCAAAAAGATAGGTGTTTTATTAGCGCCAAGGATATTGGGCTCGTGCGTGTATCAGATAAATATTTTCGTGAACACAATGCTCGCGTCTCTGGCCCGCATAGTGGGAGAGGGAGGCGTTGCAGCGCTTTATTATGCCAACAGGATCTTCCAGTTTCCGCTGGCGATATTCGGGATCGCTGTGGCGCAGGCAGCGCTGCCGACCATGTCAAGGGAGGCGCTTGAGTCAGGGCTCGGAAAATTAAAAGAGACGCTTTCGTTTTCATTGAGGGCAGTAAATTTTATTATGGTGCCGGCGTCATTGGGCCTGATGGTGCTGGCAAGGCCGATTACAGCAGTGCTTTTTGAGCGGGGCATGTTTGACAGCTATTCAACATCAATAACTTCGCACGCATTGGCATTTTATTCCATAGGGCTTTTTAGTTATGCAGGGATCAAGATGCTGGTGTCGTGTTTTTATTCTTTAAAGGATACGCTTACGCCAGTGAAGATAGCGAGCGTGTCTTTGATCTTGAACATTGTGCTGAATCTTATACTTATGTTTCCATTGAAGATAAGCGGGCTGGCATTGGCCACTTCAATATCCGGCAGCTTTAATTTTTTCATGCTGTTTTTTATGTTGAGAAAGAAAATCGGAGGGCTGGATGGTTTTAAGATATTAAATTCATTTCTCAAGGCGGTTGCGGCAGGAGCTTTTATGGCTCTTGTGATTTACTTCTGCAGCTTTAAGATAGGGCTTAATCTTTTTGTTGTCATATTTATAGGCGTGGCGAGCTATGTATTTTTGGCATTTATCTTTGATGTAAAAGAGGCAAAGGGATTTTTGAAATGGGCATTAAGAAGAAGCTAAAGGATATCCCGAAATCCCCTGGCGTGTATTTGATGAAGGATGCAGACGGCAGGGTACTCTATATTGGCAAGGCAAAGGACCTTTTCAAGAGGGTGGCGAGTTATTTTCAGGAATACAGGCCAAAGACCTTGCGGCAGACTCAATTGATGCAAAATGTAAAGGACCTGGATTATATATTGACGACATCTGAAGAAGAGGCATTGATATATGAGGCAAATCTTATAAAGGAGAAAAGGCCGAAATACAATGTGGACCTGAAGGATGACAAGAGCTTTCCTTTTTTGAAATTGACATTGGATGAGAAGTTCCCGCGGCTGATGATTACGAGGAGAAAGAAGGATGATGGGGCGCGGTATTTTGGGCCGTACACCCGTGTGAAGCTTTTGCGTAGCGCACAGGCTATAATGAAGAGTATTTTTCCTTTGAGGACGTGCAGGAAGATGCCGGAGAATGTGTGTCTTTCATATCATATCGGGCAGTGCCTTGGCCCGTGTGTTAAAAAGATTGACGAAAAAGAGTATAGGGAGATCATCAGGCAGTTGATTTTGTTTCTGGAAGGGAAGAAGACGCGGCTTTTGAGAGAATTGGTGCAGGAGATGGAAGAACTTTCAAGAGAGGAGAGGTTTGAGGATGCAGCGATCGTGAGGAACAGGATTGCTGCGCTTTCAGAGGTGCCTGGGAAAAAGATGAGGGATTACAGCGGGTGGGGCGATGTGGCTGTGAAGCTAAAGAGGCTGTTGCGGCTGTCGAGATTGCCTTTGAGGATAGAGGCGTTTGATGTTTCGAATATACAGGGCAAAGAGGCGACTGGCTCAATGGTGTATTTTTGCAATGGCAGGCCAGATAAGTCGAATTACAGGAGGTTCAGGATAAAGGGCGTGGAGGATATTGATGACTATGCAATGATTCGGGAAATAGTAAGGCGCAGGTATAAGAGATTAAAGGAAGAGGGGGAGCCTTATCCAGACCTTATTATAATAGATGGCGGCAAGGGGCATCTGAAGACAGCGTATGATGAGCTGATGAGGCTGAATCTCCGGAGCATACCAGTGATCGCAATTGCAAAGCGCGAAGAGAGCATATTTATGCTGGGCTCTAAAAAGGCGCTGGACATAAACAAGGATTCACAGATACTCTATTTTATACAGCAGATCCGGGACGAGGCGCACCGCTTTGCGCTGAAGTATCACCATAAGCTGAGGGAGAAGAATATACACAAATGACCACGAATTTCGATCGAATTACCACGAATAATACGCGGTAATTCGTCCCTCGACTTCGCTCGGGACTAAGAACCCTGAGCTTGTCGAAGGGTCGGTTTTTGATTTGTGGCAATTCGTGTTAAAATGAAGCAATTGACTTTGTTCCATGAAAAGGTATATACTGTGGTGAAGAAGATACCCAGGGGTGAGACCAGAAGCTATGCCTGGGTGGCGCGTAAAGCTGGAAAGCCAGGCGCTGTAAGGGCAGTCGGCACAGCACTTAAGAAGAATCCGTATACGATTATTGTGCCCTGCCACAGGGTGATACGGTCAAACGGTTCCTTGGGCGAATATGCCCTTGGAGCGGATTTAAAGAAGAGATTGCTGGAAATAGAGAAAGTTAGTGTAGGGTGATATTATGCTGGATGGGATAAAGGCTAAATTAAAGGAGCTGCAAAAGAAACTGGCAGGGCTCAGGGTCTATCTGGACATTGACAAGAATGAGGCGAGCCTGAAGGAGCTCGAGGCAAAGATGGTTAGCTCTGGATTTTGGAATAACCAGGAGAAGGCGCAGTCTGTTATTGGAGAGTTAAAGTTGATCAGGGTGACTGTTGGCGCATATTTTGAGTGTATGGAAGAATATGGCCATGCCATTGAATTGGTTGAGCTTCTTTCAAAAGAACCAGATCAAGAAATTATTAGTGAGATGAAGGAATTGTTGGAAAAATTAGAGAAAGATGTCAATGCGCTTGAGTTCAAGAGTCTTATGAGCGGCGAGCTTGATAGGAACAATGCTATTGTCAGTATACATGCGGGCGCAGGCGGAACAGAGTCATGCGACTGGGCAAACATGCTCTTAAGGATGTACTCAATGTGGTCACAGGCGAATGACTACAAGACCCAGATCATAGATATGCTGGCTGGCGAAGAGGCAGGCGTGAAGAGCGCTGTCATGATTGTGAGCGGGCCGTTTGCATACGGGTATCTGAAGTCAGAGCGGGGTGTGCATCGCCTTGTGAGGATCTCACCGTTTGATGCGAATAAGAGGAGGCATACCTCTTTTGCGTCTGCGGATGTCATAGCAGAGGTCGCGGATGATATAGAGATTGATATAAAAGAGTCTGAGCTCAGGATTGATACATATCGCTCAAGCGGCGCAGGTGGACAGCATGTGAATGTCACAGATTCTGCAGTGAGGATTACGCATTTGCCGACCAATATTGTGGTGCAGTGCCAGAATGAAAGGTCACAGCATAAAAACAAGGCCATGGCCATGAAGGTCTTAAAGGCCAGGCTGTATGAAGCGAAATTAGAAGAAAAGAAAAAAGAAATGGAAAAAGAAAATGCAAAAAAGCAGAAGATAGAGTGGGGCAGTCAGATCCGCTCGTATGTCATGCACCCGTATTCAATGGTAAAGGATCACAGGACTAATTACGAGACATCTAATGTGGATGCTGTGATGAACGGGAAGATCGACAGGTTTATAGAGGCGTTTTTGAAATGGAAAGCGAAGAAGTAATATGTTTACTTGGATACTCAATAAGATCATAGGGTCGCAGAACGAGAGGGAGCTCAAGAAGCTTCAGCCGATTGCGGATAAGATAAGTTCGCTGGAGCCAGAGATGCAGAAGCTTTCTGATGCTGACCTTCGAGAGAAGACAGATGAATTCAGGGAGCGCCTCTCTAAGGGTGAAGAGCTCGACAATATATTGCCTGAGGCATTCGCGGTGGTGCGCGAGACAGCTCGTCGGACAATAGGCATGCGACACTTTGATGTGCAGCTTGTCGGAGGCATTGTGCTTCATCAGGGGAAGATCGCTGAGATGGCAACAGGCGAGGGAAAGACGCTTGTTGCAACACTTGCTGCATACCTCAATGCCCTGGCTGGAAAAGGCGTGCACATTATAACAGTAAATGATTATCTTGCGCGAAGGGACAGGGAATGGATGGGCCCTGTATTTGAATTTTTAGGACTTAGCGTTGGCGTGATCCAGCATGACATGGGGCCTCAACTTAGACAGATGGCGTATGGCAGCGATATTGCTTATGGAACTAATAATGAGTTTGGATTTGACTATCTGCGCGACAACATGGTGGCGAGGAAAGAAGAAATGGTGCAGCGCGGGCTAAATTACGCAATAGTTGACGAGGTGGACAGTATCCTTATTGACGAGGCGCGGACACCTCTTATTATTTCAGGTCCGTCAGAAGAGTCCACTGATAAATATTATACATGCAATAAGATCGTGCCGCGCTTAAAAGGCAGGATAATCCTGGAGAAGGATGAGATTGACGCAAAGTTCAAAGGCATAGATCTATCAAAGGGTTATGACTATATTGTGGATGAAAAAGCGCACACTGCGCATCTCACAGAAGACGGCGAGGCAAAGGTTGCTGAGATGCTCGGCATTGAGAATATGCACGACATGAGCACCATGGAATACAGGCACCATGTTATCCAGGCATTGAAGGCGCACAATCTCTTTGAAAAAGATGTGGATTATGTTGTAAAAGAGGAAGGCGTAATCATAGTAGATGAATTCACCGGCCGTCTCATGCCTGGCCGCCGGTGGTCAGACGGACTTCATCAGGCAATAGAGGCAAAAGAGGGCATAAAGATAGAGAGAGAAAATCAGACACTCGCCACTATTACATTCCAAAATTATTTCAAGATGTACAATAAGCTTAGCGGCATGACAGGCACTGCAATGACAGAGGCAAATGAATTCAGTCATATTTATAAATTAGACACTATGTCAGTTCCTACGAATAAGATATTGCTAAGGACAAATCATCCTGACGTAATCTTTAAAACAGAAAAGGAAAAGTTTAATGCTGCCTGCAATGAAATAGAGGAGCTCTATAGAAAAGGACGGCCTGTCCTTGTCGGCACAATTTCCATAGAAAAATCAGAGCGCCTGAGCTCTCTTTTAAAAAAGCGGGGCATTCCTCATAATGTCTTGAATGCAAAATATCATGAGCTCGAGGCAACGATAGTCGGACAGGCAGGAAGATTTCAGGGAGTGACTATTGCTACAAACATGGCTGGCCGCGGAACAGATATTTTACTGGGCGGTAATCCTGAATTTATGGCGGACGACTGGCTTAAGGCAAAGGGCATGAGCCGTAAGAGCGTGACGCAGGAAGAATCGAGCGCGTTATTGACTGAGGCAAAGGCAAGGGTTAAGGAAGAACATGAAAAAGTGGTTGCGCTTGGCGGTCTTCATGTCATGGGTACAGAGCGGCACGAATCCCGGCGCGTAGACAATCAGCTGCGGGGCCGCTCAGGCAGGCAGGGCGATCCTGGCTCTTCCAGATTTTATATATCGCTCGAAGATGATCTGATGCGGCTATTCGGTTCTGGCAGGATATCAGCTGTATACGATAAACTGGGCATAGAAGAAGGCCAGGATATACAACACCCGCTTGTGTCAAGGGCGATCGAGGTGGCGCAGAAAAGAGTGGAGCAGCACAACTTTGATATTCGTAAACATGTCCTGGAATATGACAATGTCATGAACAAGCAGCGAGAGGTGATCTACGACGAGAGAAAAAAGATTTTAATGGGCGATGATGTAAGAGGACATATTTACGAGATCATGGAAGAATTAATAGATGGCGCAATAGAATTGTACCTTAACCCGGATGTGCAGAGGCTAGACTGGAAATACGCAGAGTTCAGAGAGTGGTTATGGTCAAAATTTAATATGCGGATAGAGGGCTTGGAAGATATGGCCGAGGGCAAGGATAGGGACGGAATCCTTGAAGAGGTGGTGAAGCTTGTAAAATTTTCATATGAAGAAAAAGAAAAAAGAATGGGGCCGGATTTATTGCGGCACATGGAAAAGATGCTCATGCTCCAGGTGATTGACACAAAGTGGAAAGACCATTTGCATGCAATGGATAATCTTAGAGAGGGCATTGGCCTCAGGGCCTATGGCCAGCGCGATCCTTTGGTGGAATACCAGCATGAAGGCTATGACATGTTCAGGGAGATGATAGGTTCTATCAAGGATGAGACAGTAGAGTTTTTGTTTAAGGTCGAGGCAGTGCGTGAAGAAGGAAGAGTGAAAGGCGTGTTTCAATCCCTGCCGCAGGAATTTCTTCACACTAAGGCAACTCCTATGTCACGAATTCCTACGCCGCGTGCCAGTGAGCCAGACTTAGAAAAAGACCTACCGCAGCAAGACGAATCACAGCAATACAAGCGGGAAGAGTCAAAGGTAGGAAGAAATGACCCGTGCCCGTGCGCAAGCGGGAAGAAATATAAGAAATGCTGCGGAAGGTAATTCAGCTTATAGCTAATATATGTTACTCTCGGTCTTTTCTACAATATTATTAATCCTTGCCTTTCCTAATTTTAACCTCAGTTATCTTGCTTTTGTGGGTTTTGTCCCGCTTTTTTTTGTAATTCGCAGTAAAAAGCCAAAACAGGCGTTTTGGATTTCGTATCTCTGCGGTTTTTTATTTTACTTAGGCACATTGTACTGGCTCTATCATGTGACGATCTTTGGATTGATCATAGTTTGTTTGTATCTTGCATTATATTTTGGGATATTTGGCTTTCTATTTAATCGAATTGCCTTCGGCCTTCAGCCATCAGCCTTCAGCTTTTTTTTGATCCCTCTTATATGGATAGGTTTTGAGTATCTTCAGTCTAATCTTTTCACAGGATTTGGCTGGACCCTATTAGGCTATTCGCAATACAAAAATCTCGCACTGATTCAGATAGCAGACTTTTCAGGCGTGTATGGAGTTTCGTTTGTGATAATGATGGTGAATATCGGTGTGTATAGATTTTTCAAGAGGTCGCTTAAGGAGATAGTGATTGCAGGATTGGTTTTAGCAGCAGCAATTGGATATGGGAAAATCCCCGTACCAAAATCAGAGATTTGGTACGGGGCACGGGGAGAAGATAAGGGGGAACAGGGGAAAAAAATAAGGGTTTCGGTTGTGCAGGGAAATATCCCGCAGGAGATGAAGTGGGATCCTGCTTTTAAGGATGAGATACTCGAAAGATATGCAAATCTTACCCGGCTTGCAGCGTTTGATGACCCTGATCTGATCATCTGGCCAGAGACGTCATTCCCGGGATTTTTCGGAATTAATAAGGATACGCAAGAGGTTCTAGGCCTGGCAAGAAAAATAGACACACCGCTTTTAATAGGCGCAAATACCTCAGAAGGGCTTGATAGTTTCAATAGCGCTGTTTTGATTTCAGAAAGAGGAAAAGTAGTAGATAGATATGATAAGATCCATCTTGTCCCGTATGGCGAGTATGTGCCGTTTTCAGACAAGATTCCATTTTTACATCGCTTAGTCTTAGGCGAACTCGGAGAATTTACCGCAGGAAAGGAATATAAAGCCTTCAGCCTTGAGACCTCGCCAGTTACTGCTGGCGGGCACCCATCCCCGAACCATTCGCGGAGTTTATCCCGAGCAAGGCCGAGGGGCTCAGGTACGGGGCAGGCAGCTTTCAGCCAGAACATTAAGTTTGCCACCCTGATCTGCTTCGAGGATATCTTTCCTAAGCTTGCCAGACGCTTTGTCCAGAACGGCGCTGAATTTCTCATAGTCATAACCAATGATGCCTGGTATGGCAGAAGCGGCGCGCCCTACCAGCACGCTGCCTCGTCTGTATTCAGGGCAATCGAGAACCGCATCCCTATTGTCCGCTGCGCCAATACTGGCTATTCCTGCTTCATAGACTCAAGAGGCAGGATATATGACGCAGTAGAAGAAAACAATACCCACCTCTTCGTCACCGGCCACAAGACCTCCACTTTAGAATTATAGTAGCTGCAGCAAAAATACAATGTCTCAAACTTATTGACGAGGCAGCTTTTTTGTGGTATATTTTAGGAGTGTGACAAGCGTGAAATTTTAAATTGATTTCTGAATATTTTTATGCTAAACTTCAACCAGAATGCAATTTGTCATAAAATCTAAACTAGATATTCAAATAAGTGATTGATATGGAAAAGATAAGAATTTATTATGACCCGAAAGGAAATTCTTTAAATGTTTGGTTTGATGATCCTAAGAAGGAAGCTATTTGCGAAGAAACAGGCGAAGAGGTCATATTGATGAAAGACAAAAAAGGCAAGGTCATAGGTTTTGAAAAGCTAAATTTTCATCTTCCAATAAAAAAGCCCCTCAAGAGTTTACCAATAGAAGTAGCTTTAGTATAATTTCATTCCCGATAATTTTGGATAAAGTTATTGACAAGGCGGGCTTTTTGAGGTATATTATACATAGCTAATGAAACACTATTAATGGGGTTATCCGTCTTCATGTATTGGGTAAATCATAGAACATAGCCTATGGCGGATGTGCCATTTTTTTAGCCAGATTATGTTAAAGATTAGAAAAGCCCTAACAACCAAAATAATAGCCACCATTATCGTAGCAACCTTTCTATTCTCGAACTCTGCCTATTCAACGCCACCAGATTCACCTGATACATTAAGAACCCAATTAGATTCTCCAGAGACTGACCAACGCCTCCGAGAGGCCGCAATAGAGTTATTTTTAGAAAGATATAATCTCAGAAGAATCCTGTCACAAGAACAGGCCTTAGACTGGCTTCGCAAATCCGACGTTCAACAAATATCATCGGTATCTATAAAAAAAGAAGTTCCTGTAAAAGTATTTTCCATAGATGATGCTCGAGACTTAGTCACAGATGGAGAGGCCTCTATTGCAGAAAGAGAAGATGGGACAATGATAATTGTTCCTGATCCCTCAATAGAAGGACATTTTGCGCTTGGAGATGAAGGGGAGATAGGTGGAGTAACCTATGAGACAGAACAAGGCGAGATAATATCTCGTGTTTTTGACGCTGCGCCTGAATTTGACTTTGCCCTTGCAGGAAGCATTCAGGATAGATATGAACAGGGGAGTGTTATACTTGAATCAGAAGGTAAGATTGCAGCTGCGGTACTAAGAGTGAAAACACTATTGGGTGAAGTTGAAGATACAGAATCTACACCCATAGAGAAACTTGTAGAAAAGGTGGAACAGGGTAATGTCTTTGCCCTTGTGGCATTGAGATTAACAGGGAGGGCGATGTTTTGGGGAGGGAAAAAGAAACAAAAAGATTCTTCGGGGGAAACGAAAGGGCCTCCAAGAGGCTTACTGAGCAGATTTAAGAGCATATCTGATGAGTACTATAGAGTTGGTTCGAAAGCGGCTAAATTAGAGTTTCAACTACGTAAAAAAGGCCTGCGTGGAAAAGAACTCGAAAGAGCTATAGACGCAGAAACCGGTATAGAAGATATAATGGCCGAACGAAATAAGGTTTTGGGGGAACTAGAGGAATATAATGGTGATTGGAGGAGTTGGGACCTGAGCCAAAGACCAAAACCAGGAGGCCATCCTAATGCATGCCTTGAAACCTTACTTACTGCTATGTTTGTTGATGATACAGGCGAGGCCAAAGCATTTAAAGACAGTGTATTTCGTACACGCGATGTACGTAGAGTTAGAAAAGCTGCGGCAGAAATGAAGCAAACCACAGTAGGCCTAGAGCTAAGATATCTGGTAGGAATGGGGATATTAAGAAGGATTGAAAGAGGTTATTACGAGTTTGCAGAATTTACGGATAAACAGTTGGCTTTTATCCGGACTATTGCTATCGGAAGTACCACTCCAGCATTG
>JAHILY010000011.1 GCA_018896815.1 Candidatus Omnitrophota bacterium | reverse complement strand
TGGCGTCCCCAACCGGATTCGAACCGGTGTCGTCAGATCGAAAATCTGATGTCCTAGGCCAGACTAGACGATGGGGACAAAACCGCAGATGACGCAGATAAATCTGCGACATCTGCGGTTGCAATCTGCGTAATCTGTGGTTATGTTTCCTCGGGCGCGACGCGGGCGACTGAGGCAACCTGGTCGCCCTTGTCGAGTTTTATGATGCGCACGCCTTGCGCGCTTCTTCCTGTAGAGCGAATATCCTTGACCGGGCAGCGGACTATCATACCTTTCTGGGTCATGACCATTAATCCATCCCCGTCATTTACCATCTTAAGGCCCACCGCCTCGCCGTTTTTCGTTGTCACATTTACATTTTTTATGCCCTTGCCGCCGCGGGATTGTTTCCTATATTCTTTGACTGGAGTGCGTTTTGCAAAACCCTCAGATGTAACAGTAAGGACAGTTGCATCCTTAATACACACCTCCATTGAAATAACCTTGTCTTTTTTGCCAAGCCTTATACCTCTCACGCCCTTTGCAGAGCGGCCCATGTTTCTCACCTGCTGTTCCGGGAAACGAATGGCCTTGCCCTCTTGCGTGGCAATAAATATATCCTGGTTACCGTCAGTCCACTTGACCTTTATGAGCTCATCGCCCTTTTCAACTGTAATGCCGATGATGCCGCCCTTCCGCGGGTTTGAATATGCCATGAGGCCTGTCTTTTTTATAAGGCCGTTCTTTGTCGCCATCGCAAGAAACATGCCTTCTTTAAATTCCTTTACCCTGACATAAGAAGAGATGGTTTCGCCTTGAGAAAGTTGCAAGAGATTCACAATTGCCTTTCCCCTTGCGGCACGGCTTGACTGAGGTATTTCATATACCTTTAGCCAATGTACCCTGCCGAGATTTGTAAAAAATAGTATATATTCATGCGTGGATGCAATAAACAGATGCTCAACAAAATCCTCTTCTTTCATGTCAATGCCTGTTACGCCGACTCCGCCTCTTTTCTGTTTTCTATACGAACTTACTGGAAGACGCTTTATATAGCCAGCATGACTTATGGTAATAACCATGTCTTCTTCTGCAATCAAGTCCTCTATCTCCATCTCCTCAACCTTTGCAACTATTTCTGTTCTTCGCTCATCTCCATATTCCTCTTTCAATTCCAGCGCCTCATTTTTCACAATATCCAATATCTTTTTCTCGCTCTTTAATATGCCCTTGAGCACCTCGATCCTCTTTATCAGCTCAAGATATTCCTTTTCAATTTTATTCCTCTCAAGCGCTGTCAGGCGCTGGAGCTGCATCTCTAAGATAGCCTGAGCCTGGATATCGCTCAGCTCAAAATTTTTCATTAATTTATCTTTTGCTATCTTAGGATCCTTTGATTCTCTGATGGTCTTTATGATTTTATTTATCTGATCAACTGCTATCTTTAATCCCTCTAAGATATGCGCACGTCTTTCTGCCTTGTTTAGCTCAAACTGCGTCCTGCGCCTTACAATGATCTCTCTGTGTTTTATGTATAATTCAATGGCTTCTTTTAGATTTAAGACCTTTGGTCTGCCGTCGACAAGCGCAAGCGTTATAACGCCAAATGTGGTCTCCATCTGCGTGCGCTTGTACAATTGATTAAGAATGATCTGGGCATTCTGGTCGCGCTTTAAGTCAATGACAATCCTCATGCCTTCCTTGTCAGACTCGTCTCTTATATCTGATATACCCTCTATTTTTTTATCCTGTACAAGATCTGCAATATTTTCTATGAGCTTTGACTTATTTACCTGATAAGGTATCTCTGTTATGATAATGGCTTCTCTGTTGCCTTTTTGTTGTTCAATGGCTGCCCTTGCATGAAGTTTTAGACGGCCCCTTCCTGTCTCATGCGCCTCTTTTATGCCTTCTCTGCCGCAAATAATCCCGCCTGTTGGAAAATCCGGCCCCTTTACTATCTTCATCAGGTCTTTTATGGAGACGCCTGGCTCAGCTATTACCTTTATAATGGCATCCACTATCTCAGTGAGGTTGTGCGGCGGGATATTGGTGGCCATGCCAACCGCAATGCCGCTCGAGCCGTTTACAAGCAAGTTCGGCAATCGCGCCGGTAAAACGCTCGGCTCCTGAAGAGACTCATCAAAATTTGGGACAAAATCAACTGTGTCCTTGTCTATATCGTCGAGTAGCTCGTTAGAGATCGCGGCCATGCGCGCCTCTGAATATCTCATGGCAGCAGCTGCGTCACCGTCGACGCTGCCAAAATTGCCTTGGCCGTCTATCAAAGGATATCTCAGAGAAAAATCCTGCACCATGCGCACTAAAGAGTCATACACAGCTGTGTCGCCGTGCGGGTGATATTTCCCAAGACAATTGTGAGAGATCATGCCATTGGCAATAAATTCATGTTCGCCTTCTACCTGTATATCATAAGTCTCTTGCGGTGCGGATTTCTCTATTGAAACAACTCTTGAAAAATAAGTCTTATTTTCTACTATATCATCAACAAAATCAGAAAGAGGCGAGCCTATCTTCCTTAATTTTTCTCCAATTCCCCAATCCAAAACCTGACATTTTCTCAAAGGTTTCTTAGTGAGATCATTTGCGTATCTAATCTTAGAGCCTGTGGGATATTTTATCCCCATCCTGAATTTATCACCGTTTAAATCTTGATACCATCCGCTCCCAATATGCCTTGCGCTCAATTCAGCAAAGATATTAGTCCCTGCATAAGGAATAAGATCATGTTTCGAGGGGATCGTTCGCTTAAAACTCATGCCAAATAACCTAATCTTCTTCAGCGCCTGAACACAGTTAATTCTTGATGCTAACAACAGTGCATTAGAGCCTTTAAATTCTAAATAATAAAAAACCTCTCTGCTTATAACTTTTCTTCCTAAAACATGGCTAGAATTTGTTCTTTTTGCCTTGTATTTTCTACCAAAAATACCCTGGTGCTGCAAAAGTATTAGTAACCCATCTATCAGTTTTTCGGAAATCGACCCATAATGTATAACATTTCTGTTCTTATGAATACTGCCATCGCCTTCAATCAGTCCGGAAACAAAAGCAAATATTACTTCTTTTGGAGACGTATATATTTGCTGTGGGATTTTTTTGGCCTTTGCCTTGCAGCCTTCCAAATGGAAATTCGCCATGAAAAAATCATTGATGCGGTTTCTGTTAATCCTTACAGCGTATTGCTTTTTAAGTGGTTTTCCATGCTTTGTGAAGCCTTCGCATTGTTTCATCTCGATTGTTGGTTCATAATCAAATTCTTGCTTGAAAATTGAACACACTTTTTCCAAAACGTTTCTGCTGGCAGAACAAAAACCCATTCTGTTTCTTTGTCTGCCATTAGATTTCTCAACCCAACCATCTGAAGCCAAAAGACCTAAAACATAAGCAATGTCTTTGGTTAGGTAAGCCGGGCCCTTGACACCAGCGCTTTCTAGTTTCACCAAATCTGTAATTTCAGGATAGTGGGCCCTTGTAACAATATAATCTTCTTTGGTTAATTCTTTTGCCTCTTTCCAAATAAATTCTAAATTTTTATCTAACACCTTAAATTTCTGCGAAGGCGTAACTATATTAGCAATGCCGCTGTCCAGCTTAATCTTTAAAAGGTCTTTTTTTGGCATCTCATATAACTGCGTAACCGTCCTCGAGTTATGCTGCGTAAACACCCTGTCGCCTCGTCCAACATCCTGGATGGGGATTAGTCCTTTCTCAGTTAATATAAGTGTGTCTTTAACAAAGCATTCGCCAACTATCCTCGCGGATTTTTTATAGGGCTTGCTGTGCTCCAGGCCCAGATCCATCATTGCATAAAGAATGCGCCTGTGCACTGGTTTTAGACCATCCCTGATATCGGGCAATGCCCTGCCCACGATTACGCTCATGGCGTAAGTGAGATAAGAATTCTTCATTTCGTCTTCGATGCGTACAGGTATTAATTTTTCGTTTTGTGCATACATATTAAATATCCAGATTCCGCACTTCCAGCGCGTATTTATCTATAAATGCTTTCCTGGGCTCGACCTGGTCGCCCATGAGCACAGTGAACATCTCGTTTGCCTCAACAGCATCTTCCATAGCGACCTTTAAAAGCGTGCGCGTCTCTGGGTCCATTGTAGTTTCCCAAAGTTGTGTCGGGTTCATTTCACCCAGACCTTTGTACCTCTGTATATGCAGGCCCTTCCTTGCTACTTCCCTTACATAATCAAGGCATTCCTTTAATGTATCCAGGCCCCTTATATCATCTTCTGACTCCACCTTAAAAGCATTCTTTTTTGTGCTTGTATCGCTCTGAAACAACTGCTCAATCTCAAAACCCATCTTGTCTATCTTATCAATGATCTTTTCCATGTCTCTTGCCTCATAAAACTCAACAACATGGCCTGTTTTTGCGCTGATTTCAACGTCCTTACCAAGCTCCATTTCAAGCTTTTTTATGGCCTTTGCCAGCTCTGTGTCATCATAGAGAAACTGGGCATCTCCCTCCACTTTAACCATATAAATAGGTAGTTTTTTGGTCTTTTTATGCCTAAAACCCAGGTATTTTTGCAATTTCACTCCACGCCGCTCAATAGCCCCTGCCAGCCTGTCAAACTCCAAAACCAGGTATAAAAGGTCTTTGAGCTGCTTATCTTTAAAGATCTTCTTGTTCTTTGGGTAGGTCAAGGTCATACCCTCTGTGCCAAGGTCAAACAAGAACTCATTCAATTTCTTCTCTGTCTCTATATATTCTTCGCGCTTACCTCTCTTAACCTTATAGAGCGGCGGCAGGGCAATATACATATGACCTTTTTCTATAATCTGTGGCATTTGCCTGAAAAACAAGGTCAAAAGAAGCGTGCGTATGTGGCTGCCATCGCTGTCACTGTCAGCCATAAGAATGACCTTGTGATATCTGAGCTTTTCCAGATTAAACTCTTCTCCAACGCCTGTACCAAGCGCGCTTATAATGGTGCGGATCTCTTCATTAGCCAGGGCCTTGTCAAGCCTTGCCTTTTCCACATTCAAGATCTTTCCTTTTATTGGAAGTATTGCCTGAAATCTACGGTCCCTGCCCTGCCTGGATGAACCACCTGCAGAATCTCCTTCTACTATATAAAGTTCGCACATGCTCGCATCTTTTTCAGAGCAATCTGCAAGCTTGCCAGGGAGTGACCCGGAGTCCAGGGCGCCCTTTCGCCTGGTGAGCTCCCTCGCCTTTCTCGCTGCCTCTCTAGCGCGCGCTGCAAGTATTGCCTTTTCAATGGCCTTGTTTGCAACTGAAGGGTGCTCTTCAAAATACAACGAGAGGTGTTCGTGCACAACAGATGCGACAATGCCTTCTACCTCACTATTGCCAAGTTTTGTCTTTGTCTGTCCTTCAAACTGCGGGTTTGGCACCTTTATGCTTATTATGCAGGTCAGGCCTTCGCGTATATCGTCGCCAGAGATAGGCACATCCGACGATTTGAGCATATTTTTATTTTTACAATACTGATTGACTGACCTTGTAAGCGCAGACTTAAAGCCGCTAAGGTGAGTACCGCCTTCTATTGTGTTTATATTGTTTACAAAACTAAATATGCTCTCTGAATACCCGTCATTATACTGGAGCGCGATCTCGCATGTGACGCCTTCTTTTTCTCCTGAAAAATAAATGACCTTTTTGTGTAAGGCGTTTTTGTTTTTATTGAGGTGCTCTACAAATGATATAATCCCGCCAGAATAATAAAACTCTGCCTCTTTATCTTTTCTCTCATCTTCTAATTTTATCTTCAGGTCCTTGTTTAAAAAAGCGAGCTCTCTGAGTCGGTTAGACAATGTCTCGAATGAAAATTCCAGAGTGTCTTTGAATATCTCTTTATCTGCCTTGAATGTTACGCTTGTCCCAGTGGTCTTTGCCTTACCAACTACTGTTAGCTTCGAGGCAGTCCTGCCTCTCTTGTATTCCTGATGATATACCTTGCCGTCTCTTTTTATCTCCACCTCTAGCCACTCGCTCAATGCATTTACAACGCTTACGCCTACGCCATGCAGTCCGCCAGACACCTTATAAGAGCGGTGGTCAAACTTCCCGCCTGCATGAAGCGTGGTCAGCACCACTTCAACAGCTGGCTTTTTCTGTGTCTTATGCATGTCCACGGGGATGCCACGGCCATCGTCTGTTACAGTGACGCTATTGTCCATGTGCACCGTGACGACAATGTTGTTACAATAGCCGCCCATTGCCTCGTCCACAGAGTTATCCACAACTTCATACACCAGGTGGTGAAGCCCCCTTGTGGACAAATCTCCTATATACATGGCTGGACGCTTTCTTACTGCATCAGCGCCCTCCAAGACCTGTATTGTCCTGGCGTCGTATTTACCCTGCTTGTCCGAAACAGCCTTTGGTTTTTTTGCCATAGTGTTTACCCTTTTAAAAGCGGGTTTTGAATTAAACGATATCTCCCATCCTAAATCTAATATCGTCTATCTTGCATTCCTTTAATTCCTTTTTCAATTCCCTCAACAGCTCTCGTTTCTTTGTGCTGAGCTCGTAAAACCACGTCGAACTGTCTACCTCTATTGCCAAGACTTTACGCCTAAGGCCTGTTGGCCTTGAATGCCTCGCAGCCTTTTCGCCTGCTGTCTTCTGCCACGCATTCGATATCTTTTCTTTTTTACCAGGTCCTTTTTTTTCTATTGTTCCCAGGACATTGCCAAGTATATTCTTTATGCCTTCGGGCTGCTTTTTACTTTTTCTCATCACGCCCCTATGTTAATTGCATAGGAAGCAGTAAATACAAACACCCGTCCCCTATCCTGATCACAACCGGCTTGTCAGGCCCCACAATCTCTACTGCCAGCTCGTCCCTTGGGGCCACCTTCAAGACATCCATGAGATAGCCAGGATTAAACCCCACTGATATCTCATGACCATTATAGGCCGTATCTATTTCTTCTTTTGCCTCGCCTATGTTTGGGTGAGATTTTGAAATCACCATCTTGTTTTTCAATACATCTATCTTTATGGCCCTTGAATCCTGTGTGGTCAAAAGCGCTGCCCTCTTTACCCCTAACAAAAACTGCTCTCTGTTTAAAACAATCTTTTCTTTTGCCTCTTTTGGTATGACCTGACTGTAATTTGGGAACTCGCCCTCTATCAACCTTGAGATTATAGTAATGTTCTGCGCCTCAAACCTTATCTGGTTTTCGCTCAGCGTTATCCGCACCTCACCCTCGTCCTCTAAAACCCTGTTAAGCTCATATATGGTCTTTGACGGCACGATAACAGAGCGGTCTGTAACAGTATTTGGCAATTCTTTTCTAAGCAGGCTCAACCGCTTACCGTCTGTTGTTACTATTGTCAGCTGGTTTGCTTTAAATAAAAACAGCGCCCCGTTCAAGACATAGCGCGTCTCATCATGCGACATGGAAAAATACGTCATACTCAGCATGTTCTTTAACACAGCCTGCTCCATAATCACATCTGGCTCTGTTTTAAACTCCGGAAGTTTTGGAAAGTCTTCTTTTGGCAAACCTAAAATCTTAAAAAAACACTTCCCGCACTTTATGCTCATGGAATTATTTTTCATGGTGTTTATTAAAATGTCTTCGTCTGGCAGCTCCTTTACAATGTCACTGAATCTTTTGGCTGGTACTGTAATGGCGCCTTCTTCCTCTGCCTCTGACGGAAAGATAGCTGATATACCTATGTCAAGATCGGTGCTTGTTAGTCTTATGTTGCCCTGTTCGGCTTCTATTAAGACATTTGAGAGTATTGGTAGGCTGCTTTTTGATGATATTACATTCTGGACCTTCTGCATGTTTTTTACTAGATCGCTTTTAAACATTTTAATTTTCATAAACAAACCCCCCGCTTTATTATGTTACTATTTTGTCAATTGAAAAATCGTAGTAGTCTTATTAGTACCTGTTGATATGTTGATAACTCTGAAACCCGATTATTTAATTATAGTTATAAAATAAAAATAATCCACAAAAAAATATTTTTTATTCACAGAATCAACCATTTACCTCTAACATAAGCCTGTTTATCAAGTTTTTCACATTTTGGTTCTTTTTTAACTCCTTCTGTATCTTCTCGCAGGCATGTATTACTGTAGAGTGGTCCCTGCCGCCAAAATGCTCTCCTATGGCTGGCAGGGTGAGGTTTGTGAGCTCCCTTGATAGATACATCGCGACCTGCCTGGGGTAGGAAATTTGCTTGTGGCGCTTCTTTGCCTTTAATTCAGACACCTTTATGTCAAAATAAGCCGCTACCTTTTTCTGGATCGCCTCCACAGATATCCTCTTTTCTTTTTCGTAGAGCACGTCGCGCAAGACTTCTTTTGTAAGGGCCAGGGATATGTGTTTGTTTTCCAGCGAGGCATAAGCGATTAGTTTAATCAACGCGCCCTCAAGCTCTCTTATGTTGGTCTTGATATTTTCTGCTATAAAATACAGGACGTCTTCAGGAAGGCTGGTATTGTTTCTCTCGGCCTTCTTTTTTAATATGGCCATACGGGTCTCGAGGTCTGGCACCTGTACGTCTGTCACTAGCCCCCACTCAAACCTGGACACAAGCCTCTCTTCCATGCCCGGGATGGTCTTCGGCGAGCGGTCACTTGATAAGACTATTTGTTTATGGGCATCATAAAGGGCGTTGAATGTATGAAAAAATTCTTCCTGCGTGGCATCCTTGCCTGCTATAAAATGGATATCGTCTATCAATAGCACATCCACCATGCGGTATTTCTCTCTGAATTTAGGGGTGGTCCTGTTCTGGATCGCATTTATAAGTTCGTTTGTGAAACTCTCGCTGGATGTATAGAAGAGTTTCATGTCCCTGTTTGTCTCAGAGATGTAGTGGCATGCTGCCTGCATCAGATGAGTCTTGCCCAGCCCTACCCCGCCATATATAAAAAGCGGGTTGTATGCCTTTGCAGGAGACTCTGCTATTGCCATGGTAGCTGCATGCGCAAAGCGATTGGATGAGCCAACCACAAACCCCTCGAATGTATATCTTGGATTTAGATAAAAAGACTTTTTTTGCGGCCTTTCCAGGGCAAAGGTTTTTTTAGAAGACATTGGTGTTTTAAGTTTAGACTGCTCTTTTACCTCAAACTGTATTGGCATGACCTTGCCAATAGTTTTTAAGACAGCTATATTTAATATATCCCGGTAATGGTCATATATCCAGTCTTTAAAAAAATTAGACGGTACTTGAATTATAAAGCCATCGTCGGTGACAGAGGAAAGCTTGGCCTGCGTAAACCAATTCTCAAACGCCCTCTCTCCTATTTCCTGTTTTGTGTAGTCAAGGATTTTGTCCCAGATATTAGATAGGTCCACTGTCATAGCTTGAACATTATAGCAAGGCGGAATTTTCTTTTCAAGTTAAATCTTCTGCTGCGAGAGAACAAAATGTGCAAAGCACATTTTGCTTGACGGTAAAATCAATTATGTTATAATAAAACACTTACAATTAGGAGTATATCATGAAAAAAGGTATAACAAGAATCAGTATTTTAAAGCGCAAGCGAAAGCATGGCTTCAGGCGCAGGATGCGTACGAAAAAAGGCAGGGCCATATTAAGCCGCAGGCGCCGAAAAGGCCGCAAAAGACTATCTGCTTAATGGGATACCTCTTCCCTAGCAAAGAACGCCTTAAGAATAGTGATGCAATAAAGGCAGTGCTTGACCAGGCAAGACCTTTCAGGGGCAAGTTAGTTAATATATATCTTGTTAAAAGGCCTGCTGGTTCATGTACATGTAATAGAGTAGCTTTTTTAGTCAGAAAAGCACTCTATAATAAGAAACTTGTTCTCAGGAATAGGTTCAAAAGGGTCTTGCGAGAGGCCTATAGACACACAAGACATCTCCTGCCAGAGGGTTATGACATTGCAATCATGGCAATGTGTCTTAAAAAAGACACTAAGTCAACAAATGTTCAAAAAGAACTGGATGACATATTTAAAAAAATTAGTAAAAAATAGTATCAAGTTTTATCATAACTATCTGTCACCATTGACGTTATGTCAATGCAGATATCACCCCTCTTGCTCACAATACACTATAGATGCAATTGATGGCAGGGGTATTTTTTTTGGTTTACTTAAGGGCGCAGCCAGGATCTTGAGATGCAACCCATTCTTTCCTGGCGGCCATGACCCTTACAAAAAATAATCCGCCTAAGGCGGATTAGCTGTAGGCCAGGTTTAAACCTGGCCTACAGCTCTGCGTAGGCTACCCAGGTTAGAAAGGTAATATGGAAAAACGACTCTTACTGGCTGTAACATTTTCGATTATTGTGATGCTCCTTTATCCTTTGTTTATTGCAAAGGTCAGTCCGCCTCCTGCGCAAGAAGACTTCATTGCCCAGCCCATTGAAAATAAAGAAGTTATGGCTCCACACATTACAGAAGAATCTCCCAAAGACATGATAGCGGCTCTTCCCGTAGATGCTGAGTCAAAGACTGTCAATACCAGCAGATATGAGGTTAATTTTTCAAATATTGGCGGGTCAGTCCAGGGACTCAGGATCAGGGATGGCAAGCGTCTTGACATAGACCTTGTCCAGGATGCCATATATGAGTCAGGCATACTTGCGATCGAAGGCAAAGGCGCGCTCACTGACCTCTCTTCTCAACCCTTTGTATTTAAAGAAGATACAAGTTCTTTCTATGCAGAGAAAAATAGCCTTGCCATAGAAAAAAAGATCAGATTTTTAAAAGATAGATATGCGTTAAAGGCATCCATAAATATTACAAATAATTCCAGCTCAACACAAAGCCTTTCTTTTGAAATCACAACTGCATCAAACATCTCTGATAAAGAAGCCTGGGAAACTAGATATATAGGAGCAGATGTCCTTTACAGAGATGGCAGCGTAAAAAGGATAGCTAGTTATAACTCTAAGAAATACAATAAGTTATATCAAGACAACATCGAGTGGCTCGCGCTCAGAAACAAATACTATTCTATAATAGCAAGGCCTGAATTTATACCGCAGGGTATCTTTACAAAAAAGATAGGCACAGCGCCTGTGGTCGGATTTATTGTGGATGAAAAGATCTTTCCTGGAGAGACAAAGATCTATGACATCCTCTTCTACATCGGGCCAACAGAGCTCAATGAATTACAAAAGGCAGATCCAAGCTTTGGCAAGGCCTTGTATTTTGGAAAATTAACAAGTATAAGCCTGATACTTTTGAGTGTTCTGAGGTTTTTCTATGGCCTGTCGCATAATTACGGGGTAGCCATACTCTTGCTTACATGCTGCGTGAGCCTGCTCCTCTTTCCGCTGAGCTTTAAGAGCCTTAAGTCCATGAGAAAACTACAGGAACTGCAGCCGCAGATAGAAAAGATCAGGCAGCAGCATAAAGACAGCCCGCAAAAATTAAATAAAGAAATAATGGAGATGTATCGTCGATATAAAGTAAATCCAATGGGCGGGTGCATGCCTTTATTTTTACAGATGCCGATATTTATCGCGCTATACCAGACGCTTATGAGGTCTGTAGAGCTTAAGGGCGCAACCTTTTTGTGGATAAAAGACCTTTCAATGCCTGATGCCGCATTCCAGCTCCCATTTAAACTGCCTTTTCTGGGAAGCGCAATAAATCTGTTGCCAATTTTAATGATAGGTGCTATGATAATACAACAGAAGTTGTCCCAGGGGAGGACGGGCGCTGCCCAGACAGAGCAACAAAAGATGATGGCCAATATAATGCCAGTCATGTTTGGGTTTATATTTTACTCTTTGCCTGCGGGCCTGGTGCTATACTGGCTTACAAATACGCTACTGACCAGTTCATTGCAGTATGCTATTTTGAGAAAGACATGACACCGCAGAGATCAAAAAAACATCTCCAAGAAGTGGTTGAGGTAGAGGCAAAGACAGCGCAGGAAGCCATAAGGATCGCCCTGCATAAGCTACGTGCTGAACGTTCAGATGTAGACATACAGGTGCTCAGGGAAGAG
Source organism: Candidatus Omnitrophota bacterium (assembly GCA_018896815.1). Taxonomy (GTDB): domain Bacteria; phylum Omnitrophota; class Gorgyraeia; order Gorgyraeales; family Gorgyraeaceae; genus JAHILY01. The sequence continues at coordinate 4,951 of JAHILY010000011.1, read as the reverse complement.
AACAAAGGGCTTTTTAGCATGCAAGGTGCCAGATTAGCTAAAGTACGGGTAAAAAAGAAGTTACAGAAAAAATGATACGGTTATGATACGGTTCCGTCTTCGCCAAGCACTTATCGTGCTTGGCTTCGCCGGATCCAGTATCAGGCGAAATTGAGCACGATAAGTGCTCAATGAAGACTGATGGGAAAAATCATAGCAATCTGCAATCAAAAAGGCGGGGTAGGAAAGACCACTACTGCAATCAATCTTGGGTATGCGCTTGCGCAGAAATCAAAGAGTGTTTTACTGATTGATTTTGATCCTCAGGCAAATGCCACGAGCGGGCTTGGCGTTGACAAGGCAGGGCTTGAGAAGAGCATCTATGATATCTTGATCAATGGCGCTAATATTTCTGAGATAATAAAAAATGTGCACATTTCTGAGTTTACAATAGCGCCTTCCAGCATCAATCTTACAGGCGCAGAAATAGAGCTCATTAGCCTCCTGAATAGGGAGTATAGGTTAAAGAATGCATTAAAAGACATGAAGGAGCAGTATGACTTTATCCTCATAGACTCGCCTCCGTCCCTGGGGCTATTGACTATAAACGCCCTTACAACAGCCACCTCTGTCCTGATTCCAATACAATGCGAATACTATGCCTTAGAAGGCCTGAGTCAGCTTTTAAATACAATTAATCTAGTCAAGGATAATCTGAATCCTGAGCTTCAGATCGAGGGCGTGCTTTTGACAATGGCAGACTATAGGACAAATCTTACATCTGAGGTAATCAATGAGGCGAGGCAATTCTTTAAAGAAAAGGTGTTTAAGACAATTATACCCAGGAGCATTAGGCTGAGCGAGGCGCCTGGATTTGGAAAGCCAATACATGTCTATGACAAACATTCAATAGGCGCTAAGACATATTCTTCATTAGCTAGTGAGATACTTGGTGAACCCATAGAAGAGGGAGGGGCACAAGAATGGAAAAAAGAGTTCTCGGCAGAGGCCTAAGTGCGTTAATCCCAGGGAATGCTGGGATAGCAAAAGAAAAGGTATTTGAGTCAAAGATACAGCAGGGCATTACTATTATACCTATTGATAACATCAAGGCAAGCAAGTACCAGCCCAGAGAAGACTTTGATAACAAGAGCATTGAAGACCTATCGATTTCTATAAAAGAGAAAGGATTTATACAACCTATACTTGTTCGCTCAAGACAAGGATATTATGAGTTGATTGCTGGTGAAAGGCGGTTAAGGGCAGCAAAGATGCTTAAGTTAAAGGAGCTGCCAGCTATTATTAAAGAGGCCACTGACCTGGACTCTTTAGAGATATCTATTATTGAGAATGTGCAGAGAGAGAACCTTAATCCAATAGACCAGGCAAGAGCATATAAGAGGCTTGCAGACGAGTTTGATATTACGCAGGACAAGATAGCTGACACAATTGGAAAAGACAGAGCAACTGTTGCTAATATCCTTAGATTGTTAAAACTTCCGCAGAAGATACAGGAATATGTTTCACGTGGAACACTTTCTATGAGCCATGCCAGGGCATTGCTTAGCCTGAGCAGTGCAACAGAGCAGACAAGGCTTTGCACAAAGGTTATAAAAAATGACCTATCTGTAAGAGACACAGAGAGATACGCAAAAACATGGTTGTCTCCAAAGAAGAAAAAGATCAGTGAAAAAGACCCAAACCTCACCTCAGTAGAAGAAAGACTAAGTCAGGCTTTAGGCACAAAGGTCAAAATAGTAAGGTCGAAAAAAGGCGGCAAGATAGAGATAGAATTTTATTCAGACAAGGATTTAGAAAACATTATAACTCTTTTAAAATCAGATAGTTAACATAATTACAATGGGGTAGGTAAACCATGAACCAACAAACATTAGTCTTAATCAAGCCCGATGGGCTTGTAAAGTCCTTAACTGGAAACATCCTTGCTCGGCTTTCTGAGTCAAAGCTGGAACTCGTTGCTGCTAAAATGGTTAGAGTGACTGAGAAACTTGCAAAAGAGCATTATAAGCACATGAAGGACAAGCCATTTTTTAATGAACTAATTAAATACATAAAGGGTGAGCTTCACGACAGGCGCAAGGTAATGGCTATAGTATACTGGGGCCCAGATGCAATCAAAAAAGTGCGTCAGCTTGCTGGTGAAACAAATCCAGAAGAGGCAGAGGTAACGAGCATCCGGGGCTCATACGGCAGGATCACAACAAAGGGTATTTATGAAAATGTATTGCACGCATCTACAAACCCAGAAGAGGCAGAGCGTGAGATCAAGCTGTGGTTTGAGCCAGATGATATTATAGTGGACTTCTATCCTACAGAGATAAAAGAAATTAGTAAATTAAAGAAAAGGGCCTGGGCATGATAAAGAGCATGACAGGATTTGGGAAAGGTGAGACAGGCAGCAAGTTTGGGAGTTTTATTGTTGAGATCCGCACAGTAAACCATAGATTTTTTGATGTGTCCTCCAGGATACCTAACAGCCTCAATCAACTTGAAGACAAAGTAAAACACCTTGTCCATGGATATGTACGGCGCGGCAAGGTAAACCTTTCTCTTATGCACAAAAAGAGCGAGAAAAATTTTAAGTCTGTCAAACTGGACGAAGAGGCCATAAGTAGATATTATCAGTTATTGAAAAAGGTAAGAAATGGATTCAAGATAAAGGATGATATAAAATTATCTCATATACTTTCTTTCCCAGATGTGTTCGTACAGGAGCAAGAAGAGCATGACCTGAATCTTTTATGGCCTATAATTGAAAAGACAGTTGCGAAGGCAGCTATTGACTGTAACAAGATGAGAGAAAAAGAAGGCAGGGCGCTTTATAGAGATCTTTCAAAGAGGATTGAAGAGGTTTCACATTGCATAAAAAAAATAGCAGGCCTTGCGCCAGGCGTGGTTAGTCAGCAAAAACACAAGCTTGATGCAAGGGTCAGGGCCATAATGAAGCGCCGGAACTATGATATAGACAAGGCCAGGATAGAGACAGAGATTGCCTTGTTTGCCAGACAGTGTGATGTAACAGAGGAGATTACGCGCGCAAGGAGTCATATCGCTGCCTTAAGGAATGCGCTTAATTCCTCAAAAGAGGCAGGCAGGCGCCTGGATTTTATACTGCAGGAACTTCAGAGGGAGGTCAATACACTTGGTTCAAAGGCAGGGGATGTGAAGATATCCAGGCTGGTTGTTGACATAAAAAGCGAAATAGAGAAGATACGCGAACAGGTGCAGAATGTGGAATAAACCAGTATACACCGCGTAGGTGTATCACACCTACGCGGTGTATCAGAGAGACGAAATATGAAACGCAAAGGAATATTATTCATAGTATCAGCTCCGTCAGGATCAGGAAAGACTACGCTGTGCAATAAATTAGTGGATTCTTTAAAGGGGCTGAATCGATCTATCTCTATGACGACAAGACCGCCCAGGCCAGGTGAGAGGGACGGGATCGATTATATTTTTATAGAGAAAGAAGAATTCTTAAAGCGCAAGAAAAAGAACGAATTTTTAGAATGGGCAAAAGTCTTTGATGAATACTATGGCACGCCAAAAAAATACATAAAGCATCTAGTAACAAAGGGCCAGGATGTGGTACTGAATATAGACGTACAGGGCACAATGAAGATAAGAAGGGCTAAGAGCGTAAATTCAGTCTGCATATTTGTGCTTCCGCCGTCTATGTCTGAGCTCCAAGGAAGACTCAGGGACCGTTCCACAGATACCAAGAAAGAGATTGCAAAGAGGATAAGGATCGCAAAGAAGGAAGTGTCATATCTTCCAAGATATGATTATGTAGTGATAAATAATGTGCTGGATTCAGCGCTCGAGAACCTAAGGTCTATTGTAATTGCAGAAAGATGCAGAATCGAAAGGAGATAGTATGTCATATATATCGCGTGAGAGTGTTTTAAAGAATGGGGATAGTATATTCAAGGTTACCTTGATTGCTGCGCAGAGGGCAGTGGAACTGAATAACGGGGCGAAGAAACTCATAGAGACATCTACAAAGAAATTTTCTACGATTGCGCTTGAAGAAATAGGTGCGGGGAAGGTGAAATACATAGTAAAGAAAAACTAAGGCTGCGTAACTTTTTTTCAAACCCGTCTGCCTCAGGCGGACGGGTTTGAAGTTATAGTCTATGAAAAAACACGTCATAATCGGTGTCACTGGAAGCATTGCTTGTTACAAGGCGCTTGAAGTAATCAGGGGCTTGCGCAAGATTGGCCTGTCCACAGAGGTTGTCCTGACAAAAGAGGCAGAGGAGTTTATAAGGCCTATACTTTTTCAGGCCATCTCTGGCAATAGCGTAATTACATCAGATCTATTCAAGTCGCCAGAGGGCTGGGATATGGCGCATGTCTCTTTAGCAGATAAGGCAGACCTGGTGCTTGTAGTGCCTGCCACTGCAAATATAATAGGGAAGGTTGCCTCTGGCATATGTGACGACATGCTCACATGCACTATTTGCGCCACACAATCACCTGTCTTATTCGCGCCAGCAATGAATGAAGGGATGTATAAAAATAAAATTGTAGAGGCCAATATACAGAAATTAAAGAAACTAGATTATAAGTTTACAGGCCCTATCAAAGGAACTCTTGCCTGTGGCTCTGAGGCAATAGGCCATATACAGGATGTAGAGATAATAGTGAAAGAGGCAAGGCGGTTGGTAAAGTAATTCCTGCGCCATTGTTACACCGCGTAGGTGTAATACACCTACGCGGTGTAATCAGGTTAAAAATTATGGACTTAAAACTACTTAGAGAAAAATTAGGCAATGAAAATTTCAAAAAACTTGAAGCTCTAAAGAATGCCAAGCTCATGGAGTTTGCATCAAAATACGTGGAGCTTTTTAATCCAGATTCTGTTTTTGTGCGGACAGATTCTAAAGAGGATGCGGGATATATTAGAAAACGGGCGATTGAGCTTGGCGAGGAAAAAGAACTTGCC
>JAHILY010000010.1 GCA_018896815.1 Candidatus Omnitrophota bacterium | reverse complement strand
TAAGGTTCAGGTTGAAGCTGCCATTGAATATTTTCAGGATAAGAAGTATAGAATAGTGAAATATAAGACAGACGAATACGATCCTAAAAACTTATCTCATGTAAACACATTCTTTAGCATGTTGCAGTATTCTACAGAAATAGCACAAGAGGATGTGTCTTATGTTAGACCGTTAGAGTCAATAGCTGCCGAGCGGGGCAAGGATGATGCTACCATGCTTACGGAAAAAGAGAAAAAAGCTGTCGCGCACGATCTTGTAGAACTCTATTCGATGCATAAAGAAGCATTGAGCGTTTTTAATAATAGACAAAATGTGCCAATTGATGAGAAAAGCCGGGAAGCAAGATTGGCTCGATTGTATGAGGCATTTTTCATTCTGGAGCGATTAAAGAAAATCTATGACACCCTGAGTGAAGAAGACAGTACTATTAGAAAAGTATTGGACCATGCCATAGTGCAGGCAAAGAGGTTTTCGAAGGAATCATTCCTGTATTTAGCAGATGGTTCCACGCCTCTTTCTATTATACCTTTTAAGCAATTGACGAGATTTAAAGATCTGCGGATTGATGCCCGCCACCATCATATTGCTTTACATCCAATGATGTATTTAACAGACGGTATAAGTTTAAGTGAAGTTGAAAACCCCCCGCTGCATGCCCAGAATAATCATAACCATAATGACGGGGAAATGACGATAGCATTGTCTGGAAACATACGGGTAGTAGAAGTAAACCCGCACGGAGAAATTGAATATACTGTTCCCGTGGGGAGCATTATCAAGATTCCGCCAAAGAAGCTTCACCGGCTCACCAATCCTAATGAATTCTCTACAACGGACTTTACTTTAAAAGATCCATTTATTGCATTGCAGAAGGGGTTTACTGATGCCGGTGCTAGCCCTTTCGAGCATATTGAGATAATTTCTCCAGTTATCGAAATGTTATCTGACGGACGCGGTAAAGTCCTCACCCATTATTATCCGGCAATAGCGCATGAACTACGTATTAATGAAGAGCAGCAATTAGTGTTGGATGATAATAACCTCCCGGTCGTTCAAGCAGAGACATATGTAAAAGTATCCGTTGTATACATCAACCCAGGACAGTCGAGCGATGTATTTGGTATTAATCCGATTTATCCCGGTTTTCAGACTGTACGGATATTCCCCTGGTCGGAAAAAATTGAGCCTGGCTGGGATATGGATGAACGCATCAAAGAATTGAAGGGTGAAATTACGTTAATAGATGCAGCAGGGAAAGAACTGCGCACGGATAAAGTTTCAGGGGGCGATATTGTTATTTTAAACAAAGGGGAAAGGGATGCTGCGAGCGGTTTTAGAATTAAAAATACAGGAAATGCACAAACCCTTGTTTTTGCTGTTATTCAAGAAATGCAGCAGGAAGAACGACTATCTGAAGAATTTTTAGAACGGATAACATTGAGTGAGTTATTCAAGAATATATACGATTTGTGGAAGGACGGTCAGCTGGAATTGAAAGGAAAAACACTAGAAACAGTTAAGAGTATTATTGTTCAGAAAATACCGGATGCCTGGCACGACACTGAAGCGATTATAGAATATGTAGACACATTTCGGGATGAGCTCACTGACAAAGATCGTGATTTAGTAGCATTACTTTTGGGATCAAAGGATTTAATAGTAGAAGAATCGAAGCACGATCATGCTGAGCCAGCGTTTGAGCCTTTACCCGAGCAAAAAAGACGTACCAGAAAAGCTGGGAAAGAAGTTACGACAACTACTGAAGATATGGTGAGGAACAATCTTCTTGAAATGATCAGTGCCGTTTCATTTGCATCCGAGCAACCTGCGACGGATTCTGATGCGCAATTATTTGAATGCGGTGGAGGGTATATTGGTATTTTACCTAATAATGTGATTGTAGTTGAAGGTGACGATAAAGAAGCGGTACTGAATGAAACTTATAGAATGGTAATCAAACTTAATGCTAAGGGAGTTTCTAATAGCTTAGATGTTATAGGATATGAAAGGTCAGAGTTAGATAGCGAAGGCTCTAAAAAAGAAAAGAAGATTGTGAGGGTATTTATCAGAACAACCGATCAGGAGCCGAAGTTTTTGATCGAAGATGTTATGAGATTAAAGATGTCACGGCTCAATGAATATGGGCCAATTATCAGTCCGGCCAACACAGGCAAGGAAACTAAAGATCGTTATGTTCGAGAAATTGATGAATTAAGGAAGGAAGAGTTTCAAGATAGCAATGGGGATGCGAGGAATAAAATGAAGCCAATCAATCCTAAAGATATAAAATTGTCCCCTTACTCAAGAAGTGAAAGAGAAGAATATTTAGAGGCCATTAAGAAGGTTTTAAACGAAAGCGATGAGAAGATTGCCAATCCTGAAATATTAAAAAGAGCTGCAGAAATTGCTTTAAAGGGCAAACAATCGAGTATCGAAGGAAAAATGGGATTGCAGGGTGGAACGTTTAATCCTCTTACTTATGGACACATAACAGCATCTCTTGGTGGAATGATTAGCGAAGAGTTAAATGGTGTCGTTATTGCCAATGGAGGAACTATACCAGACAAGCCTTTTGCTTCGAGTGCAGAAATCAGGAATGCAATGGCAGAGTTAGCGGTAAGTGGTGACCAAGATTTAAAGGATAAAATATTCGTCAGCGATATTCGTGATGCAGTAGTTAGAATGTTTGAAGAAGGAAACGCACAGGATATTGCAGGAGAGAATGAAGACCAGCGAAGGTTTAATATGGATATGGCAGCGTATATCTGGCTTTTTATGGCGAACCCTGACATGAGGTGGACCTTTATGGTGGGTTCTGACAAGGTAAATGACTATGGGCGAAAAGATGAACGGAATTTGGTAAAGACATTTAAAGATAATAATATTGAGGTTATGTATTTTGAAAGAAAAGGCCAAGAAGTAGATGTGGATAGAAATATTATGAGTTATAGGTGGTTATCTGGTTTTTGGCAGCAGGGACTCTTTAAGAAATCTCGCGTGAGTTCTTCGTCAGCTTTAGCAGCGAGTAAAGCAAGAGCAGCATTATATGCCCAGGAACCTCAGATCGAGGGCATGGATTTAGGTGAAGCGATTTCTCCCGCTATTTTGGAATTTATAAATGGGGAGGGACAGATGACGTTACGCTTGATTTATAAGCTTGATAATATTGATAGAGAAATAACAAAACACTTAAAGGAATTTAATTATAGTGAAGCAATTAATCAATCTAGCGAGTCTTTGCGCGAAATCAAAGAATTAAGAAAAAAGGGCATCCGACCATCAGAAGCACAATTAATAAATGCATTAGAGGAGAGGCTAAAAAGTAAAATAGCATCTTTAAAAGATTTTGGGATTACTTCTTTCCGGGCAGCGGAAGAATTAATCAGACAGGCATCCGTGAGCCAAGGTTCGGTGCGGCTTGCTATCGAAATGTACAAAATAACAGTTGATATTTACAAAAATTTTGAAAAAGCTGATACTCGTCGAATCTTTAAATTAGCCAGTTCCCGGTTGAAACGTTTGGAAAAATCATTAGATGACTTTAAAGAAGAGTTTGATATTGTTGACGAAAATGGCCGAAATGTCGGTGTCGCTACTAGAGCAGAAACGCATGCTCTGGGGCTGCGGCATAAGAATGTTAACGTCATGGTTTTCAGCCACGATGGTAAAAAGTTTTTGGGACAGATACGGGCGAAAAGTAAAGACGTTTTTGGGGGAGCCCTAAGCAACGGTGCGGCTGGCCATGTGGAACGAGGAGTAGGATCAAAAGAAACAGCACTCAAAGAAGGAGGCGAAGAAATTGCAACAAAGGATCAATCGAAAAAATTGGATTTTGTCCCGGAAAGATTAAAGCTGATAGGAGAAGAATATGAGCATGCCGGATACCTGCAGATGTATGAATTTTCGTGGCTAAACGAGGAAGAAAAACAGAAGGTGCTTGCTGTAATTGAACGGGAATTAAGCGCTCAAGAAGGTGATAAAACCGGACAGGTTTTACATACTGTCAGTGACGAGTTAAGTACTGTGTATCTTTTTACATATAATCGTTATCAAAGAGAAGACCTCGGTAAGATAGTAGATAGTGTCGTAAGAAGTACCGGAATTAGACCAGGTATGAGTATGGATAACCAAGAAATGAAAAGTTTGTACGTATATCAGCTGGATGGACAGGAAGAAAGAACCGTCAATGAAATAATGTTTGAGTTACGAGGGTCGCAGGATATAGAGATAGATTTAGCGAAAGGATTAGGCGAAGTAGTTGGATTAGTATGGGTCGATTTTGACGAATTAATAACCCGTTTTAATGCTCATCCTGAACACTATACCGATGCATTTGCACCGTTTTTAAAGGATGAAGGTATTATTGCGCAGATAAAAGAATCGCTGAAAAGATTAAACCCAATAGATTTGGATTCTACCATCGAAAATTTAGCTATCCAAAGGACTTCGATATAAAGAAACTGAAGCAATGTCTTAAATTGCTTGACATAGGCACGAACTATAAGACAGAGTATATATTGCTAACTCTAGGAATCGCACAAAAAAGAGGCAAAAAACTTTTATTTAATAATGCAGACATTTTTGTGTATGCTATTTAGGTATCATATATTCTCAATTTGGGAATCCAAACTTTCATGCCTGCAAAAAATTCTAGGGACAATCCTTAATTACCCTACCATATCTTCCCTAATATAAATCTCAAAGATGCTATTTCGTAACCTTATCCCATATATCTGCGACTTAGGTATCCAGATTTTCATGCCGTTGTAGACAAGAATGACTTTGTCGGTTTCGTGGAGTATGCGGACTTGGGACCAGATGTGTCTTTCTGGGTTTATAAGGTTATAGATGCCGAATGGCAGGCGCATGGGGTTATTTCCCTTTCGATAGTTCACCTACGAGGAGGGACCTTTGGTCCCACCTCGTAGGTGTCTACATGCCTTTTTTACGGTTTTGGGGTCTATGTTTAGGATTTTGGCTATCTTTTTGTATGACATGCCCAGTAAGTGTAATTCGGTTGCTTTTTGGGATAGTTTCTGGTATAAATAAGGGTGTTTGGCAGGGAGGATCTTAATATTAGCCCGGATCTCAGCGATGTTTCGAATTGGTTGTGACCGGGTCCACCAAATTTGCCTAAGGCAAATTTGGTCCTGAGCAAGTCAAAAATTCGACGAACAGGAGAATTTTTGGCGCAGCGAAGGACCTTCATTTCTTACGTTTTCCCAAAGGCAGCAAATAAGTTTTAACATCCCTGCCAAGGCCCTTTTATTGCCCTAAGAAATCCCATAAATTTTAAAAAAATTTCTTGATAGCATAGGAAATTATATAAACCTATTTATGCTCAATTTGACCCTTCGACGCGGCCTTCGGCCTTGCTCAGGGTCTGCGAAAAATCTCTTTGAGTCATCGAGCCGAGAAGGCGAGATTTTTCTTGACAATCAGACTTTTTTGTATATACTTATCGAATATATGAACATATGTTCATATGGTTAAACCTGAAAAGGAGGTGATGTGATGCGCCTTAAGGAAGCGAGGCAGATATTTAAGGCCTTTTCTGACGATACAAGGCTGAGGATATTTAATTTATTGAACGCTCAGGATCTGGCTGTAAAAGAGATTTTCCAGATTCTTAACAGAAACCAGTCCATAATCTCCAAGCACCTGACCAGGCTCAGGCTGACAGGCATAGTCGGAGACAGGAGGAAAGGCGTAAATGTCTATTATTACCTGATACGCTCAAAGGACAGGTCTCACGACAGGCTGGTCAAGGCTATAACAGATGGACTTTCAGGCCTTGAGGTATTTAAAGATGATTTAAGGAGAATGAGGGAATTAAAGAAGAAACGGAGGATGCAATGAAGATATTTTTATCAATTATATTGGCAGTAGCTATATTTTGTTTTGCGTCAAACTTGTCTTTAGCTCAGGATGAAGAAGATATGGATTATTCCTGGGGCGCGGTTGTAGAGGTGTCTTCTGACCAGATAGTTGTTTCTGAATATGACTATGATTCGGACGAAGAGATAGATGTGGTTTATAAAGTAAGCCCCGATACAGAATTAAGGAATATAGATGCCCTCAAGGATCTGGCTGAAGGAGACAGCGTTGAGATAGTCTATGCGCTTAAAGGTAAAGATAAAATCGCAAAGGCCATTACTTTAGAAAAATTGCTTCCAGAAGAAGATATAGAATAGGGCGTCACAAAAGTGCCGCCCTTGATTACAGAGATTAAGAAAATAGATTACAACGATTAAATCTCGACGGAACAATCTCTGTAATCTTATTAAAAATCGCTGTAATCATAGGCTGGAACGACTTTCGTGACAGCCTAAGATATAGAATATTAAAAGAGAAGGGGCATTCTGTTATTAATAATCTCGATGAAAGGAGATGAATTAAGAATGGAGACAGAAACAGGCTCATCGATACAGGCAACAGAAGATAAGCCTCCCGGATGTAGCGAGGCACAAGATGATTGGAAATGGCAGCTTAGAAATTCAATAAAAGACATCGAGGGTTTAAAAGAAAAGTTTTTATTAAAAGAAGAAGACATAGACACCTTGCCTGGGGTAATAAAATATTTTCCCTTCAGCATTACCCCGTATTACCTCTCTCTGATAGATAGAGGTAATGCAAATGATCCTGTCCGCCTCCAGTGCGTACCTTCCGAGAAGGAAATAGCCTTACATCTAGAGCTTCAGGACGATCCGCTTGGCGAAGAAAAAGATACTGTCCTTCCAGGGCTTGTTCACCGCTATCCAGATAGAGTATTGCTGACCCTGACCAATATGTGCCCGGTCTACTGCAGGCATTGTACAAGGAAAAGGGAATGGCATAAAGGCTTTTGGGTCAGGACATCCGAGGAGCTGGAAAAAATATATAGTTATATAAGAACCCATAAAGACATAAGGGATGTTATTCTCTCAGGCGGGGACCCGCTTATTTTGTCCACGCAGAAACTCGACGGCGTCCTGGAGAGCTTGAGAGAGATAGATCATGTTGAGATCATCAGGATAGGAACGCGCTGCCCTGTAGTGTTGCCGCAGAGGATAGATGACGAGCTTGTTGGCATGCTGAAGAAACACAGGCCTATCTGGGTCAACACTCATTTTAACCATCCAAATGAAATAACAAAGGAATCTCAAGCAGCCTGCGACAGGATACTTTGCGCAGGAATACCAGTTAATAATCAGACAGTGCTCCTGAAAAATATCAATGATGACGCTCAGATCATGACCAGGCTTTGCCATGCCCTTGTACGGATCAGCGTAAGGCCTTATTATCTCTTCCACTGCGATCCTATAAGCGGCACAGGCCATTTAAGGACCTCTATTGACAAGGGATTAGAGATCATAAAGGCCATGAGAGGATTTACTTCAGGCCTGTGTGTTCCCACATATGTTGTAGATGGCCTTGAAGGACAGGGCAAAGTACCCCTGCAGCCTGAATATTTGATTTCTAAAGGAAAGGACTGTTTTGTTCTAAGAGGTTATAAGGGTGAGATCTTTAACTATTATAACCCGGAGGATTAAACCTATGAGGATAGGCATAACTTATAATCTAAAGGATGAAGTAACGCCTCTTTCAGTGTTAAACAGAGAGCATAACGAAGAATACGATAATATAAACACAATAGATGTAATATGCAGTGTTTTGAAAAAAAATGGTTTTGAGACAGTAAAGTTAGGCGCCAGGCTGGATATCTTTGATAGATTAAGAAAAGAAGAAGTGGATTTTATTTTCAATCTCGCGGAGGGGTATTATGGGAGAAACAGAGAATCCATTATACCTGCTATACTGGAAATGGTGAACATGCCATATTCAGGCTCAGATCCCTTGACACTGGGATTGACCCTGGACAAGATCATGTCAAAGAAAATATTCCAATTTGCAAAAATCCCGAGCCCTGGTTATGCCATTGTAAGAAGATTAGAAGATATAGACTTTGTAAATAATAGCCTGCCTTATCCGATGATAACAAAGCCTGCGTGGGAAGGCTCCAGCAAGGGCATATATAATTCATCCAGGGTGAATGACAAAAAGGAACTCGAGAGAAACATAAAACTTCTTTTAAAGAAATACCCTAAGCAGCCCATATTGGTTGAGGAATATATTAAAGGAAGGGAGATTACAGTGGGTGTAATCGGTAACGATCCCCCAAGGGTCATGGGCCTTATGGAGATTATAAATAAAAAACATCCAGGAAAGGATTTTTTCTACTCACTGGAGGTAAAAAGAGAGTGGGAAGAGCTTGTAGATTATAAATTGCCCCCAGATATCCCGCAGGCCCTGGATATAAAGATACGGCGACTGGCCAGCATGGCATTTAAAGAGCTTGGATGCAGGGATATTGCAAGGGTTGATTTCAGGATTTCTGAATATAACGAGCCATATCTATTAGAGGTGAATCCATTGCCAGGGCTTTCGCCTCAATATGGAGACCTTGTGATAATGGCTCAAAAACAGGGCATGGCGTATGAAGGGCTTGTTATAGCTATTCTTAATAGCGCGTTTTCCAGGTATGGGATTAAAGAGATTAAAAAAGAGATGCCTACAGAGGTGAAGCTATGAAAAGCTATGATTTTGCGCTTTCATGGAATAGCGGGGCAAAGGAGCCGTTTGTTAAATGGGTCAGGAGGGAGTGTAATTTAAGAGGCCTGCAATTTTTACTGATAAACAGCCTCAATGTATCAGGCGTTATTGAGGAGCTTGAAAAGGGGAGGATGAAGATAAAGTTTCTTCTGGATAACGAAGCAAATTATGATGATAAGAATGACCAGTTTGTGAGGCTTTGCTACGCTGTTAAGGATATCAATGGCTGGGTTATATGTGATCCTGATGACGCCAGGCAGGCGTCCAACAAGGCAGTTACGCACTATGATTTAGTCAGGGCAAAGATCCCTGTGCCTTATACAATAGTTGTCCGCAACTGGGAACCGGATGATTTTAGCCTGACCAAGGAGGAGATGAAAAAACTAGGGATGCCATTTATAATAAAACCAGCTTCTGGATTTGGACAGAAAGGGGTTGTAAAAAACGCAGACGGTTCCATAAACGAAATAGCCCAGGCAAGGCATTTTAACAGGGGTGATGACTTTCTTCTGCAGGAAAAGATAGAGCCCATAATCTTTGGAGATAAGCAGGGTTGGTTCAGGGTATATTTCTTGTTTGGCGAGATAATACCATGCTGGTGGAACACTGAAAACGGAGGATACTGGCACGTGACTCTGAGAGAGATGTATAATTACAGGCTTTTGCAGCTTGCAAGGATAACATCTGAAATTGCCCGTGTAGCAAACATGGATTTCTTCACGACAGAGATAGCTATAGCAGGGAAAGGTAAGGAAAGGCGAT
>JAHILY010000009.1 GCA_018896815.1 Candidatus Omnitrophota bacterium | reverse complement strand
TTGAACTGTTCCCAATGGTCTTGGAATATCTGGATGAGCCTGTTTTTGTGATAAATAGGCCTGTTGTTTAACATGAGATTATCTCAATTATAGCATAATCTGTGCTCAAATGGGGTGGTATAATTTCCTATGCTATCAAGGCCAATAATCACTCCATAATATTCCTCAGAATGGATGCGCTTGCGGTCCTTTTCATTTTCCCATTTTATAAAATCCAGGCTTCCGTATCCGCCGCCTATATAAGGCACAAGATTACCAATAGCCTTAGAGACAAGTAAAGAGCCCTGCCAGTCATCGATTATTGTCTCATGTTTAATCCCGCCCTGATTCTTCGGATCTGGATGCACGCTTATATGCTGAAAACCTGCAACGCTCTTTATGCCCCAACCCTCATTCTCATATAGCCTTACCCTGAACCCATAACCACCAGCAAAGTTCGTGCTATAGCTTAAATCATCACCTATGGACCCCCTCTTCCATTCAACATCCCCCACGCCTATCTTTCCATCCAGCGACAGCCATGAAAAAACACCAAGGCTTGCTGTAACAAAGTATCTATTACCGTTCGTGCCTCCTTGTTCATTGTCCAGGTCTCTATCTATAACAAGATCACCTTCTGCCCCGCATGTCCAATGTTTCTCCTCTGGCATATGCGTGCCATAGCTGGGCGCTGCATAAAGTACAGTAACCAGTAACCAGTAACCAGTAACCAGTAACCAGTAACAAAAAAACAACTAATAGCAGATATCTTTTTAACACAACTCTTTCCTTATGGTTTAATTTAAACCTGCCAGTGCATCAAGATTATTCCAAAGCTTGGTCCCACCTAATATCACCACAATAACCTTCTTCCATCTATTATACTGAATATATCCAGCAAAGCAATGCCCTGCCTTTTTGGTATAACCGGTTTTGCCTACTATCAAGTAAGGCCTTTCCTTCCATAAGCTCTTATTGTGATTTTTCAATTTTATCTTTCGGCCGGTAGTAATTTCGCTTATCTCGGATGTTTTCGTATTCATGATCTCTACAAGTTTTTTGTTCTTCATTGCCTCTCTTATAACCAAGGCCATGTCGTACGCCGTAGAGTACTGGTCTTTTGCCGGCAGTCCGTTTGAATTTTTAAAATTTGTGTTCTTTGCGCCGAGTTTTCTGGCCAATCCATTCATCATGACTGCAAATGCCTCTTCTGAACCTGCAACACTCTCAGCCAACGCAACACTGGCATCATTACCGGAATTCAAAAGAAGCGCCTTCAGCAAATCCTCTGTATAATAAAACTCGCCCTCCTTTATATGTATCTTCGAAGGCTCCATTGAGCTGGCAAACTTACTTACGCCGGCCTTTTTTTTAAGATGGGAATTTTTTACAACTACAAGGGCTGTCAGTATCTTGGCCGTAGAGGCAGGCGGAAGTTTTGTATGAATATTTTTAGAGTATATGATCCTCTTGGCCCATGGGGAAATAAGTATTGTCGAAGCTGCGCTTACAGAAACATCTTTTTTTGAAAAATTTCCTGGATTTAGGAATAATAAAGATACTAAGAGGAGACGTATGATCATTTACTATGCGGAATACCTCTCATGAGCCTCTATAGTGGCATCTTTCAAAGCAGTCTTGCTGCGCCGAAACTCAACAGCGAGCCTATTGGTTATTTCAAGATGCTTGTACGAAAGAAGCGCATAGGCCATCGTCAATAGCGCCAGGAGAAATAGAAAGATATCTACCTTTGGCTTAAGGAGAAAATAGATAAGAAAGAATATGCCCATTATGATTAAATACTTATTAACCCTGGCGACCACCTCTATAAACATCTCTTCATTTGTTATCTCTTTCATAATGTGCATCCTCCTCAATTCGGCCATTGCAACTTATGTCCCATAAGTTGCGGCCTCATTGTATTTATTTGTGATCGGCATGCGCCTGTCTCTGCCGAATGAACGCGGCATTATCTTTATGCCGGGTGGAGACTGGCGGCGCTTATATTCATTCACATCGATCATCTTCAAGACTTTTTTTACTAATCCTCTATCTTTGACCTTTTTTACAATATCGGCAAACGACATATCTCTTTCAATATACAGATTAATAATCTCATCCAAAATATCATATGGAGGCAATGTATCCTGATCCTTTTGATTAGGCCTTAATTCTGCTGACGGAGGCCTTTTTAATATTGCCTCTGGTATGATCTCTTTTTCTGACTTTTTATTTCTAAACCTGGCCAGTGCATAGACAAGGTTTTTTGGCACGTCTTTAATTACGGAAAACCCGCCTGCCATGTCTCCATACAATGTGCAATAGCCTACACTTGTCTCGCTCTTATTTCCTGTATTGAGGAGAAGGTATCCGAATTTATTAGAAAAGGCCATAAGTATATTGCCTCTAATCCTCGCCTGAAGATTCTCTTCTGTTACATCGCTCTGCATCCCGGCAAAATGACTACCCAGTGTACTAGTATACGCATCAAAGATCCCGCCTATTGGAATCTTTACAAATCTTATACCAAGGTTTCTGGAAAGCCTCTCTGCGTCCAGCTGCGTCTCGACTGAGGAATATCTCGAAGGCATAGATAACGCCAATACATTTGCCTTGCCAAGCGCATCTACAGCAATACAGGCAACAAGCGCGGAATCAATGCCGCCTGATAGACCTAGCATAACTTTGCTGAAGTTGTTTTTCTTTACATAATCGTGAACACCTAATGCAAGGGCTGAATATATCTCCTCTATCTGGCTCATCCTTTTAGCCAGGCCGCGCTTAGTTAAAGCGCATTTTTTGTTTTTAATCTTATAATCTATGGCTATACTCTTTGCCCTGGATATCTTTTTAGGTTTTAGCAATAGATCTACTATAAGCATATCTTCTTCAAAAGGCTTTGCCATTGCAATCAACTTCCCATTCTCATTAAAAACACCGCTCCTTCCATCAAAGACCAACTCGTCCTGCCCGCCTATAAGATTGCAATACACTATAGGTATTTTGAATTTTTTGGCCTTTTTGCTCAAAATGTCTTGTCTCTCCTTTATCTTATCCACGTGATAAGGGGATGCAGATATGTTTATAAGAAACTGCGCAGCCTGCAATGTTTTCTTTAACAAGACATCCTCTGATGCCCATATGTCTTCACATATGTTTATGCCAAATCTAAAATCCCTGGCCTTGATGATAGCGCTATCCTTTCCTGGCTCAAAGTATCTCTTCTCATCAAATACGCCATAATTTGGCAGTTTTATCTTATGATAGACAGCCCTGACCTTTTTATTTTCCAACACTGCTGATGCATTATAAACGCTATTTCTATGTAAATCTGAAAATCCTACTATAGCGATTATATCCTTGGTGGCGGATGCTATAACATTGAGGCATCTAAGGTTCTCTCTTATGAAGTGTGGTTTTAAAAGCAGATCCTCTGGGGGATAACCTGTTATGACAAGCTCAGGAAATACTACCAGATCACAATCCTTCTTCACGGCCTGCTTCAGGCAAAACAATATCTTATCAGTGTTGCCCTTCAGGTCACCCACTGTAGGGTTTATCTGTGAAATTGCAACCCTTACCCTGTCCATGACGCATCCTTACTGCATATCATAAATATTTAAGCTATAATGTTACTAATAATGAATTGTATCATAACTTTAAAAAATAGGCAAATATATGCGTAGATAGAAGCCATAGAAAAAATACTACCTGAGCAGGAATAACCCAAAGATCACCATCGTTACACCGCTAAGCTTTGCAAAAGTAACACCTTCTCCTAAAAATATAACACCTATTATAAAAGAAACCAGAGGATAGATACCTGCTATCGGCACGACCTTTGAGACCTCGCCTGTTTTAAGCGCATTATAGAAAAGTATCTGGCCCAATATACTAGCCATAAATCCGCCAAGGACCAGATAGATTATTGTACGCGGGTCAGCCTTTAATGCCGTCCTTAGAGCGCTATTGTTAAACAATGCCAAGATGGATATGCCTACAATCACGCCGCAGGAGCGCAAGAATACGCCTGCCAGAGGCGTTGTCCTTGAAACCCCCATCTTTTCAAGTATAGGGACAATGCCCCACACTAAAGCTGTCATCAATGCAAAATAATACGCCTTCATTTTCCCTCCTTCTTGCTGCATATCATGTTTCGTCGTCCGTCGTTCGTATACCGTATTTCGTTACGGTATACGATACTTATTGTCCAACTCTAATTTAATCTCTTTTATTATACCACAACTCGCTATATAATATATGTATGTTTAAAGCAGGTAAGGTAGCTATAGTCGGAAGGCCCAATGTTGGAAAATCCACCCTACTGAACGTCCTTGTAAAAGAAAAGGTCTGTATCGTATCTGAAAAACCTGAGACTACCCGTGACAACATACAGGGCATACTATCCGGGAAGGATTTTCAGATAGTATTTGTGGACACGCCTGGCATGCATAAGCCAAAGAATCTCCTTGGAAAAACCATGGTAAGGCGCGCCTCGTCAACATTCCCGGAGACAGACCTCGTCCTCGTTATAATCGATGCGCAGAGAGGAATAACTCGGGAAGACAAAATGGTATTCCAGAATCTGCCTGGGGAAAAGATAAAACTATTACTCATAAATAAAATGGATAAAATAGATAAACGCATGGTTTTGCCTATTATTGGAGAGGCGCAAAGATTCAGCTTCAAAGAAATCATCCCGATATCTGCGCTAAAAAAAGATGGGACAGAACTGGTCTTAAAAAAGATCCTTGAATATCTGCCAGAGGGGTGCCTGATCTTTCCAGAAAATCAGCTGAGCGACAAAAATGAGAGATTTTTCGTCCAGGAGTTTATAAGAGAAAAGGTGCTGGGACTTACGCGTCAAGAAGTCCCCCACTCTGTTGCAGTAAGCATTGAAGAGATGAAAGAGAAAAAAGGCAGGAAAGATAATCTGATTTACTATATAAGGGCGCATATATACGTAGAAAAGGACTCGCAGAAATCCATAATCATAGGTAAAAAAGGACAGATGCTCAAAAAGATAGGAGAGTCTTCTCGGGAGGAGATAGAGAATTTCTTGAAAAAAAAGGTATTCCTGGACCTATGGGTAAAGGTCTATGAAAACTGGAGAAAAGACCCTTCTGCGCTGAAGAATCTGGGTTATTAACTCAAACCCGTCCGCCTTAGTCGGACGGGTTTGTATATTATAACCCTAAGAACTGTATCGCTACCCCCGCACAAAAATATTGCCCCCTATCCTAAATAGATGTCTATCCTCTTCACCTTTCTATCCCTTATATCCTGTGAATAGGGCATGCCAATAGTATCGCTCTTTATTTCGACTTTTTTCCTGCCTTCATATCTTAAGACCATAAATCTCGTCCTGGCAGATCCCCTGCCAGCTGTATTTTTCCTCCTGGGATTATGATATACAACCAATGTCTTTCCGAGGAATCTAAAGGCAAAGCTGGCCTTTGGAAAACCTAACTGTGCCTTCTCAGTAAAAAGCCATCCTGGCAACACAGGCTTAAACTTTAAATTGAGCATATCATTTTTATCTATAAAAAATGGGGACTTCCCTGCATTCATCAAGAGCCATATATTCATCATCTCTGCTGTTGAGCCGCTCAGCCTGGCTATAAATCCACGACCGTGAAACTTCTTATCCTGAAACGCGCTAGAAACAAGGAATGATGAATTCTCAAATATACTCCTTCCGTATATCTCTGGATTCTGGAAAGGTATTAAGACATTCTTCAGCTCTTCAAAAAACTCCTTGTAAAGGCCTGCCTTTAGAATCTCCAAGATATATTTATATTCCATGTGGAGCCATATGGATTCGTTCTCCAGCCAACCTGGGGTAAATACACTTGAGCGGCCTATTTCTTTTGACACCCCTTCCAGCGGCTCATTTATCTTATACATCTTTAATTTCTTATCATAAAGGCCTGTCTTCTTTACAGCAGAATATAATCTCTTTGTTTTATCTATGTCCTTTTCTACCTTCATGGCCCTGACAACGCCTTCCAAAAATAAAGGCAATCTTATGCTCTTGAATGCAGTCGGTTTTACCAAAGGAAGTCCTTTTATTGGATCGATCTTATTCAATCTCTTATACCTTGACACCTCGTTTATAAAATACGTTGTGTATATATTTTTCGACGGTATATAGGCCTTTTTAATGGCTGAGTCAATCTTGGATAAGAACCTTTCCAGCATTTCACTCAAATCAGATAGCGAAATCAAGTTCTCTACGCCGCTAAACCCAGGCCTTGTCTTCTCTCTATATTTTTCTTTCAAAGAACTAGCCTTATCCCAGAAATTGAAATCGCTATTTTTTAACTTTATAAGGGATCCCAGCTTTTTCAGAAGATCATGCAGTTCTTCAGGCAGCTTTGTCTTATATCCAGCCTCAATCCCTAATTTTTTCAAAGACTCTAATATGAAAACGACCTGTCTTTTTAACTCAAATACCTCGGGCATGGATGAACCAAAAAGTCCAGGCAATCCATTCATTGAATCACACCACCCTGGTTTATCCGCCTCCATCTCTATGCCTATGCCAGAAGGGTCAAGGCTGGAGATCTTATTTGCGACAATACAAAGCATCTTCACAAGTAGATTGGTCTTATAGACCTGGCCCTTGCCTTTCATGGTCCTTACAAGGTGTACATTATCCTGCCTTTTCTTTATAATGTGCTCCTTTCCTCCATCCCGACCAACTGAATAATACTGCCTGACCATGCTATTACCATTCAAAATGCACCTTTCTGAACGCGGCCTTACATAGTGTGAATTATCAAAAAAGGTGAACTCCTCCTTCTCGATAAGTATCTCCTTTAATTTTTCAGGATAGATCGCAAGGTAACTTTCTACGAGGTCAAGGTTGTATGTCCAGTGGTCTACCCAGAACCCTTCAGCATGCTCAGCGTCAAATATTACCTCGCAATTCTTTAAGATATCATTCAAAAATTTATGCCATGGCCTTTTTAATTTTATCCCGCGGGCCTCCATCTCCATGAAGAGTTCGCCTGGGGTAAAACTCTTTCTTAATAAATCCAATATCTTCTCAGCATTCTTATCCTCTATATTTCTCTTTAACCTGAATCTCATGCCCTTCAAGACTAAAGGATTAAAACCATCTGGCTGCTGGAGGTTGTAAAAATGTAATATATTAGAGTCCTTTACCTCGGGATTAAAAAACACATCGCTGCGCCTGTTCTGATTCATGTCCCTGTAGTTGCCGTTCCCTTGCGAGAAATAGGTGGGCTCTATATAGAATCTATTGTAATCCCTTTCTAGATCTCCGTGCTTCCTTGAATAGGCATAAAATGTATGGGAATCAGCTCCGCAGTTTACGGCATAGCCTCCCCTAATGACATTGTCCAGGAATGTCTGGCCACAGTATAGATCAAATCTCGGTTCATTCGAGGCTGTAAAAACATTTTTCTGTAAATCCTTTACTATGTCCCTGTTCTCTTCCCTCTTCTTTGTAAAAAATCCTGGTTTGCCTAAACGAGGCACCAGTGAGTTTAACTTATCCATTGAACTTATATGTCCCATCAGAGAATAGAGCACTGCCTTTTCTCCTTTTTTAAGCCTGACAGACGCCATGGACATTGCAGAAGGCAATTTATTTTGCGCCATCTGAAGCGAAGGGACATTAAAATCTTTCTGATTTACAAAATTCACCGGGTAGGAAAAATCACTGGCCTCACCAAATATAAGCTCAGGATCAACAAAGACAGGCAGATGCTTACGTTCTTTATCACCTTTGCACAAAGAAGCTAAGTAAAAATTACCCTCTTCAATAAAACTTACCTCTGATACGTCTCTCGGGTCAACATTCAACCTGTAGAACGGCGCATTTTTCTTAATATTCTCTACCCTCATCCATGCCTCAACCGTGCGCCTCATCTTCTGGAGAAAGAAATTGCTTACACCATACGGTATGACAAGCGGTGTTCCGTCTAATACATCCATTGACAGGGGTTTTCCGGATATATTCTTAAATGTAACTATCCTTGCAAGGGCAGCAAAGGATTCGTTTGGTATGGTAAAATATACGACCTCTATCTCAAGGCCTATTTTAGAAATGCGCTCTTTAAGCCTGAGTTCGTGCGAACTAATGCACATCTTCTGCTCTGCATCATATATCCCATTCTCGGGATGGGCCTGAAATGGCTCATAAAAGAGCGGCTTCTTGCCCTTATTGACCTTGATAAATGTACGAAAGCCCTGCGAAGATGTAAGCTGGTAGGCCCTGTTTGCCGGAAGAAACTCCATTATGGGGCTATCCTTGCTCCTTGTGCCAAAGCTACACATGCACTGGGCCCTGTTGACATAGAATGCCCACATAGGTATGCCGAAAAGGCCTGCTATGCCTGGCAGGAAATTAGAAAAAGGCCCTGCGTGGTTGTAGTTTTCAATGACAAACTCACCATCTGAATTTATAGAGTATTTTGGCTTCTTGTCCATAATGGATAATTTTAACAGATAGGCTAATATTTAGCAAGTAAATTAGGGACGGTTCTGTAGCTAGCTACAGAACCGTCCCTGGGCATTTTATCCTCGTGCCTAGGAGATACTACAGCAGCCCTCTTTGCAGCGGGCAACTGGCCTAAGCATGTATCTCTGTGTCCAAAACATAGGTTACCTCCTCATTTGAATATAAACCCTGTCTCCTTAGACCAGAACAAAAGGTCTACTTCATCCAGGGACATATTCACCCTTTTAAAAAACTCCTTCATCCTGTCTTCGATCTTTATATATTCTTTTCTACTCAAAAAACCTGGGACCTTTTTTATTATACCATACCTCTTCAGATTTTTTAAGATATGCCTATCCAATATCGCCAGGTCCTTACCTAATCCGATATTCCTCAAAAAATGACTGGCCTCTTTATATCCTAAGCCCTTTACATTCTTAACAAACCAGTCTCTTGTCCTTCTTAAATCCCTGTCATCAATCTTCTTCTTTATTTCCAAACCCTTTCCATTCTTAAAATTTCCCCTTGCCATGACCAGGTATCTTGCTTTATTATTTGGAAACCGAACCCCTTTTAAGCAAGATCTTACTGACCTCTGCGAGCCCTTAAGTAGTCTTCCCTTCTCATCCAATCTCTTGATAGCTGCATCACAGATAACTGCCTTTGATTGAGGCGTTAATATACAAAAACACAGCTCTGTAAAAATATCTTTGTCATCCTTTTTATAGACACTCTCAAAACATAAAAGCCTGTCTTTTATCTGGGCCTTTTTCTCTTTGTACTCCTTGAGAAGTGTTTTCATATCCCCAATGCCTTTGCAATAGCATCTTTTTCAAAACCAACTATTATCTCGCCATCTATATCCAAAACAGGCACGCCCATCTGCCCTGTTTTATCCATCATCTCCTTGCCTGCCTCTGGATCCGCGCCCACATCTATACTCTCAAACTCTATATTATTCTTTTTCAAGAAATCCTTTGCCATTGTGCAATATGGACAGGTGGATGTCGAATATACCTTTACGCTCTTTGCCATAAAATCCTCCTTAGATTTTCCCCTTTAATTCACTCAGTTTTCTCAAATGTTCCTTTTCTTCCTCTAAAAGTTTATTTACGATCTTTTGTTCCCCTTCCAAGACAAACTTTTTCATCTCTTCATAAAATAATATAGACTGCTTTTCAAATCCTATGCCAAGTTCAACTGCCTCTTTATCTGTCTTTGCATCTTTTGCGGTCTCCTCGCCTTTATCCTTACTTGTAAAAACATACTCGCTGGATAACGATTTTATATAAGAAAAATAATCCTCTGCATATGCCTCAGGCGGCTCGTATTTTTTAACCTGAGATAGTATGGCCTCAAACCTCTTTATATGATTTTCTTCTTCTCCTGCGAGTAATTCAAAAGCTTGCTGCGCATCCTTGTTTTTCGACTTTTTTGCAACAGTATCGTAGAAAGACTTGCCGTTCTCCTCTATCTTTATTCCCATCTCCACCACTTCAGCTGCTGAAAATATATTTGACATATTTAACCTCCTATAATAACCGCCCCTAAATCAGATGCCTTTTTCAGGCAATCTGGATGTTTTAATATGCTTCTTTTTTCATCAACGCCTGGACAAAAAAGTTCTTCTTTATATCCTGCATTGATTGTTGCAAATAGATTCTTTACAATTGATTTTGCATTTTCAAAGAAATCTTTTCTGTTAGAACCTTCCACTGAAATAAATACACCTTTCTTTTTCTTGTAACCTGTATCTTTTTTCAGTATATACTTTGCTCTCCAGGCACACTGAAACCGATCTATCATCATTTTTGTCTGGGCGCTCAGGCTGCCAAAAAATATAGGTGATGCCAGGATCAATACATCAGCATCTTTGATCTTTTTATACAATCCTTGCATATCATCCTGGACTGTGCATTCTCCATCATCTCTCATGTTTTCACATTCCTGACATGGAGAAAACTTAAGCTTATTCAAGATGACCTTGTCTACGCTTGCGCCTTTACTCTTTGCGCCCTCCAGGACCTTATCCAGCAAAATATCAGTATTTCCGCCAATCCTGGGGCTTCCGCTTATACCTAGTACCTTTATTCCCACCCCATTCCAAATCTTTGCTGACTTGCTCTTATTACTATTCAAATTCTTTTTCATTATTAGTTTCTCCAAATTAATACGTTAATCATTTAAGATTTGGAACGGGGCACGTATTAATAGTTTTCACTCAGAATCTCATAATACGCCATTGGATGTGCACATGCAGGACATTCGCCTGGCGCAGCCTTGCCTTCGTGTACATATCCGCAATTACGGCATCTCCACTTAACTACCTTGTCCTTTTTGAACACTGTGCCATCTTTTATATTCTTAAGAAGTTTTCTGTATCTTTTTTCATGCTCTTCCTCAACCTCTGCTATTTCTTTAAACTGTTTTGCGATCTCTTCAAATCCTTCTTTTCGCGCTGTCTTTTCTGCCTCTTTGTATAGCTTTGTCCACTCTAAGTTTTCTCCTGTTGCTGCTGCAGCTAAATTCTGAGCGGTATCTTCTATTGCACCTGCTGGGTAAGCTGCTGTAATCTCTACTTCACCGCCCTCAAGCAGCTTAAAAAACCTCTTTGCATGCTCTTTTTCATTGTCAGCTGTCTCAAGAAATATTCCTGCCATCTGCTCATATCCTGCCTTTTTCGCAACACTTGCAAAATATGTGTAACGATTTCTTGCTTGTGACTCACCTGCAAACGACGCTAAAAGATTCTTTTCTGTCTTACTGCTCTTGAGCTTCATACTTCCCTCCCTCTCTGTAACTTATGTCCTCATTCGACCTCTTCTTTAATAAAGGTAGGGGCTGTCTTTGGTGTTATGCCATGTTTTACCTGGTGGTAATAATCATAAGTCATTGGCCTTGCTGTCTTCAAAAGCTCTGACTCTGTCATCCCGCCAATAAAGAGTGTGTGCGTGCCGCAATCAAGCTTATTTATAACCTTTGCCTCAATATAACCAATGCTATGGTCCAGCACCACTGGACACCCGGAAACTAATTTCTTAAATTTAATGTCTTTAAACTTATCTTCTTTCCTGCCCGAATTAAAGCCAAACTTTCCTATAAAACTCAAAGGCGTTTCTTCGGCCAGGATAGACGCAGTAAAACGACCGCTGCTTTCGATATATTCATGCGTCAGGTTCTTCTTGTTGATACTGACAGCTACAGTCACTGGTTGACTCGTTATCTGAAACAGGGTATTTACTATCTGGGCATTTAGCTGGCCAGCCTTATTTGAAGAAACCACATACATGCCATAGCCTATATTATGCAGTACATTTGGATCCATGTAATATACTCTCCAAATCTTTCTTTGGTTCGCCTGTCAATTTCAAATCAAATTTTTCCTGGAGCATCTTAAATACGTTCCCGGATATAAAGGCAGGTGGTGTCGGGCCTATATACATACCTTTTATACCAAGATACAACAAAGACAAGAGTATTGCAACTGCTTTCTGCTCATACCATGATAGCACCAGTGTAAGAGGTAAGCCATTTACATCTGTCTTAAAGGCATCGCTAAGTGCAAGGGCGATCTGGACTGCTGAATAGGCATTGTTGCACTGGCCTACATCTAGTAGCCTAGGGATACCGTCTATGGAGCCAAAATCAAGTTTATTAAACCTGTATTTTCCGCAGGCAAGCGTAAGTATAACACAATCCTTAGGCACTGACTCAGCAAACTGTGTATAATAATTCCTGCCCGGTTTTGCGCCGTCGCATCCGCCTATCAGGAAAAAATGTTTTATCTTGCCTGATTTAACAGCTCTTACTATTTTGTCAGCCAGTCCCAGGACTGCTGTATGATGAAAACCTGTCATTATCTTTTTGCCTGGCGCCTCGGCTAATCCAGGAAGGGACTTCGCCTTTTCTATTAACTTGCTATAGTCATGGTCATTTATGCGCTGGGCGCCAGGGACTCCCACAATACCAGTTGTAAAAAATCTATCCACATATGCATTGTCAGGTGGTATCTGCACACAATTTGTAGTTGCAAATATTGCGCCTGGGAATCCCTTAAATTCTTTTTTCTGTTCCTGCCATGCTCCCCCAAAATTCCCAACCAGATGCTTGAATTTCTTGAGCTTAGGGTATCCGTGCGCTGGAAGCATCTCGCCGTGCGTGTAAATATTAATCCCTGTACCCTCAGTTTGTTTTAATAATTCATAAAGGTCTAATAAATCGTGGCCTGTAATTAGAATCCCTGGACCTTTTTTTGTGCCTGTCTCTACCTCTGTAGGCACGGGATTGCCAAACTTCCAGGTATTTGCCTTATCAAGAAGCTCCATTATCTTTATATTCATCTGTCCGCATTTTAAGACTGCCTCAAGGTGCTGATTTAAATCAAAATTAGTATTAGTCAATGTTGTAAATAATCCCTCATGCATAAATGCGTCCACGTCCTCGTCTATAGCGCCTAATCTTCTGGCATGATAGGCATACGCAGCAATGCCTTTTAAGCCAAATATCAATGTATCCTGAAGACTCTGGATATCCTCATTTTTTCCGCATATCCCTACTTTTGTGCAGCCTTTTCCGCCTGCTGTTTGTTCGCATTGATAACAAAACATACTATTCCTCCGTTTCTTTATGTTTTTTGTATTTCTTATATTTCTCAGGGCCAATGCATTCCTTTGCCATGCTGCACCAATCAAGACATGACTGTGGCATATTTCTATTTACCTTATTCTTACAATGCGGACACACAGTCTCCACCTCATCAGACCATATCTCTATTTCTTTCCCGCACTTGCACTTAATAGTCTCTGGAAAAGGGTCTTTAATATTCTTTGAGCCTGGACATCCGTCAAAAAACCCCATTAATGAGCACTTCTGTTACAAAAAATCTTTGATTTTTTGTAACAGAATCTCCCTTGTTTTTCTTCTATGAAGGGGGGATAACATCACTTCACATCCCCTTTTATCCCTACTGTAACCTCTTTTAACGGGATCTTTTTCCCCGATAACCTGAGTGCCTCACTCACAATCTGATTTAACCCAAAACAGCACGGTACTTCCATGTGAAGCAGTGTTATGCTTTTTATATCATTCAATTTAAAGATCTCTGCCAATTTTTCCTCATATATAGTAGCTGCATCAAGCTTTGGGCATCCCATGAGCAATATCCTACCCTTTAGAAAATCCTGATGAAAATCAGGATATGAAAATGCAACACAGTCTGCAGCTATTAATAGATCTGCATTTTTCAAATACGGCGCCTCTGTAGGCACGAGCATTAGCTGAATCGGCCAATTACTGAGTTCGGATTCTGTCTTCGTTGCTCGTTGCTCGTTGCTCGTTGTTCGTTTCTTGAGTGTCTTTACAGCTGTGCCTGGACAGCCACATGGTAAGTCTTTGGACTTTTTCTCTTTCTTCTTCAAATCCTTAAGATGCTTTTCTGTGGCCTTTTCATCAAATACAGCTGATTCTCGCTCCTCTATAGTAATGGCATTTTCAGGGCAATGGCCAAGACATGCGCCAAGGCCATCACAGTAAATCTCCTTTACCAGTTTTGCCTTTCCATCCACTATCTGAAGCGCTCTTTCAGCGCAATTAGGTATGCAGAGACCGCAGCCTGTGCACTTTTCTTCATCTATCTTTACAATCTTACGTTTAGCCATAGTAATCCCCTTTTTATAATAAAGATGCTATTGTAATGCTCCTCAACTCTCTATCCAGACCTCGTCCGATTCCCTTAAGCTTCTTTCTTAATGCGCAGGTTCTTATATTAGGGCATATCTTACCTTTAAGAAAACAATTTGTCAGGTCTACCTCTCCCTGAAACACCTTGATGATATCTGTCAGAGTTATCTTTTTAGGAGAGTTTATAAGAGAAAAACCGCCTTCTTTTCCTTTGTATGAACGAAGCACACCCTTCTTTGCCAATTTCTGCAGGATTCTCCGCAAAAACCTCTCAGGCAGGCGCTCCTCTTTTACTATCTCGTCTACTGTGAATATATCCTTTTTCTTCTTAGCCATTTTCGCCATGTACACCAATGCCCTTATGGCATAATCAGTATCTCTTGAGATAAAATTCACGCAAATCTCCTCTCTATTAATGATACCAATATAGTATTATTAATGAGAAATGTCAAGGAAAATGTGCAAAGCACATTTTCCCAGCCTCGCCAGCTCGGCTAGGCGGGCGCAGACCTCGTCCGCCTTCAGCGAGACCTCGCCGCTTTTTGGCGGGGCAAGTATTTCTTGAAATTACTTACGGACTAACCTTGAGAGAAATATACTCAATTCGTAGAGGAATATAAGCGGTATAGCCATGAGACACTGAGTAATAACATCAGGCGGAGTAAAAAGTGCGCCTGCTATAAAGATAATGACTATGGCGTATTTGCGTTTCTCGGCGAGAAATTTAGGAGTCACAATGCCTATCTTTGTAAGGAAAAGTATTACTATGGGCAGCTGAAACACGGCTCCAAATGCAAGACTAAGCATCATGACAAAGGAAATATACTTTGCCATGCTTATCATTGGATAGAGGAAACTTGATGTAAACCCAAGCAAAAACTTCATTCCTATTGGCACGATTAGAAAATAGCCGAATAGACTCCCTATGAGAAAAAAGAAAAACGAGAAAAGGCCAAAGAAAAAAACATGTCTTCCTTCTTTTTTCTCTAACCCTGCTGATATAAACTGCCAGATCTGGTAAAAGATAAAAGGCGAGGATGCATAAAGCCCTGCAAAAAGAGCTATCTTAATGCTGGAAACAAACGCCTCTGTAGGCGCAATAAAAACAAGGCTGCCCACTGGCCTGGTCATAAAGGCAATCATCTTGTCCTTCAATGTATACAGGATAAGCGAGGTGAGAATTATAAAAGCAACTGATTTTATAATCCGGCTTCTTAATTCTTCAAGATGCTCGACAAAAGTCAGTTTTTTATTGCTCATTGAATAAGAACTGGAATCTTTTGATTTCTTTTCTGACATCATCTTTTGTCACCACTGCTGAGATTGCGCATATTGCATCAGCGCCGGCCTGGACAGCTTCCTTCGCATTATCCAGGGTAATCCCTCCTATTGCTACGATAGGGACTTTACAATTTTTTTTTATTTCTTTTATTACCTCAACTCCGCATGGTTTCCCTGCGTCAGATTTTGTAGTGGTTGAGAATATCGGGCTTACACCCAGGTAATTAGCGCCTTTATTTTCAGCTTGAATCGCCTCTTTTACATCGTGCACAGTCACACCTATTATCTTATCTTTCCCAAGAAGCTTCCGCGCTGTATCATAAGGCATATCACCCTGGCCCAGATGCACGCCATCAGCATCTACTGAAAGCGCAACGCCTACCCTGTCATTTATTATAAATAAACTCTTACCCTTGCATATCTTTTTCAATACCTTTGCCTCTTTAATAAAGGCCTCAGTATCATCCAGCTTTCTTCTGTGCTGGACAATAGTTACTCCAGCTTCTACAGCCTTTTCCACATCGCTCTCATTGCCATTCTTACTCAATTCAGCATCTGTTATGAAATAATAGCCCTTTATCATTGTATTCTTAATTATGCCGCCGGAAACAAAGAATCCCAAGCAGTTTTTACTTGGGATTCTTTGGTCAAAATATTCTTCTCGACTTCGCTCGAAGAATACAAGAAAATCGCCTTCGGGGATAACTTTCTGCGATTTTCAGTCCCCTTGCGGGGAGGCTTCGCACTGGTTGGAATTTCTGTTTTTGAAATTCCATACCATTAATTAGTAGCTACAACGGTTTCTAGCGACTCTTTGCTTACGCCTATAATCTTTTCCTTTGCAATCTGCGCTACTCTCTTTCCTGACACCAGCATGCCTCCGAATGTCGGACCCATGCGCGGGATCCCGTATGCAGTAGAAACTGCCATGCCGCAGACAAGCAGGCCTGGATAGATCTCGCCGGTCTTTTCCACTACTAAGTCTTCAGAGCTATTTACATCCATTGGCCCGTATCCTTTTAATTTTATAATATTCCTTTTTTCCAGACTCTTACAGACATGCGCATCATGACCAGTTGCATCAATCACAACCTTTGTCTCTAAGGAAATAGGATCCACGCATGTAATCTGCCTTGGAAGAGCTGACACAGGTGTCCAGTTTATAACAGCGCCTTCTACCCTGTTATTTCTTAAGACTACATCATCAAACTTTGTCATGTTTAAAATCTTAGCGCCTGCATCGCATGCCGCTGAAATAAGCTTTGAACATGCATTTGGGCCATCTGCTGTAAAAAGTCCTGTCTCGGCCTCCTTGTAAGGAATCTTTAACTCATCCAGGAGCTCATTTGCTGGCGCACGGAAAGTCAATGTGTTCATTAAATATCCGCCTATCCAGAACCCACCGCCTAAATAATTATTTGCCTCTATAACCAATGTCTTAAACCCATCCCTTGCCAGATCCCTTGCTGCCATAAGTCCGCTTGGCCCGCCACCAACGATAATTACATCTGACGTGATGTAATCCTCAAGCCAAGCAGCAAACTCCTTCAAAATCGCCCTGCTAATACTTGCTTCACTTACATTATGAAACATGTTACCCCCTCCCTTCTGTTCCACCGCGTAGGTGGGCATTAAGGCCCACCTACGCGGTGTATAAAACAAAAACCCCTATACGCTTGCCGCATAAGGGTTAATCTATAAATCTCTTCTTCTCCCTACGCTAGCATTACCTAGTCCGGCGTAGCCAAGCACGAAAGTTGCTTGGCGAAGACCTCGCCAGCTTTTTGGCGGGTCAACTAACTAAATTAGAACATAACTAACTCTTTCTGTCAATATTATTTCTTTATCTTATCCAAAACAAAATTGAATAGATTGGCGATAAATAATGCGCTTATAAATAGGTTGTATCTTGGCAAAAATCTAAATATAATAGCGGAATTTTTTTAACCGTGGAAACTAGATATGAGCCAAGCTCAAACCATCTCTCTTTAACTATATACTCCTTTTATATCTCTTCATCAAAAGCGAGTTACTCACTACAGATACTGAACTGAATGCCATTGCAGCGCCT
This sequence comes from Candidatus Omnitrophota bacterium, assembly GCA_018896815.1. Classification (GTDB taxonomy): domain Bacteria; phylum Omnitrophota; class Gorgyraeia; order Gorgyraeales; family Gorgyraeaceae; genus JAHILY01. The sequence continues at coordinate 3,591 of JAHILY010000009.1, read as the reverse complement.
GCAATCATAGGGTTTAACAAAAATCCCGTGAAAGGATACAATATCCCAGCTGCGATCGGAATGCCCGCAATGTTATAAAAAAATGCCCAGAAGAGATTCTGTTTGATTTTATTCATAGCGTATCGAGATAAATCCATGGCCATCACGACATCCCGCAGATCATCCTTTATTAAAACAATATCCCCTGATTCTATCGCCACATCTGTGCCTGTCCCAATAGCTAAGCCAATATCTGCCTGAGTCAAAGCCGGGGCATCGTTTATTCCGTCGCCAATCATAGCTACCTTTAATCCTTCTTCCTGAAGTTTCTTAATCTCCTGCGCCTTATCTTTCGGAAGAACCTCGGCTAAGACTCTCTCAATACCAACCTGTCTGGCTATGGCCTCTCCTGTCCGCTTATTATCCCCTGTTATCATAATAACCTGCTTGCCCAGCTTTTTAAGTCTATCCACAGCTTCTCTGGAAAATTCTTTTAATGTATCTGCCGCGGCTACTATACCGACTAAGTTATTATTCGCAGCAACGAGCATAGCGGTCTTCCCTTCACTCTCCAGTCTTTCCATGTCAGCCTCAGACTTTGAAATATCAATATTCCTATCCTGCATCAGTCTCCTGTTACCTAATAAAACAACATCGTTCGCGACTTTAGCTCCCACGCCTTTTCCTGTAATCGACTCAAAGTCTTTCACATCCTTTAAATCAATATTCCTCTTTTTTGCTCCTTTGACAATCGCTTCTCCTAACGGGTGTTCAGAATTCTTCTCGACTGAAGCTGCCAATAATAAAACCTCATTCTCAGGTTTACCATACGCCAAAACATCGGTTAATTCAGGTTCGCCTTTGGTCAGAGTGCCTGTTTTATCGAATACTATAGCATTGATCTGATGAGCTATCTGTAGTGATTCCGCGCTTTTTATCAATATGCCATTTTCAGCGCCTATCCCGGTTCCTACCATAACAGCTGTGGGAGTGGCAAGGCCCAGGGCGCATGGGCACGCGATGATCAGAACAGCTATAAAAATTGTCAAAGCAAAAAGAAAACTTTCGCCTGCTATCAACCAGGTAATAAAAGCAAGGATAGCCACAAGAACTACGACTGGCACGAAATACGCTGAAATCCTGTCCGCAAGTTCCTGGATAGGCGCCTTTGAACCCTGGGCGTCTTCTACCAATTTTATAATCTGCGCAAGGGCCATGTCCTTCCCTATTTTTGTAGTCTTGAATTTAAAACTACCGGTTTTATTGATTGTTGAGCCTATCACCTGATCGTCTTTAGATTTTTCAATAGGGATGCTCTCTCCGGTAATCATTGATTCATCCACGCTTGAATGCCCTTCTGTTACTATCCCGTCAACAGGTATTTTCTGACCTGGCTTCACAATGATGATATCTCCAACTATGACCTCTTCAACTGGAATCTCTTTTTCCTGTCCGTCCCGCAGGACAATAGCTGTCTTGGGCTGGAGACCCATAAGTTTTTTTATGGCCTCCGAGGTCTTGCCTTTGGCGATAGATTCAAGCAATTTACCCAATAAGATAAACGCGATAAGAAACCCTGCAATCTCATAATAGAGATTATGCATATTAAAAATAGCGCTTCCAAGCCATATGGCTATACTTGCATAGAGGCTGTAAATATAAGCCGCGCCCACTCCCATGGCCACCAATGTATCCATATTGGCAGTTTTAGTCTTGACTACTGCTGTAATGCCTCTAGTGAAAAACTGATATCCTGCGAACATAATAGGAGTGGTAAGAATAAATTGAATCAAGGCCATATGTTGTTTAATAAACGTTGTGAGAGGGAGTTTTAGGCCTGTGGCCATGGCAAAATACATGAGCGGAGCGGCTAATATAAACGAGACCGTGCATTTAATTTTCAGGCTTTTAATCTCTTTTTCTCTGGCCTTTTTTTCGGCATCAACCGTGGCCTTTTCTTCCTCAATAGGAGCATATCCAGCTGTCTTAATGACCTCTTTGATTTTATCAGCCGAGACAATAGAACTATCAAACTGAATCCTTGCCTTCTGGTTAATGAATAATTCCTTCTTTGTTATGCCCTTAACCCTGTTCAAGGCACCTTCCACGGTGCTGAGACAATGGGGATTATCCATGCCTATGACTTTAAGATTCAAAATAGCCATACCCTTGGCGCCTGCGGCTTCTTTCTGTCTAATAATTTTATAGCCGGCTTTAGCAACTGCCTGATGCAGGTTGTCGAGATTAGCCTTTGAGGGGTCATATTCGATAAATGCCTTTTCGCTCGCAAAATTGACATTTGCGCTTGAAACCCCCGGCACTTTTTTCAGGGCATTTTCTATAGTAACGACACAGCTTGCGCAAGTCATGCCTGTTATACTAAGAACCGTCTTTTCTTCGCTTGTTTCCATTCCGCGAATCAGATCTTTATGCATCGTTATTCACCTTGCGCGACTTTAATCGTCATCTATCTTATTTTTATTTTTTCTTCAGCTGTCTCTCTTTTATCCAACAATACAAAACTGGAACCAAAATCAGATTAGACAAAGTCGCAGTAATAAGCCCGCCCACTGTGGGCGATGCCATTGGCTTCATGATCTCGCTTCCTGTGCCGGTAGAAAGCATCACTGGAATAAGCGCAATGATCGTCGTCGTGGTAGTCATCATAGCTGGTCTTACCCTTAATAGCCCGCCTTCGATAACAGTCTTGCGGATATCTTCTACGGTCTTCGGAACTTTTTTTCTGAATAAATCATCAAAGGTCGAAAGCAAGACTACTGCATTATCTGTAGCTACTCCAAACAGCGCAATAAAACCTACCCATACGGCAGTAGAAAACTTAAAACCTAAGATGAAAAGTAATATTATTCCTCCCATAAGAGAAACAGGTATACCTGTTGAAAGGATGAGCAAACTGCTGAAATTTTTAAATGCCATGTAGAGTAAGATCAATATAACGCACAGCGCGATAATAAGTGATGGTATAAGCTTCTTCCGTGACTCCATCTCTGACTCAAACTGTCCTGACCAGGAAATAAAATATCCTGGAGGCAGTTTTAATTCTCCACTATCAATCTTTTCTTTTACGGCTTTCTGAGCCTCATTTACAAAATCTATCAACCCAATTTTGTCCTGATTGACATTTACAAAGACTCTTGCGTAAGTCTGGGTGTCCTCTGAATTAATGACTGCCGGGCCAGGTACTCTTTTTAAAGTCGCGACCTGCGTCAAAGGTATGTGCTCGCCAGCCGGCGTGGGGATAAAAATCCTTTCCAGCACTTCTGGTGAATCTCTTAATTCCCTCATGTATCTTACCCTTACCGGATACCTCTCTCGTCCTTCGACCGTGGTAGTCAGGTTCATGCCGCCTATTGCTGTCATTATGATATGCTGTATATCTCCTATTTTTACGCCAAAACGAGCAGCCTTTTCTCTGTCTATATCTATCTCAAAATACGGCCTATTTGATGTGCGTTCAGCGTACGGACTCACTGCACCTTCTACCCCACTTACTATCTCTTCTATCTTAACTGCAATCTCAACTATCTTTCCTAGATCAGTTCCAAAGACTTTGATACCCACTGGTGTCTGTATGCCTGTGGCCAGCATATC
>JAHILY010000088.1 GCA_018896815.1 Candidatus Omnitrophota bacterium | reverse complement strand
TGAGCGTTACGCCTTTTGCAGGGATGAGGGATACATTTTACTCTAAGGATATAAATGGTGACGAGGATGAGATAAGGACTGCCTTTTATACAGGGATAGATCTCAGCGCGAGGTTCTTCAGGACATATGAGGGCTCTGGCGCTTTTTTAGGGGTAGATTTTGACAGGCTCCATCATGTTGTGAGGCCTACGATAGAATATGAATATATCCACGAGCCGTCCAGCACGCCAGGTAACTTTCAACAATTTGATGATATAGACAGCATAGACAGGAAGAGCGCCTTTACCCTGGGGTTAGAAAATTCTCTTAAGACAAAAAGAATGGTCAATGGCAAATCAAGGACGTGGGACCTGGGGTATTTTTTAGTTACGGCAGATTATCTTTATAAGCCTGAGCAGGGTACCAGGATTTCAGACGTAAGGGCTGATTTAGAGCTTACGCCATATGATTGGCTCAGGATAGAATCCGACACGCTCTATGACCCGGACACAAGGGATTTTCAGAACTGGAATGCGGATCTTTACATAAATAAAGACGATAAATGGATACTGGGTTTTGGCTCTAGGTATTGGCAAGAGCAGGAACATGAGCTTACTTCGCAGCTATTTTACAGATTGAGCAAAGAGTGGGCATTTAAGTTCTTCGGAAGATATGACCTGAAAGAGATCGAGGCCAATGGCCATAAGATAATAAACAGGTTTGATTCAAAAGGCATTACAGTGATAAAGGATTTACATTGCTGGCTGGCCGAGGTGAGCCTGGAGGCAGATAGGGATGGCGGCGCTACAGTGTGGTTTGTAATGAAGCTAAAGGCATCACCTAAGGCGCCGTTTGACTTCGGGGACTATTACTCAGCCCCCAAAAAGGATATAAAATGAACGCTTGTATCATAGGCGCAGGATATGTGGGGCTAGTAACAGGCGCGTGTCTTGCAGACCTGGGACATAATGTAGTGTGCGTAGATAATGACAAGAAGAAAATCGAGATGCTCAAGAAGGGCAATATACCTTTTTATGAAAAAGGCCTGGAACAGATGCTCAAGAGGAATAAAAAGGCAAAGAGGGTTTTGTTTACAAACAGCATAAAAGAGGGCGTAAAAAAATCCCTGGTTATTTTTATATGCGTTGGCACGCCTTCGAGGCCAAATGGAGAGGCAGACCTTTCATATGTAGAGCATGTTGCAAAGGAGATAGCAAGGAGCCTTACATCTTACCGTATTATAGTTGAAAAAAGCACCGTGCCTGTTGAGACAGGTAAGTGGGTCGAGCATACAATAAAGATCAATGTCAGGAAAAAGATAAAGTTTGATGTCGCGTCCAATCCTGAGTTTTTAAGAGAGGGCAGCGCAATAGAAGACTTTATGCATCCTGACAGGATTGTTATAGGTGTGCAGTCCAATAAGGCAAAAAAGATCCTTTCGGAATTGTATAAAAGTATTGAAACAGAGGTCGTGGTGACTGACATAAAGAGCGCAGAGCTCATAAAGCACGCATCCAATTCTTTCCTTGCGGCAAAGATCTCTTTTATAAATTCTGTTGCCAATGTCTGCGAGCGCACAGGAGCGGATATTACAAAGGTGGCGCATGGGATGGGGCTTGATCAGAGGATTGGAAAGGGTTTTCTGGAGGCTGGTATTGGCTATGGAGGCTCTTGTTTTCCAAAGGACGTGGATGCGTTCATGCATATATCTGGCAAATTAGGCTATGATTTTGGCATGTTAAAGACAGCCAGAAAGGTCAATGAAGAACAAAAGGCGCTTTTTGTCCGAAAGATAGAAGAGGCGCTCTGGATAGTAAAGGGAAAGACAATAGGTGTGCTGGGTTTGGCTTTTAAGCCCAATACTGATGACATGCGTTCTGCCCCTTCGGTAGATATAATAAATTGTTTGAAAGAGGGCGGGGCAAGGATAAAGGTTTATGATCCGCAGGCAATGAAAAATGCGCGCAGTATTTTAAAGGGCGTTACTTTCTGTAAGGATCCGTATGAAACAGCCAGGGCCAGCGACGCCATTGCAATAGTAACAGAGTGGCATGAGTTCAGGGTGATGGATCTGAGGCGCATAAAGAAACTCATGAGAAATTCCCTTATTATAGATGGAAGGAACATATTTGATCCTGAGAGGATGCAGAGGCTTGGATTCAGGTACGTTTCGATGGGGAGATAGTGAAATGATAAAAGATGTAGAGGTCAAGAAGCTAAAGATTATCCCAGATGAACGCGGCAGGCTTATGGAGATACTGCGGTCTGATGAAAAGATGTTCCAGGGATTTGGCCAGGTCTATATGACGACGGCGTATCCTGGCGTTGCAAAGGCATGGCACTATCATAAAAAACAGGATGATTATTTTACCTGCATATCAGGCACCATGCGATTGGCGCTTTATGACGGCCGCAAGGATTCGCCTACATATAAAGAGATAAACGATTTTATTATAAATTGCGATAATCCTTTATTGGTAAAGATACCCAAGTGTGTATATCATGGTTTTAAATGCGTAAGCGATAAAGAAGCCCTTGTGATAAATGTGCCGACATTGCCGTATAATCACAAGGAACCTGATGAATACAGGGTAGATGCGTTTGAGAATGATATAGCATACGACTGGAGGAAGTAATGAAAGGTGTGATATTAGCTGGTGGGTTAGGTAAACGACTGGAGCCATTGACCCGTATAACAAATAAACATCTTCTAGCGATTTACAACAAACCAATGATATATTACCCTATTCAGACGCTTGTAGGGGCAGGGATAAAGGATATTCTCATTGTTACTGGCGGAAACCACGCTGGTGAATTCCTGCGGCTTTTAGGTAATGGCAGGGAATTTGGCCTGAAGCACATAAATTATACTTATCAAAAGGGAGAAGGCGGGATCGCAGAGGCGTTAGGCCTTGCAGAGCATTTTGCAGACAATGATAAGATTATTGTAATGCTTGGCGATAATATTATTGAGAAATCTATAAAAACGCATGTCGGTGATTTTGCAAAGCAGCCAAAAGGCGCAAAGATCCTGATTAAAGAAGTGGAAGACCCTGAGCGATTCGGGGTCCCTGAGATAAAAGGCGAAAAAATCATAAACATAGAAGAAAAGCCAAAAAAACCTAAATCAAACTATGCTGTAACAGGTATTTATATGTATGATCAGAGAGTCTTTGAGATAATAAAGACCCTGAAGCCATCTGACAGGGGAGAGCTCGAGATCACTGACGTGAACAATGAATATATTGTCCGTGGAGAGATGACATTTGCTACGCTGGACGGATGGTGGAGCGATTGCGGTACGCATGAGTCGCTTCTGAATGCAAGTAAGTTAGTGGCAGAAGAAGTAAAAAGTCAAAAGTAAAAAGGTAAAACTACAACTTAGAAGTTAAAACTTTTGAGTTTTGAATTGTAGTTTTGAATTTTTCGTTTTACGTTTTAAGTTGGGGTGTTTTTTATGAAGATGTTGATTACAGGCGGGTGTGGATTCATAGGGTCAAATTTTGTCAGATATATTCTCAAAAAGCACCCATCTTATAAAGTCATAAATCTAGACAAACTTACCTACTGCGGCTGTAAGGAAAATCTCAAGGACATAGAAAAGGACAAGCGCTATAAGTTTGTAAAAGGCGATATATGCGATGAAAAGATCGTCGGTGAATTAATCAAAGGCTGCGATGCGATTTTAAACTTTGCGGCAGAATCGCACGTAGACCGCTCTATTAACGACGCAAAAGAATTCGTGCGCACCAATGTAGAAGGCGTGCGAGTGCTTTTAGATGCTGCGAGAAAAAATAAAGTTAAAAGAGTGATTCAAGTGAGTACCGATGAAACTTACGGCAGTATCCAGAGAGGCTCTTTTAACGAGACAAGCCTCTTGCATCCCAATAGCCCTTATGCGGCATCTAAGGCAGCAGGGGATCATTTGGCTCTGGCATATTATACGACGTTTAAGACACCTGTGATTGTTACGAGAAGCAGTAATAACTTCGGCCCGTATCAATTTCCGGAAAAAGTTATACCGCTGTTTATCACCAATCTCCTGGAGAATAAAAAGGTCCCGCTCTATGGTGATGGCCTGAATGTGAGGGACTGGTTGTATGTGCTGGACAACTGCAGGGCAATTGACATGATTCTGCATAAAGGAAAGACAGGAGAGATCTACAATATCGGCGGAGAATATGAGATACCAAATATAAAACTTACACGCATTATATTAAAGCTTTTAAACAAGACCTATAATATGATAAAATATGTCCCTGATAGATTAGGCCATGATAGGCGATATTCCCTGGATTCGACAAAGATAAAGAGGCTGGGCTGGAAGCCGGCAAAAGATTTTAACACGGCAATAAGAGAGACAATAAAGTGGTATGAAAACAACATGTCCTGGTGGAAGGAACTGAAATGATAAACAATCTAAAATCAAAGATCACAGATAAAAGCGCGAATATCGGAATAATCGGCCTTGGATACGTGGGACTTCCGCTTGCGGTAGAGTTCGCAAAGGCAGGTTTTAGTGTTACAGGATTCGATAATGACTCTGTAAAGGTCTCTGAAATAAATAAAGGTGCCTCTTATATACCTGATGTGCCATCCAAAGACGTGAAAGACATAGTTTCATCCGGGAAATTATCTGTTACCAGCGATAAATCTTTATTGAACAAGATGGACGTCATTATCATCTGTGTCCCGACCCCTCTACGAAAGACCAAGGAGCCTGATATCTCATTTATTCTCCAGGCCGCTGAAGATATTAATTCCAATCTCAGGAAAGGCCAGCTTGTAATTCTCGAGAGCACCACATATCCAGGCACCACAGAAGAGGTAATACTTCCTAAATTAGGCGGGAATGGCCTTAAGGTCGGGAAAGATATCTTTATAGCATTTTCACCTGAAAGGGTAGATCCCGGGAATAAAAAATATAAGACAAAGGATATCCCTAAGGTAGTCGGAGGAGTTACTGAAGTCTGCACAGAACTCGCAAAGGTTCTATATAGCCAGATAATCAAAGAAGTTATCCCTGTCTCAAGCACTCGTTCAGCAGAGATGGTAAAACTCCTGGAAAACACATACAGAATTGTAAATATCGGATTAATAAATGAAATAGCTTTGTTATGCAATAAAATGGATGTAGATGTCTGGGAGATCATCAATGCCGCTAAGACAAAACCATTTGGTTTTATGCCTTTTTATCCTGGGCCAGGAGTGGGCGGACATTGTATCAGCACAGATCCGCATTATCTTTCATGGAAGGCCCGCACATATGGTTTTGAGACAAGATTTATAGAACTTGCCGAGAAGATAAACTCAAGCATGCCGCATTATGTGGTTGATAGGATCATAGACGGCCTGAACTCTCAGAAAAAACCGCTCAAGGGTTCAAAGATCCTGATAGTAGGGGTTACCTATAAAAAAGATATCAGTGACATGAGGGAATCTCCCTCGCTTGCGGTAATAAATTCTCTTATTGAGAAAGAGGCAAAGGTCCAGTATCATGACCCCCTCGTGTCGAACTTCGAGATAGACGGGTTATCACTGAATTCCATAGATCTGACAAAAGAGAGTGTTTCTTCAAGCGACTGTGTCGTGATTATAACAGATCATACAGTTCTGGATTATAAATTGATAGCTGAAAACGCGAATCTGGTCCTTGACACACGCAATGCCCTTAAGGCGTTCAAGGGAAATGCAAAGATTATAAAGCTATAGAAAGGCATTGTTATGAAATTCTTAGTAACAGGCGGGGCAGGGTTTATTGGTTCACACATAGTCGATGCCCTTGTTAAAAATGGCGATAAAGTAAAGGTAATCGATGATTTCAGTTCAGGGGCTCGCGAGAACCTGCAAGGCGCGATAGACAAGATAGAATTAATCGAGGACGACATAAGAGACAAGGCTGTTGTTGGAAGCCTCATGCAGGGCATTGACTATGTGCTTCACCAGGCAGCCCTGAGGAGCGTGCCAAAGTCCCTTGGAAATCCAGAGCTTTACAATGATGTAAACATAAACGGGACATTAAATATTTTAACAGCAGCAAGAGATGCAAAGGTAAAGCGCGTTGTTTTTGCATCTTCCAGTTCCATCTATGGAGAGACTGACAAACTTCCTGAGAAAGAGGATTTTTTACCATTACTTATCTCCCCTTATGCACTGACCAAGCTTGCAGGCGAATATTATTGCAGGATCTTTAGCCAGATCTATGGCCTTGAGACAGCTAGCCTTCGTTATTTTAATGTATTTGGCCCCAGGCAGAGCCTGGAGAATGAGTATGCTGTAGTCATACCGAAATTTATTACATGCATGCTTAAAGATGAGGAGCCACCTATCCATGGTGATGGCAAGCAGACACGCGATTTTACTTATGTAGAAAATGTAGTCCATGCCAATATAAAGGCTGCTACTGCGCCAGGCATAAAGTGCGAAGTTTTTAATATTGCCTGCGGCAAGGCCTTTAGTGTACTGGATATAGTTAAATATGTAAATAAAATCCTCAAGAAAGACATAAAGCCAAAATTAGGCCCTATACGCCAAGGAGATGTAAAGTATACTCTGGCGGATATAAGCAAGGCAAGGAAGCTGATTAAGTTCGAGCCAAAGATTGGTTTTGAAGAAGGACTTGTAAAAGCAGTAGAATATTTTATGGAGAATAAATGAAGAAGGTTCTAATCACAGGCATTACAGGACAAGACGGCGCGTATCTGTCGCGTCTCTTGCTCGATAAAGGATATGAAGTGCATGGTATTGTAAGGCGCGTGGCGCTTGAGGACCCTGAGCACAGGCTCTGGCGCATAAAGGATATTTTAGGCAAGGTAAAGCTGCATTCTGGTTCTCTCGAGAGCTACGCGAGCCTGTTTGATGTCGTAGCAAAGGTAAATCCAGACGAGTGCTACCACCTTGGGGCACAGAGCTTTGTAAGCTATTCTTTTGAGGATGAATTTTCGACGATTAATACCAATATCAATGGAACGCATTATATTTTATCGTCGATAAAAAATAAATCTCCTAAATGTAAGTTCTACTTTGCGGCTAGCAGCGAACAATTTGGACAGGTGAAAGAAGTGCCGCAGAAAGAGACTACGCCTTTTCATCCGCGTTCGCCATATGGCATTTCCAAGGTGGCTGGTTTTGATCTGACACGTAATTACCGTGAGGGCTATGGCCTTTTTGCCTGCAATGGCATACTTTTCAACCACGAATCACCAATGCGCGGCTACGAATTTGTCACGCGCAAGATATCAATGGGTGCTGCAAAGATCAAAAGAGGATTAAGCAAAGAGCTGCGCCTTGGCAATCTGGAGGCAAAGAGAGACTGGGGATTCGCTGTAGATTATTGCGAAGCAATGTATTTGATGTTACAACAGGATGAGCCAGATGATTATGTGATTGCCACAGGTGAAACTCATACAGTAAAGGAATTTGCAGAGCTTGCTTTCAAACATGTGGGGCTTGACTGGAAAGATTATGTAAAGAAAGACGAATCCTTATTTCGCCCTGCTGAAGTCCATGAATTAAAAGGCGATGCCTCAAAGGCAAAAAAGATCCTGGGCTGGCAGCCAAAGGTTAATTTTGAAGGCCTGGTCAGGATGATGGTGGACGAGGATTTAAAGAGACTTAAGAAGTAAGCCCTTCCCGGAATATCCCCTTTTTAGAAAGTTACCAACTTGACAAAAGCGCCTTAATGGCGTATACTTATAATGTAATGCAATTTAGTTATAACTAAATTATAGAACATATTTGTAAGAGGTAGATTATGTATAATTCATTAGAATTAAGAGAAATATTTCATCTGGAATTTTTAAGGTGGTTTGGCAGAAAGGCCAAGGCGGGATTTTATGCCCTCAAAGGAGGCGCAAATTTACGTTTTTTCTTTAAGAGTTTTCGTTATTCAGAAGACATGGATCTGGATGTCCGCGGCATAGGGGTACATCACCTTAAAGATACTGTTATGGAAATATTAAAGGCCTTGTCTTTTCATGATACCCTTAGGCCTTTTGGCATAGAAAGGGTCGTGCCTCCGGATATTCTAAAGGCAAAAGAGACCAATGCAACCCAGAGATTCAAGATCCATTTGCTTGCTTCAGGAGGGGAAAGTCTTTTTACCAAGGTTGAGTTCTCTCGCAGGGGATTCAGGGGAGAGATTGCCGTGAATCCTGTTTCAGATCTCCTCCTGCGTAAATATAAAATGCCGCCTTTGTTAGTCCCGCATTATGATATCCAATCCGCAATAGCGCAGAAGATAGGGGCCCTTGCCGCTAGATCAATGATTCAGGCAAGGGACATCTTTGATTTATATGTCCTAAGTTCTCAGTGTGGCCCAGCGGCCATAAAAGAGATCGAGATAAGTCGTGCCAGGCGAAACAAGGCATACGAAAATGTCTTTGAGGTCAGTTTCAGGCAGTTTCATGATACCGTACTTTCTTATTTATCGACAGAAGATCAGGCCGTATACAATTTATCGTCTTCGTGGGATGAGATAAAATTGAAGGTGTCTGATTTTATCAGCGAGTTAGAGGGGTAATATGCCAAGGCAATCTATTTTATCATATATCAATCAGTTGCACCGGCCTATTTTTACGACGCATGAATTAACAGTCCTTTCCGGAAAATCTCAGTCAAACGTGGTCCAGGCGCTTAATTTTCTTGAAAAACAAGGTTTGATTTTCAAGATATATCGGGGTATCTGGGCAGAGGCCGGCAATGAACGTTTAAGTCCGAACACGGTTATCCCGTATCTTTTTCCACGTCAACGTGCCTATGTCTCTTTCATAAGCGCACTGCATCTACACGGTATAATAGAACAGATCCCTCAGGAAATCACTCTTGCCTCAACTGGCCATACGAGAGTAATCAGGACAAGGATAGGAACTTTTTCAGTTCACAGGATAGCGCCTTTATTTTTTGATGGATTCGATTGGTATGAAGGCAAAGGTTCATTTTTTATAGCAGGGCCTGAAAAGGCCCTGGTCGACAGTTTATATCTCTCAGCATGCAAGGGGAAGCGATTCGGCTATTTTCCGGAATTATATTTCCCTAAATCGTTTAGTTTCAAAAAGGCAAAGGCATGGGCACAGAAAATCCCAAATTCCAAAATAAGCTCCTGTGCTCAAAAGAGGTTAATGGAGTTGTTTAAAGTTAACAGGGCCTGCCACCGGCACATATAATAAATTATATTGACCTTCCTTAAGAATTTCTCTATAATAATATCTTACTCTATAACCTAATATGGCACATAGCCTGCAGATATGTCGAAGACAGCATTAATTACTGGTGGTGCGGGATTTTTGGGCTCACATCTGTGTGAGCGGTTTTTAAAGGAAGGTTATAGGGTTATCTGCATGGATAATCTTATAACAGGCGCACTTTCGAATATTGCACATCTGAATAAAAATCCGAATTTCAAATTCATAAATCACGATGTCTCGAAATATATTGATATTGACGGAGAGATAGACATTGTGCTGCATTTTGCCTCGCCTGCAAGCCCTGTTGATTATCTGAATTATCCCATACAGACCTTGAAGGTAGGCTCCTTGGGCACTCATAATGCGCTTGGTATTGCCAAAGAAAAAAAGGCAAAATTCCTGCTCGCATCCACGTCAGAGATATATGGAGATCCAAAGATCCACCCTCAGCCAGAGTCTTATTATGGCCATGTGAATTGCATAGGGCCTCGCGGAGTGTACGACGAGGCCAAGCGTTTTGCCGAGGCAATAACAATGGCCTATCATAAAACGCATGGACTTGATACGCGTATAGTCAGGATATTCAATACGTACGGAAAAAAAATGAGAAGAAATGACGGCCGCGCAATCCCTAATTTTATAAGCCAGGCATTGAAGGATGAACCAATTACTGTGTATGGCAAAGGCAGTCAGACAAGGAGTTTTTGTTTTGTCTCTGATTTAATAGAAGGCCTTTATTTATTGAGCCAGTCAGATATTCATGAGCCTGTAAATATCGGGAACCCCAAGGAATTTACTGTCATGGAGCTGGCAAAGATAATATTGAAACTCACAAAAAGCAAAAGCAAGATCGTTTACAAACCGCTTCCTGCGGATGATCCTAAGGTGCGACAGCCAGATATAACAAAAGCAAAAAAACTTCTCAAATGGAAACCGTCTATAGAGCTGGAAGAAGGACTGAGAGAGACGATAAAGTGGTTCGAGTGTTAATATGAAAAGCAAAAACGTCTATATAATAGCGGGGCCTAACGGTTCAGGTAAAACTACTTTTGCCAAGAAATTTTTACCGCAGTATGCAAAGTGCCAGAATTTTGTCAATGCGGATCTTATCGCGCAGGGGTTGTCCCCGTTTTCTCCACGTATCGCGGCCATGAAGGCCGGACGGCTTGTCCTTGAGCAGATTCAAGACATGGCAGGTAAAGGCATTGATTTTGCCTTTGAGACAACTTTAGCCGGCAAGGCTTATATCGATTTCTTAAAAGCGCTAAAGAGAAAAGGCTATAGCCTGCATCTTTTCTTTTTGTGGATTCCTTCTCCTAATTTGGCGTTGGCAAGGATAAAAGGCAGGGTTGCCGATGGCGGGCATGATGTTCCGGCAGAGGATGTAAGACGGCGTTTCGGCCGGAGTATTCAGAACTTTTTTAGATTTTACAGGCCGCTATTTGACACGTGGATGTTTTTTGACAACGCAGGAGATGTGCCGCAATTGATCGCTGAAGAAAAAGACGGCAAAAGTTTAATTATAGATAAAAATTTATATCATACTGTCACGAGAGGCATAATATGAAAAAGAGACTTTCGCTCCAAGATAAGGCATTTAAGGCGCTGAAAGAAGCAGTGCGCGAGGTTGTAAAGCGGCACGCGGAAACAGGCCGCCCCCTTGCTATATGGAAAAATGGCAAAGTAGTCCACGTATCTGCCAAACAACTTTTGCGAAAAAACGGAAAGTAACCTTTGTAGTTTTAAAAGATGTATACATTGAAAAAATATTTTTTTTTAATATTTACCATAGTTTTTTTTATTTTGTCCGATGCTTATGCGCATCCATCAGTAGACGTGCCTCTCAGGCACTGGTCTTATGATGCTATAGAAAAACTTGCCATTCTTGACCTTGCTGATATAGCTGATATTGGCATAAGGCCAGTCTCGCGGATAAAGATGGCGCATATGATCAAGGCCGTTATTGAAAAATCCAGTGAATATGAACTTGATTTTAGCTGGGGTGAACAAGAGTATTTAGAGACGCTCATTGATAATCTGATAGAAGAATTCAGAGAAGAGCTTGTTACTATAGGTGTTGAGGTCGCTTCCATCAGGGACGGCGGGCCCAGGCAATACATCTTAAAAAGCCCTGAACTCAATGTCGAAAAAGTCTACAGCAAGTTAGATTCGGATTCAAGGCTCTTTGAAAATAAAGACGGCTGGGAATTAAAAGACGGGTTTAATATCAGGGCAAAATTAAGACTGTGGGCAAAGGCCGCGAATTTTTTCGCGATATCCCTTACGCCGGGCCTCAGGTATTCGACGGATGATACAGACGCGACGATTGAACAGGGCGGCATAAGGCTGGCCCACCCTGCTTTTAACATGGAGCTTTCTCTGGGCCGCACCTCGATGTGGTGGGGGCCTGGCTTTAACGGGGCGCTCCTTATGACAGACAACGCGTTTCCGCTGGACGTTATCAGATGGAACAATATCTACCCTTTCAGGCTTCCTTTTCTCCTTAAAAAGCTTGGCAGGTTTAACGCGCAGTTTTTTGTATCAAGGCTTGAGGATAAAAGGACCATACCAAATGCCTTTATTACCGGATGGAGGCTGGATTATACGCCAATAGGTTTTTTAAAATTCGGGTTCGGCCATATCCTAATGCACGGCGGAGAGGGTGTGAAGAAATTAGGTTTTGCCAATTACTGGAGCTCAGCATCTTTAGTATTCAGCGCTGCAGGAGGAGGGACAGAGACCGAGAACCACATAATATCAGGGGATCTGCAGTTATTCATAAGGCGTGTAGATAGATTCCTGCCGATAGCAACAGGCATAAAGCTATATACAGAATGGGGCGGTGAAGACGAGGCAGGAAACGTACCGACAAACCTTGCTTCTATATTTGGCGCGTATTTTACAGATGTGTTTAAGATTCCAGGTTTTGATGGTAAAATAGAATTCGCGAAACTCAACAGTATCTGGTACACGCATTTTAAATACGGCTCCGGGTATACGCATAAAGGAAATTTTATAGGGCATCGGATAGGCAATGATTCAGAAGAGATCGCGTTTACAGCCATATTCAACATGCCTAACGAGTATAAGATGAATACCACCTTCAGCCACCAGCGCCGCGGCTTGGGCAATGCAAACGTAGAGACAATAAATGAATTAAGGGTAGAATTTGGTGCATTTGACGCATTAAAGATGTATAATATGCAGAATGTAGAAGTCAATGTCTTTTACGAATTTGAAGACATTGATAATTATAATAACACCGCAGATAGCGCGAGAAATCATATAATAGGCGTAGAGATAAAGAGAAAGTTTTAGATTCCCGCTTTCGCGGGAATGACAAAACTTGGTATAAGCGTTTTAGAATGTGTCGTCATTCCCGCGAAAGCGGGAATCAAAGAGGAGATGTTATGTTAAAGAAATTCTTCAGCATCAACCTGGCTTTAGCACTAATATTTTTAGTGACGACTGTCTTCCCGCCGTCACTATTGTCCAGCGAGACCAAAGATTACAGATTTGACAGCAGTGAAGATGAAAACTGGACTGATGAATCACTTGACTATAAACCTGTAATATATAAAAAGCCGCGCTGTCCGCGCTGCGGCATGGAATTTTACTATGTCCCGGGTAAAGAAAGCCCTCATTCTCACTGGGTGCATTACGAGGCGCCCAAAGACAAAAAGGACGCTAAGGACGATACAAAAGCAAAGAATCTCCTTTTAAAAGACAAGATGCGCGATAAGGCCTCGTACAGCATGTTCAATGACCAAAAGAAGATAGAGGAGATGCAGAGATTGATAGACGAGTCAGCCAGGGATAAAGAAAGAGACGATGCTGGATTTGGATTGCTGGATTCTCCCATGAAAGAATATGAACTTCGCCAGAAACTCACCTGTCCTTATGACGGACACAGCTTTTTCGCAGAAGGAGACGTTATAGAGGACAAAAAGATGATGCGAGAGAGCATGGTCATTTCCGAGGATGCTTCTGTAATAGAGTCGAGTTTTTCCAAGTCTATACCTTTTGGTATTTCAAAGGAGCTGAAGCAGTTTGGTTATGACCTTTTTGTGTCTCAGGAAGAATATAAAAAGGCAGGGGACGAAGAGGCCTTGAGCCTGAGTCAGGCCAGCCAGGCATTGGGCGCCCTTGGTATGATAGGCGCAGCTTTTAATAAAAGCGGCGCTGACATGCCTAAACTTTCCAGGGCCAGCGCTGAGACAGCTGTGGTGCCTGTGGGCCCGGACTATGTGGTTGGGCCCGGAGACACTTTGATTATCAATATATGGGGCAGTGTCCAGGAGACCTTTCCAGCGGATGTGGACCGCGAGGGAAAGATCATGCTGCCAAAGGCAGGGCCGCTTTATCTCTGGGGACTTAAGATAAAAGATGCGGAAGAACGCATCAAAAAAACCCTGAATCGCCATTACACTAATTTTAACATGGATCTTTCAATGGGGAAACTACGCGATATCCAGGTATACGTGATGGGTGAGGTAAAAAGGCCTGGTTCTTATAATATGAATTCACAGGCCACTATTTTCCAGGCGCTCTATGAAGCAGGAGGCCTGACCAAGCTTGGCACACTCAGAAAGATCAGCCTTATGCATGCTGACGGCAAAAAAGAGACAATAGACCTTTATCCGTTTCTCCTGAAAGGAGAAATGATAAGGCCTTCAAGGGTCCAGTCAGGCGATACTATCTTTGTCCAGACAGTAGGCGATGTAGTGGCAATAGCCGGTAATGTAAAACGCCCCGCCATATACGAGACAAAAAGCGAGATATCTCTGCAGGATTTATTGAGTTTCGCGGGAGGCATTACTCCTACAGGAGACCTTCAGCGCCTGCAGGTCGAGCGTATACATAATAATGAAAAAAGAGTGATGCTGGATATAGAATTGAAACGTTCTGATATCGGGAAATTTTCCATGGAAGATATCAATATGCAGAATGGCGACATGGTAATTGTCTCTCCTGTAGTAAGATTAAAGCATGACTTTGTATCCGTGATAGGCAATGTTGAGCGCCCTGGTGACTACGCGTTTTCAAAAGACATGAAAGTAAGCGGCCTTATAGAAAGGGCAAAGGGATTCTTGCCAGGCACATATCTTTACAGGGCAGAGATAGCCAGGGTAACTGCGAACAGGACCAGGGAGATCATACCCGTAAATCTTAATGACATGATAATGGGTTCAGAATCAGAAGACTTAGGCCTGAATGAATGGGATATCCTGCTTGTCTATTCAGAGTCAGAAGTCAAGCCTCCTTCATTCTCTGAGATATACGGCGCTGTCAACCGTCCGGGAAAATACGAACTTACGCCAGGCATGAAGGTATCGGATCTTATTTTCAGGGCAGGAGGGGTAAGGCCTGGTGAGGTCATAAGAGGGGCTGAACTTTTTCATATTATGCCAGGAGAACAGCCTGTTATAAGAGAGGTAGGGGTAAGGCGCATATCTGACGTTGATATAGCGGTGGACAAAGATATTATTCTTCGCGCAGGAGATGCTGTTTCCATAAAGTCAGAGCCAAGGCTCACGCAAAGAAGGATAGTTACTCTAAACGGCGAGGTCAGGTATCCAGGGACCTATTCCATAAGAGAAGGTGAGAGGCTGAGTTCTGTTATAGAAAGGGCAGGAGGTTTTACAGAAGACGCTTTTCTGGACGGTACAGTGTTCACAAGAAAATCCATAAGAGAGACGCAGGAAAAGATGAGAAGACATTTTATAGCAAGGGAAAACAAGGCGCTTCTTGAGGAACAACAGTCTCTGCTTTTGAGAAGAGGCGCCAGTTCTGATTCAGGCAAAATATCCGAGTCTTTCCAGATGAGGAGAGAGATGCTTGAATATATACAGGTCATAGATATAGAAGGCCGCATGGTAATAAAACTCGCGCCTCTTGCGCAGTTGAAAGACACTAAATACGACATATTGCTTGAGGATGGTGACGCGCTCAGGGTGCCGCAGACTCCATCTGCCATTACTGTAATGGGCAGTGTCAATAATCCGGCGTCAATATCCTTTGAGCCGGGCAAGGGGATAGAATACTACATAAGAAAGACAGGAGGGCTTACAAAACACGCTGACAAGGCCGGCATATATGTCATAAAGGCCGATGGAGAGGCATTGAGCAAATTCATGATGTCCAAAAGCATAATGCGAGGCGACACAATAGTAGCGCCGCAGGAATTTAAATACTGGACCCCGCCAGGCCAGCTCCTGCGCGATACAGTGGAGATCTTGGCGCGTGTCGCAGTGGGCGTAGGCATCATAGCAGCGCTGGATTAGTTTTAGCTTAGAGGGTCTAGTTCATAGTTCATAGCTCATAGGAATTTCTAAGAGCTATCAGCTATGAGCTAAGAACTAAATATGCGTCCCAAGTGAGGATATGAAATTCAGCTTCGAAGAATTAGATGTTTGGCAAAAGGCAGTAGATTTTACAAAACTTATTATTGATCTTACTGATAAAGTAGAGGCTAATAGGAAACATTATCGGTTGATAGAACAATTAGAAGCATGTTCGACCTCAGTAGCATTAAATATTGCTGAGGGCAAAGGTCGTTATTCAAAAAAAGAATTTGTGAAATTTCTTTACATTGCCCGTGGCTCTTTGTTTGAAACAGTCACCTTGCTAATAATTTTTCAAAAAAACGATTGGATTACCGAGAAACAACTTAATGATACTAAAGGTTTTGCTGATGAAATAGGAAAAATGTTATCAGGCTTAATAAATTCAATCAAAAGAAATTTATGAACTATCAGCTATGAGCTAAGAGCCAAACGCTCGACCAAGGAGATAATATGGACTACGATTTCAACATCCTCTATTACATAAATATGTACAAAAAGTGGTGGAAGAGGATAGCGTTGGTTATGGTTATTTCTATGTTTCTAACAGCATTTTTTTCTTCATTTATGCCTGTTACTTATGTTTCAACAGTGACGCTTCTTTCAGTAGGGGGCGCGACATCAACAGGCGGCGCCTTAGGAAGTCTTTTGGGCCTTTCCGGCCTTTCAGGAGGGAGCTCGACAGATACCATTGTCCCGCTTCTTAACAGCAGGCGCATGTCAACAGATATTAACGAACAGTTTAATCTTAGCAAGATACCAAAGTTTCGATATAGTATGAGCACCACTGAGATGAAAGGCTCATCTGCAATAAATGTAAAAGGGACAGATCCTGTCCTTACAGGGAGAATCGCGAATTTTGTAGTTAAGAACCTTGATAAGATTAATACAGAGCTGGATATCACGCCAAATAAGCCTATGGTAAAGGTCTTAGACCCCGCTGTCCGAGGCGCCAGACAATCAAGGCAGACCCCCAGAAAAATACTTGTAGCCGGACTATTATCATTTTTATTAATCAGCCTATACGCATTTTTCTCAGACTACCTGAGAAAGCTAAAATCCCAATAATTCACGAATAATTCGAGTGGGATTTCCCACTTGACAAACTTCCCACAATAGTATATACTTTATTATGGAGGTGAGAGACATGAATACACGCGAAGAAACCGCACGAATCGCAAATGAGAAATTTAGATCGATAGGCACCAGCTCCTTAGACTCTAAAAATCGAATAACCTTAAGAGATAAACTCATGAAAGAAATACCATTGAACCATATGGAAGTCGATGCCTTCAAGATCTTCTTAGGCGATGAAGGAGATATCCTATTAAGACCCATGACAAACATCCCCAGCAAAGAATTATGGGTACACCATGACCCCGAGGTATTAAAAAGCATACAGCGGGGAATGCGAGACATAAAAGAAGGCAGGGTTACAAAAGTCAAAAACTTAGATAAATTTTTTAAAGAATTATGACATTTGAATTACATTTTTCTAAGGAAGCAGGGGCTAAGTTAAAAGATATCAAAGAAAATAGAGGCTTAGCCAAACGATATAAAGCTGTCAAGAAAGCTCTTAAAAACTTACGTCAGAATCCCAGGCATCCTAGTTTACAAACACATCCTTACTCTTCACTCAAAGGTCCTAACGGTGAAAAAGTCTTTGAAGCATACGCAGAACAACATACGCCAGCTGCTTATAGAATCTTCTTCTGCTATGGTTCCCCAAAAGGTAAGATTATGATTTTAACAATTGTTCCTCATCCTTAAACTTCGATCTTTCTACGAAACTCCTAAAGAAATTGCGTTAATAAGCCGCCAGAGCTTTCCAAAAATTCTGCGAAATCCACCAAAAAGCCAAAAAGCATCAAAACAGTCCCTTCCGACGACAAATTCCTATACTGGGCCACGCCAGGCCAGCTATTAAAAGACAACACATGTAGAAATCTTCTCCCGCATAGCAATAGGAGTAGGCATAATTGTAGCATTGAATTAAGTCTAGTTTCGTTATGATAGGCATTATGTAAAACAATTTGACAAAATGTATATTTGTGATATACTTATAATAGTAAAACATAGATCACAAAGGATATGATGAATATTAATCAATTACTCGAGTTTGATCGTATGACCAGGGAAGATGGCCGGAAATATAATAAAAGGCGCGAGCTTTACGATAAGATTGTCAATGATACAGGGTCTCATTTTATTGGAATTGTTGGACCGCGCGGCGCGGGCAAGACAATTATACTTAAACAATTGGCACTGGCAAATAAAGAATCTTTTTATGTATCACTGGACACTATGGAGGGGGATCTTTTTGATCTTGTCAAGACTTTATATGAAACAATGCGGATTAGGTTATTCCTGTTAGATGAGGTGCATATTTATCACCGTTTTGAGGCTGACCTCAAAAAAATTTATGATCTTTTAGATGTCAAGGTGATTTTCACCAGTTCCACGGCGCTGGGAATGCATAAATCAGGATATGATTTGTCGCGGCGCGCTGTGCTTAAAACTCTTTATCCTTTTTCATTGCGGGAATACGCGTGGTTTAAATATGGACAGGAGTTTGAAATCTTGACTCTTAGGGATATTGTGGAGAAAAATGTCCCTGATAATGTTTTTAGAGCAGGAGAGCATTTTTCATCATATATTCAGGGCGCTCTTATGCCATTTGCTTTAGAGGAGCCTCAACCCTTAGTGCTTTTAAAGAATATTCTTAAAACAATTATCCATAAAGATATTCCTCATATCGCAAGACTTTTGACTGATGAACTGGATAAGATCGAACAGCTAGTTCGTTTTATCGGGCTTTCAGGTGTGGACAGGATTAATTATTCCTCAGTGGCGCGAAATATCCACATCACAAAGTATAAAGCCGAGCAGTATATTACGCTTTTAGAACGAGCCTTTATTTTACATCAGGTCTTTCCAATGGGCAGCAATGTAATGAAGGAGCCAAAGGTTATCATGGCCTTGCCGTATCGTCTTCTATATAAACCGCTTGATGAAGCTATTGGTGGTTTACGAGAGGATTTTTTTGTGGGGGCGCTCAAAGCCCTGGGCAAAGAAGTTTTTTATCTTAAGTCTATGCGTGGCCAGAAAACACCGGATTATTTTATTCGTGATTTTCAAGACATCATCTTTGAAGTTGGCGGCAAAAGTAAAGGGAGAAGCCAATTTAAAGGTATGAATGTTAAAACAAAGATTATTTTTGCTGATGGCTATGGCATGAAAAACATACGGCGGCCGTTATTTCTTGCAGGGCTGCTTATTTAAAGAAATAAATTATAGAAAGATTATTATATAGGACTATTCTTCTTTAGATTATCCAAAGCCTCACCGTAACGCTTAATGAGCGCCTCATGAATTGCGAGTATCTGTTCTGAACTAAGGTATTTAATTGAGCCCTCGGGGAGTTTTTTCTCTATTCTTCGCCGAGGGCTCATCCTGAAGCCCGAAGGGCTGAAGGATCTCATGAGATCCTTCGTCGCTCCGCTCCTCAGGATGAGGGGTCGGGAAACTCCCCGACCCCTCATTTAATTGCCTCGCTCGGCGAGTTTCCGGTAGGTGGCATCGTGAGTCCTCAGGCTATAGTCTACTAATTCCATGAATCTTTCGTTAGCTACACCCTGCTGATACACCTGGCTCATACCTTCATACCGCTCTTTGAACAAACAAATAGCCT
>JAHILY010000087.1 GCA_018896815.1 Candidatus Omnitrophota bacterium | reverse complement strand
GATCTCAAAAGGCATGAAGACCCTGCGCCAGGATGCCATGGAGAAGTACGAGAAGGGCGTTACCACGAAGGAAGAGGTATTGCGAGTAACAAGCGAGGAGTAAAAGAAACCACAGAGAACACAGAGAAATGTTGGTTTATAGTTTATTGTTTATGGTTTATTGTAAAAAACTCCGTGAACTCCAAAAGTTTTAAAAAAAGCCTTAAGCTGTAAGCTTTAAGCTATAAGCAAAAAATAAAATAAGATAAAAACATTAACATCATAAGAGAACACAGAGAAAAAATAGTCGACTTAGAGTATTTTTAATTCAAGAAAATCTCTGTGTCCTCTGTGGTATCTTTTAATTTGTTATGCCGACATTTAGATATGTTGCAAAAGAGAACACGGGTAAGACAATAACAGGGACGCAGGACTATTCTGACAAGGCCGCCCTGATAGATGCCCTTCGAAAAAAAGGCCTTGTGATTATCTCTATAAATGAGACATCTAAGCGAAGGCTGAGTGTATTCTCTAAAAAGGTAAAGCTTGAGGACGTAGTAATATTTTCCAGGCAGCTTGCGACCATGGTTGACAGCGGCATACCACTGGTCCAGGCAATGGACATCCTGCACGATCAGATAGAAAAACCAAACTTTAAAAAGGTCATAGGGACGATCAGGGATGACATTGAGACAGGTTCTAGTTTTTCAGACGCGCTTTTAAAACATCCAAACGTATTTTCCCCTCTTTATATCAATATGGTGAAGGCAGGAGAGTCCAGCGGCGCGCTCGATGATATACTCGACAGGCTGGCGAGTTATTTAGAAAAGGCAAATATATTGCAGAGAAAGGTAAAGTCAAGTCTGATATATCCTACTGTTGTGGTGAGCATGGCAATGCTGATAACGATGGTAATGTTGTTAAAGGTCATACCGACATTTAAGGGCATATTCGATGTACTCGGCGGGACACTGCCATTGCCCACGAGGATCTTGATTCTTGTCAGCGATACACTGCGGAACATGTTTTTGTATGTTGTGGCTGCCCTGGCAGTGGCTGTATTTGCCCTGAGAAGGTATTTAAAGACAAATCAGGGCAAACTGCTATTTGACAGGGCTGTTTTAAAGTTTCCGATTATCGGGCCGCTCATGAGAAAGGTTGCTGTTGCAAAATTTACAAGGACGCTCGCAACGCTTACAAAGAGCGGGGTGCCGATATTGGTCTCGCTTGAGATCGTGGGAAAGACAGCCGGGAATACAGTCATAGAAAAGGCGCTTGCAGATGTGCGCACAAGCATTAAAGAAGGCGAGAACATAGCTGACCCCCTTGCCAATAGCGGCGCATTTCCGCCAATGGTCGTCAGGATGATAGATGTGGGGGAGAAGACAGGCGAGCTAGAGAAGATGCTTGGCAAGATCGCAGACTTTTATGACGATCAGGTAGACGCTGCTGTAAGCGGATTGACCAGCCTTATAGAGCCGCTCATTATTGCCTTACTTGGCGTTGTAATCGGCGGCATAGTAATAGCCATGTTCCTGCCTGTGTTTAAGATGACAGAGATCATCGGGCAATAATAATAATCGCCCAATCGCCTAGACCACATAGCTTGATTTTTTATAAAAATGTGGTATAATTAAATTGAAGCCGATAAAGTTATGAAAAAGGTGCCTTAATTAAGGCAAAGCCGAGTCGCGCTACGCGATCAATCTTTATCGGCTTCTTTTCTGTCTAAATATGCTGAATTATTACAAAAAGGACAATATAGGGATCATAGAATTTAATGACCGTGACTCAAGGGTCAATCTGCTTTCCTCGGAAAATATTGATGAGATGCGCAGCATCATAGAATCTCTTGCCAAGGACACTAGTACAAGGGCGCTATTTTTTATAAGCAGTAAAAAAGACATCTTTCTTGCAGGCGCTGATATAAAGGAGCTGGTCTCTCTGGAGACGAAAGAAGAGGCAGAGCTCTTTTGCAAGAAAGGCCAGGAACTGCTTGATAAGATTGAGCAATTGAAGATGCCGACAGTTGCTGTATTAGACGGCTCATGTATCGGCGGCGGTCTGGAGCTTGCGCTTTCATGCAGGACTATACTGGCAACAGGAAATAAAAAGATCAAAATAGGGCTGCCAGAGACAATGCTTGGCATAAGCCCTGGCTTTGGCGGGACAAGAAGGCTTGCCAGGAAAACAGGACTCAGGTGCGCCAATGACCTCATCAATAGCGGCAGGCTCGTAAGCCCAAGAGAGGCAGTAAAGCTTAAAATCGTAGATAGATTGATCCCCGAATCCGAAAAGGTTGATTACAGGAGGCTGTCGAGTTATAACAGCTCTTGCCGCCCCCACCGCGGGAGTGGGGCGCCCCCGCGGCGGGGGCGGCAAGAAGCGGCAGGAACCTTGAGTCCTGAGTATGCTGGGGAGCTGGACAGGATGGAAAGGGAGATTTTTGCAAAAAAGGTCTTGCAGGAAGATGCAAGGAATGGGCTTGGCTCTTTTTTGCTTATGAGTAAGTACAAGAAACGTGCCTGGCTGGATAGCGCCGCAGGCAAGGCCTTGCCTGTAAAAAACTGCGGCATAATAGGCGCAGGTATCATGGGTAAGGGCATTACATATCTTGTAAGCTCAAGATTAGATATACCTGTTACTGTCACTGATGTAAACGGACTTGTTTTAAAAAAGGCCAAAGGCGCTATAAAAAAGATATATGCTGACGCAGTAAAAAGAGATATTTTTTCCAATGAAGAGGCAGCATCAAGATTCAGGCGCATATCATATGCCAGTGGCCAGTCAGATACTTCGGACATTGTCATAGAATCAGTCGTAGAGGATGGCTCGATAAAAAAGGAGCTGTTCTCAGGGCTTGAAAAGACATTGGACAGAGAATGCATTATTACTACAAATACATCATGTCTTCCTATTGAGGAGCTCGCAGGGTCTCTTAGGCATGCTGACCGTTTTATAGGTACGCATTTTTTTAACCCTGCCTATAAGATGAAGCTCGTAGAGGTCGTGCCAGGAAGTTTTACAAGCAAATCTACCCTGAAGACAGTAGTTTGTTTTTTGCAGGACATGGGAAGGATACCTGTAATTGTCAAGGACAGCCCGGGCTTTCTTGTGAATCGCATCTTGCTTCCTTATCTGAATGAAGCTGTGTTTATGTTAGAGGAAGGTATCGCAGCAGGAAAAATAGATAGCGCCATGCTTGATTTTGGCATGCCAGCAGGGCCGTTGCAGCTCTTAAAAGATATTGGCTTAGATGTGGCATGCAAGGCAGGCAAGACACTGGAGGAAAAGTTCGGCAACAGAGTGAAGGTGCCGCAGACGCTAGCTAATGAGGATTTAAGAACAAGGCTGCTTAAGACTCAGCTTTACCAAGGCCAGGTCATGGTAAGGCCTGAAGATGTAAGAAATCGGCTGCTAGAGACAATGAGAAGAGAGGCAAGGATGTGCCTGGAAGAGAAGATAGTAGACAACCCAGAGGTCATAGACCTGGCGCTTTTTTTGGGAATAGGTTTCCCTGGATGTAAAAGGATATGGAAAAATTAAAACAACCTCCTAAAATCATATCTATATTTAGCAATACTACCTGTAATGGCAAAGCAGAATATGCAATAAATCTTGCAGCAGCAATAGCAAAGATTGCCAAGACCAGGATTTTATTGGTTTGCAATAAGGAGCGCCTGATAGACTCTTCAATAGATATAGACAATGTGCGCATGGAGCGGGTCGATAAGGAGTCTATAGATAAAATAAAACAGGGCTATGAATATGTGATCATAGATCTTTTGGCCAATCATGGAGAAAATGCATATGAGATGTTTTATTGTTCTGACTCAATCCATTTTTTCTTAGAATCTACCAGGGATAGCCTTGAGAAGGGCCATGAATTTTTGCAGGATTTGGCTGTAAAGGGATTGGGCGAGGTAAGCAATAGATTTAAGGTGGTTGCGCACAGGTTGAATGTCTTTGACAGGCTTTCCCTGGAGGAGATGGCCTGGTTAATAAGAAGGGATATCTGGGCAGGCGTGCCTGAACAGGGCATGACAGAGGCCCCTATTGATACCAAGGGCATGCCGATGGTCATCAGGTTGCCTGAAGATGCCTATTCAAGAGCCCTTATATGTATTGCTAAAAGAGAGTCAGGCAGTCTCCTGGGCCTGGCATTAGGCAGCGGCGCTGCCTTTGGTTTGGCCCACATAGGCGTCTTAAAGGTATTAGAGCGAAGCCGCATACCCATTGATATTGTATCAGGTTCAAGCATAGGCGCATTGATCGCTGGCATGTGGGGCATTGGCTTTTCTTCAGTCAGGATTGAGCAGATTGCCATGAGGCTGAAACATAGGCTTAATATTATGAGGCTGTTAGATTTTACAATGCCTATATCAGGCATCCTTGCAGGCAATAGATTAAAAAGATTCTTAAAGGGCATTTTTGGAGAAAAAACATTTGAAGATTTGCAAATACCTGTTAAGATGATAGTGTATGACCTGGCAAATCGGGAGACCCTTGTAATAGAAAAGGGCCTGCTCCTGGATGCTGTATACATGAGCATGGTTGTGCCAGGCATATTTAAGCCAAGGATAGAAAAGACAAGGGTGATAATAGATGGCGGTGTTTCAGAGCCAGTGCCAGTGGATGCTCTATCCAAAGAAGGCGTAAAAAAGATAATAGCAGTAAATGTGCTGCCTGGCCCGGAGGATATACATGAGAGAAACATGCTGCTTAAAAAGCGGCTGGAGGATGAAGAAAACATAATGCTCGCCAGCGCCTTTAGCATAAGGGCTGCGGTTACATTAAAAAGATTTTTTAGAAAGGTGTTTACGCCAAATATATTTGACGTAATCATGACAAGCATGCAGTCAATGGAGTATGTCCTGGCTGAAGAGGCCTGCAAGAAGGCAGGCGTTTCCCTGCACCCTGTCTATGCCGAGGCAGGTTCAATTGACTTTCATCTTGTCAGTCATTTTATCAGGAGAGGGGAAGAAGAAGCCGAAGCAAAGATAGCAGAGATAAAAAAATTGGCCTTTGAATAAAGGATAAGATATGGAACAAGAGAAAATTAAAATACTGATAATTGAGTTTGACTCAAAGATCCTGCTTAAGATAAAGGATGTCCTGTCCAATCAAGAGGGTGTTTCTTATGAGGTGTCATGGCTGCAAAAGGAAGAAGAGCTATTAAAGAAGATCGACGAGGAGAGATTCGATGCAATAATGCTTTCATATGACCTGCCAGGCGCCAATGGCATGGAGATACTTTCAGGCCTGCAATACAAAGAACTTCAGGGGCCAGTTATTATGCTGGCCAATAAAGGCCAGGAAGAATTCGGGGCGCAGGCAATGAGGCAGGGCGCCTATGGATACGTGATCCGCCAAAAGGGCTTTGAGCAGGGTTTGCCCCTGGTTATTCACAATGCCCTTAGCGCGTTCAAGAGAGACAAGGAAAGAGAAAGATTGCAGAGGGAAGTAGCAGCAAAGAAAATAGAGCTGGAGGCAGCCAATAAAAAGCTAAAAGAGCTGGACAGGATAAAGTCTGACTTTGTCGCGAATGTGGCGCATGAATTCAGGACACCATTGACTATTATAAAAGGTAATGTAGACTTGGTAGTTAAGGGCGGACTGGGAGATGTCACGTCTGAGCAAAAAGAGATGCTGGATGGAGCTAAAAACGTTGCAAATAGATTGGCCAGGCTTGTAAACGACCTCCTGGACATATCAAAGATCGAATCAGGCAAGATGAATCTAAGGGCGGACTCGATCAACATGAACAGGATAATAGAGGAAAATCTTCCTGGTTTTACAAAGATGATAAAGGATAGAAAACAGACCCTGAAAAAAGAGCTTGCGAGGGACATGCCAGATATCAAGGCAGACATGGATAAGATAACACAGGTATTTATAAACCTTGTAAGCAATGCAATAAAATACAGCCCGGAGGGAGGCTCTATAGCAGTAAAGAGCCTCAACCTTGAGAATGAGATCATGGTAGAGATCTCTGATACTGGCGAGGGCGTGTCTCCGGAAAATCTGGACAAGATATTTGATAAATTTACAAGGGTGACAGCTGAAAAAAAAGAAGGCACAGGCCTGGGTCTTCCTATAGCGAAAGATATAGTCGTCTTGCATAAAGGCAGGATGTGGGTAAAGAGTGAAATAGGCAAAGGTAGTCAGTTTTATTTTACCTTACCTAAATAAGGAGGCGAGATGAGGTACCTTATTCTTGTGCTTATAGCATTCGTATTGATTACAAGCGCAGCAGGTTGTGCGCGGGCAAATCGCATAGCTGATGATGTTGAGTGGATGTTTTTTGACGGCGAACCATGGATTGAAAATTAAGTGAGGTGTCGGGGTGTTTTTCCCTGACCCCTCATCCCGAGGAACAAAGTGACGAGGGATCTTATGAGATCCTTCAGCCCGGAGTTTACCCTGGGCGTAGTCGAAGGGGGCTTCAGGATGACCAGTCGATGAAGACAATAAAAAACTCCCAGACTGGTCAATTAAGTAAACGCGGAGAAAGGCTATGTTCATAGATAGAATCAGAGAAGACATAAGATCTGCTATGACAAAAGATCCTGCAGCCAAGAATGTCCTGGAGGTATTTTTGTGCTATCCAGGCCTCCATGCATTATGGATGCACAGGGCAGCGCATTTTTTCTATACAAAAAGGCTCTATGTGCTCAGCAGGATAATCTCTCATGCCGCGAGGTTCCTTACTGGCATAGAGATCCACCCTGGCGCAAAGATAGGGAGGCGCGTGTTTATAGACCATGGCATGGGCGTTGTCATAGGCGAGACAACAGAGATAGGGGATGACACGCTTCTCTATAAAGGCGTTGTATTGGGCGGAACCAGTCTTGAAAAAGAAAAACGTCACCCAACAATAGGAAAGAATGTTACCATAGGCTCAAATGCCTGCATACTAGGGCCCGTTACCATAGGAAATGGCGCCAGGATAGGGTCTGGCTCTGTTGTTGTCAAGGATGTCCCGGATGGCGCAACAGTCGTCGGTATCCCTGGCAGGATCGTTGAGAAAAAAACTGCCCAGAAGCTCGCTTTAGACTTTGAGCACGGGAATCTGCCTGACCCAATAGCAGATGTGGTGAGGATCATGCTAAAGATGCAGCACGAGTTAGAACAGAGGATAAAATCCCTTGAGAAAGAGCATCAAATAAAGGCAAAAGACATCTTTCATGACTATGAAGAAAAGGCTCAGGATGAGATGCCTGAAGCATAGAGTGTATGCATGAGGAAAAAGTCATAGTCGTAATGCCTGCCTATAATGCCGGACTTACCCTGGAGAAGACCTACAAAGACATACCCAAGGACATTGTTGGCGAGATTATACTGTGCGATGATTCCAGCACAGATAATACAGTGGAGATAGCAAGGCGTCTTGGCCTCAAGGTCATAGTGCATGATAAGAACAAGGGATACGGCGCTAACCAAAAGACCTGTTACAGGGATGCCCTTCGTAAAGCAGCTGATATTGTCATAATGCTCCACCCTGATTATCAATATGATGCAAAGGAAATACCTGGGTTGATAAGACCTATAAGAGAAGGTACGGCAGACGTTGTTCTGGGTTCCAGGATCTTAAACAAAGGCGCGCTTAAAGGCGGCATGCCGCTCTATAAGTACATCTCAAACAGGCTCTCCACCATATACGAGAACAAGGTATTGGGTTTAAACCTTTCAGAATATCATACTGGCCTGCGCGCATACAGCCGCAGATTTCTTGAGACTGTAAATTGGAAAGACTACTCTGATGACTTCCTGTTTGACGGAGAGATTTTGATAGATGCAGTGCGCCACGGATTTAAGATCAAAGAGGTCCCTATAGAGACGAGATATTTCAAAGAGGCATCTCAGATAAGCCCGATCAGGGGCATAAAGTATGGCATAGGCATATTTTATGAATTACAGAAATACAAAAGAGGAATACACCGAGGGAAAATAAAGGCAAAGGGATTATTCTCTTGAATTTTTACAATGTAACAGCATGAATAACAATGTCTCGCTATTTTAGTAAGCTATACATCCTTATCATAATTCTTGCTACAGTATTGGCATACGCCAACATCCTCCATAATCAATTCATCTGGGATGATGAAGACTGGATCCTGAAAAACGAGACTGTGAAAGACTGGCGCAGCTGGCCTGAGCTATTTACTCAAAACAGCATACAAGGCGCAAGAAAAGGCAGTAATTTTTATCGGCCGCTACAAGCCATAAGCCATGGTATAGATTATTTGGTATGGCAATACAGGCTACCCGGCCATCACCTCACTAATATTTTATTCCACGTCCTGGCGGCCATTGTTTTGTTTTTGTTTCTCGGAAATATCTTTTCTAAAAATATAGCCTTTTTCAGCGCCTTATTTTTTGCAATACACCCTGTCCAGACAGAGGCAGTGACTTATATATCTGGCAGGGCAGATCCCATGGCAGGCTTGTTTATACTTCTAACAGTCTTGTTATTCGAAAAAAATCTTTTTCTATCCTGCCTTGTCTTTTTACTTGGCATTCTTTCAAAGGAATCTGCCTTAATTGCGCCTATTTTGATTATTATCTATATTTTCTTTAGAGATAAGAAGATTGAATACAAGAAGTTATTACCCTTTGCGATAATCGTCTTAATCTATGCCGTCCTCAGGATGACAGTCTTGAATTTTACTCACACCATACCAGAAAATGCGCCCAAGGCATTTTTTTATGTGCCTTTTTATGTAAGGCTCAGCACTTTTTTAAAGACGCTCCCTGTGTATTTTAAGATGCTTTTATGGCCATTTGGACTGCACATGGAACGGGACATATCTTTATCATATTCTATTTTCGAGCCCCAGAGCCTCTTAGGCCTTTTAATATTTGGCGCAGCTTTTATCCAGGGGCTAAGGAGTAGAAAAAAATATAAGTTTTTGCTTTTTTCAAGTCTATGGTTTTCTATTGTGATGCTGCCAAATTCGAATATTTTTCCGATCAATGCCCTTATATATGAACACTGGCTTTATTTGCCGTCAGTTGGATTTTTTGTTGTAGTCGCATGGCTTATTCAGAGGTTATTTGAAAAGAAAGGTTTTAAGATCATTTCTATTGCGTTAGTGGCATGCCTGGCTATTTTTTACATCTGGCGGACAGCTGAGAGAAACAAAGAATGGCGCGATCCTATATCTTTTTATGAGAGCACTATTAGATATAAGCCTGATTCAGCAAGACTGCGCAATAATCTTGCAATGGCCTATATAGATGCGGGCAGGGAGGATGATGCAATAAGGGAATACAAAATGTCAATCGAGATAGGTGACTATTATCCACAGCCACATTATAATCTATCCAATATCTATCTAAATAGAGGAGGCTACTCACAGGCAATTAAAGAGTTAAAAAGGAGCATGGAGATAGATAATGATTTTCTCTATTCTCATGAGAGCCTGGCAGTGATCTATTTTAATCAGAACAATTTTGAGCAGGCGAGAGAAGAAGCGCTTTTTGTAATTGAAAGAGAGCCGCAAAATAAAATAGCCCGTGAGATATTATCCCTGATTCGAGGCCGCTGAAAAACTCTAAAACTCCGGTCAGCGGCCTCTGCCTATTTTTGGACTTTTTCAGTGCTCTCGCTGAAATGGGTGAGTTATCGGGGGTAATCCTCCAAATTTCGTCATTCCCGTGTTAACTCACAGGTTACATTTATAACCGTGTACACCGCGTAGGTGCGCACCGCGCACCTACGCGGTGGGTAGTGTCGTCGATGAGTTTTTAGATTCCCGCTTTCGCGGGAATGACAAGAGGGATGCGGGAATGACAGCACCTCCTGATAACTCACCGATTACTTTATTTATTTTGCAACCCTGGCATAAGTATAGTAAAATAAGAACAATGAGGATTGTCTATGTTAGGAGATAGATATAAAGCATATTGGTGCAAGGGGCGGATTCCTGCGTTGATTATTGCAAGCGCCTTTATTTATTTATTGAACATCTCATGGCTCAGGTGGGGGAGTCTCCTTATCGATACAGGAAGAGAGCTGTATGTTCCGTGGAGCATACTTTCTGGCAAGATGCTTTATAAAGATATATTTTATGAATTCGGGCCTCTTACGCCATATTTAAATGCGTTTCTTTGTGTAATCTTTGGTGTTCATATTAGGAGTTTTATTATAGCAGGGATACTCACTGTAGCGCTGATGTGCATTCTCATATATAAAATATCCCGTATTTTTTTAGCTCCAATCTTTTCCACGCTTTCTGTTCTGACCTTTCTTTTTGTATTCGCGTTTAATCAACACTATGAGGCAGGTATCTTTAACTACATAATTCCCTATAGCTATGCATCAATTTACAGCATGCTATTTGCAATAACAACCTTGTTTTTTTATTACTATATTTTGACAAAAGAGAAAAAGGCATACACATACCTTTGCGGATTTTTTGTTTTATTAACGCTGGCGACAAGGATAGAGATAGGCATTATGCTTATTGTAGCGATATTTATAGGAATAATCCTTGATTCCCCAAGAGGCAATGGTTTCAAAAAAAGATTCAGGATGATATTGACATGCTGCCTTTTCCCAGTTCTTGCTGTGAGTCTTGTTTATGGCCTTTTCGCGATTATTACAAGGGGCTCCATAATAGACAAAGATGTCTTTTTAATAAATCTAGACACAAAAGGGCCTCTTACGGGCCATACATTAGGCACCATCAATTTTTGGAAGAATATCTCTATTATATCAAAGTCCATCCTGTATTATATAGGTATAAGTACTTTATTTTTTGCTGGAGGATGGGCATTGTTTCTGATAAGAAAATTTTCGATAATGAAAAAGACATTTCTTATTATTATATTAGCTTATATTGTTATGAGTCTTACCGTTTTATTTCAGAGAGAATTTTTTCCTTACGATATGCAATATCGGTGCGCACCTATTATCTGTGCATGGATCTTTATTTTTGCATATCGAAAATATAGAAGAACCGCTGAGAAGAAATTTTTATTTCTAATGATATTTTCTATCTTTTCACTCTTGTTAATGACCCGCATGCTTTTTGCTGTCAAGGCAGAACACAATGGTTTTTATCTTTTGGTCCCAGGGATGTTGTGTTATTACTTTTTTTTCCTGAAGATAATCCCTGAAACATTTACAACTATCCAGATGCGAAATTTCTACAGATTTGGCTTTGTGGTTCTATCGGCATCATTTATCATAAGCCAGGCAGCCCTTTCGCATTATATGTATAAGAATCGCACCCTGGAAATATCTTCTCCAAAGGGCGCGATGCGAGTACGGCCTGGCTATTATAGATGCAAGCAATTACTGGCATATCTTCGTGAAAACGCAGATCCATCTGAATCCCTTGTAGTGTTTCCAGAAGGCCTGACCTTGAATTTTCTTTCTGAAAGAGAGAGTCCGATGCACCAATACGCCTTTTTACCTCTTTTGTTTAAAAACCCAGATTTTGAAAAAGGTGTTATTAAGGATCTTGAGGATAACGAGGTAACATATATCGTTATTCTCAGGCGAGATACATCAGATTACGGAGCTTCGCGATTCGGGATAGATTACGCGCAGGGTATCATGCGCTATTTAGCGAAGCATTATGTTATTGAGAAGCAATTCGGGCCATGGCCTTTTACCAGAAAAGAGTTCAGCCTGGCGCTTTTACGGAGGAGTGAATGAGAGAAAAAATTCTTATAGTTAAACTGGGCTTTACAGAGACTATTGATCGAAGAGTTTCTACTGACAATGTCAGCCTTGGCGATGTTTTCAGGACCACAGCGATACTTCATTTATTCAAAGACGCCTTTGTGACATGGCTCACCGTAAAAGAAGCCACTCCTCTTTTGGCAGGCAATCCATTTATAAGGAGGTTGTTGGTTTACGATTTGACCACTGTCCTGCAGCTTAGATCGGAACATTTTGACGTAGTTATAAATTTAGAGAAAGTGCCAGGTGTGTGCGCCTTGACAGATTCCATACCTGCGTGGAGAAGATATGGCTTTAGATTCGACGTAAAGCAAGGAACGGCAAAGGCATATGAACATTCATACGAAGTAGTGGCAAATTCTGAAGACCCTCGTTTGCGTAGGAAAATGGAAAAGAACTGGATAGAGATGCTTTATGGAATTGTAGATAGAAAGTGGGAAGGGCAAGGGTATGTATTGGGCTATAAGCCAAAAAACAAAGAGAAAACTGATATAGGATTTAATTTTCATGTTGGAAGACGCTGGCCAAATAAGGCATGGCCAGAAAAGAATTGGAAGGAATTGGAAAAATTGATAGGTGATAAATATTCAATTTCATATCAGCAGTCGCTTAATGATATAGCCGGTTATATTGATTGGCTTAATAGCTGCAGGTTTATTATTACGAATGATTCATTAGGGCTGCACATAGCCATAGCCTTAAAAAAGAAGATAATTGCAATGTTCGGCCCAACTTCGGAAAAGGAGGTATTTCTTTTTGATAAGGGGATTGTAGTAAGGCCGGAGAAGAAATTAAAATGTATGCCATGTTTTAACACTGTTTGTAAATACAGTAAAAACTGTATGCATAATATAAGACCAGAGGCCGTATATAAAAATATTACAAGGTTATTAAAATAGCATAGGCCGTTATGGATGAACTGAGAATAGACAACCATAAATTAATGTATCATATCGATAGAGTGAATGCATGGCAAAAGGGCGAATTGATAGCGCCTATTTATATGGAGATAGCCCCTTCTGGCGCCTGCAATCATCGATGTATATTCTGCGGATTGGATTATATGGGATATAAACCGAAATTCTTGAATACAAAGGTTTTAATAGGGGCTGTAAAAAGCGCAGCTAAATGCGGAGTAAAAAGTATAATGTATGCAGGCGAAGGCGAACCCCTTCTCCATAAAGACATAGCTCGTATAGTAGATTTTACCAATAAGGCAGGGATTGATGCAGCCATTACCACTAATGGAGTGTTTTTGGATGATGCAATAATAAAAAAATGCCTTAAAAATCTTTCATGGATAAGAGTAAGTTTTAATGCAGCTACCGCAAGAACTTATGAAAAGGTTCACAGATGTTTAAGGGGGGATTTCGAGAAAAGCCTTTCTAACTTAAAAAATGCCGTAAGATACAAGCGCAAACATAGATTAAATTGTACTATTGGCGTACAGATGTTATTGATTCCAGAAAATAAAACCGAGGTTGTCAAATTAGCTGAATTACTTAGAAAGGCAGGGGTAGATTATTTAATAATAAAACCATTTTCAAAGCACCCATTGAGCTTATGCGACATAGATAAAAATTTTGACTACTCTAAACTTTTATATTTGGAAAAACGATTTAGAGAAATAGCTACAAAAACCTTTAGAATAATCTTCAGATCGCATACGATGGAAAAGTTAAAAAAGGCAAGGCCTTATGGACATTGTCTCGGATTGCCTTTCTGGGCATATATAGATGCAGAAGGCGATGTCTATGCCTGCAGCGCATATTTAGGAAATAAAAAGTTTATATATGGAAATATTTATGAAAAGAATTTTTCTGATATTCTTAAGAGCGATAGACGCAAAAATATATTACACATGTCTGCAACAAAGCTTGATACGCATAGGTGCCGCGAAATCTGCAGGCTTGATGAAATAAATAGGTATCTATGGGAGCTTAAAAAGCATTCAGGGCATGTTAATTTTATATGAAAACGCAAAAGATTCCAAGAAAGATACTGATCAGCCTTTTTGAAACCATGCTGAAGATCAGGATGGTTGAGGAAAAGATAATCGAGCTATATCCTGATCAGGAGATGAGATGTCCTGCGCATCTATGTATAGGACAGGAGGCAATAGCTGCCGGCGTGTGCGCAAATCTTAAAAAAACGGATTATGTATTTAGTAACCATAGGGGCCATGGTCATTATATTGCTAATGGTGG
The DNA here is from genome assembly GCA_018896815.1 of Candidatus Omnitrophota bacterium. Classification (GTDB taxonomy): domain Bacteria; phylum Omnitrophota; class Gorgyraeia; order Gorgyraeales; family Gorgyraeaceae; genus JAHILY01. The sequence goes on along the minus strand of JAHILY010000087.1, from coordinate 4,702 downwards.
AGATTTAGATGAGTTGATGGCTGAACTGTACGGAAGGGTTACGGGTTGTTCAAAAGGCAAAGGCGGCTCTATGCACCTGGTGGACACTAAAAATGGCTTTATGGGCAGCTCTGCAATAGTAGGCGGCGGCATACCTATTGCAGTTGGCGCTGCCATGTCTTCAGCTATGCAGAAACAGAAAAGAATAAGCGTGGTATTTTTTGGAGATGGCGCCGTGGATGAAGGCACATTCAGCGAAAGCCTGAATTTCGCAGCCCTAAAAAAACTGCCTGTTTTTTTTGTTTGCGAAAATAATTTTTATGCAACAAATTCGCCAGTGTCTGCCAGGCAGGCCTTGGATAATATATATAAGAGAGGCCTGCCTTATGGAATCTCTGGCTTAAGGATAGATGGGAATGACGTGGTTAAGGTTTTTGAAGCGGCTATGGTTGCTCTGAAAAGGGTGAGAAATGGCAAAGGCCCGAGCTTACTTGAGTGCATGACCTATAGATGGAAAGCGCATGTGGGTCCAGATTGCGATTTTGAAACAGGTTGTAGGCCAAAATATGAACTTGATAAGTGGTTAAAAAAATGCCCTATAGAGAAATTTAAAAACTCTCTTTTGAAGGAAGGAATTTTATCAGTACGGGACATAGAGGAGATGAAGGGAATATTAAGAAAAGAAATCGAAAAAGCAGTATCATTTGCCAAGTCTTCGCCTTTTCCCAAAAAAGAAGAATTGTTAAAGGATGTATATTAATTGTATGCCATGGACAAAGAGTTTTCCTGATAGAACAGAATTTGAAAATGATTGCAAACAGAGAGGTGAATCTTTAAGAGGTCTTACCTATAGAGAGGCCATAAGAGAAGCCCTGACTCAAGTGTTGGAAGAAGATAGTAATGTCTTTATAATGGGCGAAGGCGTAGATGATGCAGGTGGAGTATTTGGAACCACAAAAGACCTGCATAAAAGGTTCGGGCGATCCAGGGTTATTGATATTCCTGTCGCGGAAAATGCTATGACAGGCGTTGCCATAGGCGCTGCAATTACTGGCATGAGGCCGGTTTTTATCCATATGAGAATGGATTTTCTACCAATGTCAATGGACCAGATAGTTAATCATGCTGCGAAATGGAGTTATACGTTCGGCGGGACAGTCAAAATCCCTCTGACCATAAGGTCTATAATAGGCAGGGGATGGGGTTCTGCCAGCCAGCATTCACAGAGCCTGCAGGCGCTTTTTATGCATGTGCCTGGCTTGAGGGTTGCAATGCCGTCCACCCCTTATGATGTTAAAGGCCTTTTGATTTCGAGTATAAAAGGTAATACCCCTGTTATTTTCATAGAGCACAGATGGCTTTATGAGCATGTAGGGTATGTCCCTGAAGATATGTACACTGTGCCATTTGGCAAGGGCGTAGTGCGCAGAAGCGGCAGGGATATAACTCTTGTGGGGATTTCTTATATGATGTTCGAATCCTTGAAGGCACAAGAGGTTTTACAAAAGCAAGGGGTGAGCGTCGAGGTGATAGACCTGCGAACATTGACTCCATTAGACGAAGATTTAATTTTAAAATCTGTTAAGAAGACCGGGAGATTAATTGTGGCAGATACTGGTTGGAAGAATTGTGGCGTTGCAGCAGAGATAGCTTCAAGGGTTTCTGAAAAAGCTTTTAAATATCTTAAGGCGCCAATAGTAAGAATTGCTTTACCCGAAGCGCCTACTCCCGCATCTATCGCGCTCGAAAAAGAATTTTACCCCGATTATAATGATATAGTTGCAGGTGTTAAAGGGCTTATGAAAGGATGAAAATGAAAAGGCCTTTTTTAAGTATAATAATGCCAGCGTTAAATGAGGAAAAAAACATCTTATCTGCTATTGATAATACATTAAAAGGTTTTAACGATTTTACAATAGACGGAGAACTTATTATTATTAATGATGGCAGCAGCGATAGGACTCCTGATTTAGTAAAGGAAAGGATATCGAATGAATGTCCGAAAGTCAGGCTTATTGATCATGCAGCTCCGCAAGGCATAGGAGCTTGTTTTTGGGACGGGGTTTTGAATGCCGAAGGAGAAGTAGTTTGTACATTGCCAGGTGATAATGAAAATGAGCCTGGTGAGATATTCCGTTATTTAAAACTCTTGGAAGATGTCGATATTGCGATTCCTTTTGTCTATAATAAACGCTCCCGCACATTATTTAGAAATATCCTCTCATTCGCGTGTTTGAATGTCCTTCACATCAGCTTTGGAGTTTATTTTAATTATACCAATGGAACAGTTCTTTATAGAAAATCTATTTTAGATGATATTGATTATCGAAGTAAGAGTTTCTTTTTTCAGGCAGATATTTTAATAAGGCTTGTAAAAAGGGGATATCTATTTGCCGAGGCCCCTTATAGGCTCGGATTGAGAAAAAGCGGCAAGTCAAAGGCTACAAGATTTTCTTCAATTTTACCAGTGGCAAAGGATTACCTTAGGTTGATGACAGATATATATATTACAAAGAAGGAAAGAGTTAAAAAACATAAATTCAGTAAAGATTCTGTATCTGAGCGTCGGTATAAAGAATTAGAAGGCCTTAATGGCTGAACTGATACTGGATGGCCATAAATTAAATTGGCACAAGGATAGAGTAGAGGCGCGGTTAAGGGGTGAAAGGACTGCGCCCATAACAATAGATTGCGCCTTGACGAGAAGATGCACATATAGGTGCATTTATTGTTATGGCCAGCTTCAGGCCAATGATGAAAAAAGGATGACAAAAGATGTTATCTTCAGATTTTTAGATGATGCTGCTGAGATTGGTGTAAAGGCCATAAGCTTTGTTAGTGATGGAGAAAGTACTTGTTCGGTTTATCTATACGACGCGATACTCAGGGGCAAGGCGAATGGATTAGATGTGGCTTTAGGAACCAATGGTTATCTTTTAAAAGAAGAACGTTTAGAAGAAATTTTACCCGCCTTAACATATTTAAGATTTAATGCCTCAGCTGGGGAACCCGATAGATATGCGCAAATTATGGGGTGTAAGAAAGGGAGCTTTTATAAAGTCTGCGATATTATAAAAAAATGCGTAAAAATAAAAAAAGAAAAAGAGTTAAGTGTTACACTTGGCTTGCAAATGGTTTTAATGCCTGAATTTAAAAACCAGATTATCCCTTTTGTTAAGCTCGGTAAACATTTAGGCGTAGATTATGCAATTATAAAACACTGCAGTGACGATGAAAAACATAGTTTAAGAATAAATTATACAGAATATTTTAAAATAGTCGATATTCTAAAAGAGGCAGAAAAATATTCAACAAACGATTATTTAGTAAAAGTGAAATGGTCGAAGATTTTAAGCAAGGGAAAAAGAAAATACGCCCGCTGTTATGGCCCCCCTTTTATTATGCAGTTTTCCGGCTCAGGATTAGTTGCTCCATGCGGCATGCTTTTTAATAGAAGATTCAAAAAATTTCATATCGGTAATATTGCAGATAAATCTTTTAAAGAGATCTGGAAGAGCAGAAAATACTGGGAGGTTATGGACTTTCTTTCTTCAGATAAATTTAATCCTCAGACAGATTGCGGGAGCTTGTGCTTGCAGCATAAGGTTAATGAATTTTTATGGGATTTAAAACAAAAAAAAGTTTTTTTAGAAGATGCCAAAACAGAACCTCCTATGCATATAAATTTTATTTAAATTTTTCAAGGAGTTAAAATTGTTTAAAGCTGTAGATGTAAATGCTGGTGATATTTTAATTTTGGCTGATTCATGGTTTCCTGGCTGGGAATGTTATGACAATGGCAAAAAGGTTGAATCTTTTGATGCTGACGGATTTAGAGGTTATCATATAGAAGAAACAGGGCATCATGAAATCGAGTGGATTTATAAGCCCTTGTCATTTTTGATTGGACTTATCATATCAGCCATTGGTTTTATCGCATTTTTGTTGTTTGTTAAAGTGAAAAGAACATAATTAAAAAAAGGAGTATTTATATGCTTAAAGGATTTGTGATTGGTTTTATCTGTTTCAACGCGTTTTTTATTTTACATATTTTTATTTTCCATAATTGGAAGATGAAATTCAGATTTCGCGCATTGGTGCGGATATTTTATAGTTTATTACCACTTTATATGCTTTTGTATATTTCGATTCCCGGCGATGCCTTGCTTCTGCTTCCGGCTGATCCTGCGATAACTCCTGGGGTTGTTATCGGGCTTTCGAAAATTTTTAATTTTTCTCTTGGAATTTTTATTTATCTTTTACTTTTCTTTGGTTATTGCCAGTTTTATTTTATAATAGACCGATCAATATCAGTAAGGATAATGATCAGGTTGGAAAAATCAAAGGATAAGAGATTAACTCTAGAACAGATTAAAAAGGCCTATAAACCAGACTATATCTTTTTGAGAAGACTAAGGCACATGCGAGATAACAAATATATCATTGAAGAATCAGGCTTTTATAGGAATCTACACAAGGGTAGAATTACAGCAAGGCTCTTCCGATTCTTGAAAGGCTACTTAAATTTAGGAGTGGGGGGATAGAGAGTTCCTTTATGATATTAATAAATCCACAAGGCCAAAAATTGGGAGATTTTTATCGTTATTTACCCATTAGTCCCCCCATAGGCATTGGGATATTAGCTGGTTATCTATTAAACCAGAATAAAAATGTTAAAATTTTAGATGAAAATATTATTTCTATTACAGACAGCCTCTTGGAT
>JAHILY010000086.1 GCA_018896815.1 Candidatus Omnitrophota bacterium | reverse complement strand
TACAGAATAGGCGGTTATAGATTCTTTTATGAAATCGTCGACCATAAAAAGATCATATTCATGATATCTGCTGATAATCGCGCCGACGCCTATTAACAAAAGAAACTCCCAGCAAAATGAATCAAAAAGAACTAACCCTTGTAATCGCCAAAAGATTCTTCCTCACCCAAGTAGAATCCAAAGAGATCATAGAATTCATCCTAACCCAGATAACAGACGACCTAAGAAAAAACAAGAGAGTCTACTTCCGCGAATTCGGCTCGCTCAGGCCTTTTACATAACATCGTTATGTAAACTACAAGTCACTATGTTAGGACACCACTCCGCAAGAATCCAGCCCTTCTTACACAAAACTAAACACCCTGCCAAAAACGTTGGCATACACCATTTAAATACCCTTTATTCTGCGTTTATTTGCGTTTTAAGAGACTTTTGGTAGGTATAGTATAAGGCCTTTGGGTATGGCTTTTTCTTAGATGCGGTAATGTGCATCTTTACACGCCATAGCAATCTGTTCTGATATACAGAGATTTTGGTATTCCTGATCAAATTTTTCTCCGGATTCTTTATCAGCCATAAGTGTGTCCATATAAGTTTTAACTTTCTTCTTTCTCATACCGGAACCACTTCTAACTTCAACCTATATCCAACATGGTGAAGGATGTTCTCAATAGTATCAAGATTAGAAAACTCTCCTTCTTCGATTTTGGAGATGTACTGTTGAGTTACACCTATCTCCTTAGCAAGTTGTGCCTGAGATAAGTCATGTCGAATTCGGTATTCAATAATCTCCTTCACCACAGCTGCCTTTTCCTTAATCAAATCGTAATGCGCTTTAAAATCCGGATACTCCTTCATCTTTTCTTTAATATAATCATCTACCTTTCTCATTGTTCATCCCTCCCTTTTCTTTCATCGAGAGGACATCTAATTTTCTTCGCTCTTTCTTGTTCAGCTTGTTAAGTAGCTCCCTATCTTCCTTAACTCTCTTTTTCACAAGATTAATAAAAGCTGCGTCTTTCATGGTTCTAATCTCGTTAAAGGTGGGATTAAATCAAAATGAGTATCATAAGAATAAACCGAATCGATCCCCTTTGTCTCCATAGAAATAGCATTATAGGCATCGATGAAGTCAATCTTTTTCAGCCCATAGAGGCCAATAGCAGTAAGTAAGATATCCTTTTCATCAAGCTCAATGTTGGGGGTGTTCAATATCCTTTGGACGTGTGTTACTATTTCACTCTTTGGTAATTTATAGGCCTTTTCTAAAGTCCAGATTACCTCAGCAATAACCAGCGTCGTAATGCAGAGAACTTCTTTACCATCGACTGCCTTTTTAAAGAGATCCTCACATCTTCTGGCCTTTTTTGGCTCATCCCAAGTCAAATAACGCAATATAACATTTGTATCTAGAAAGGTCATTTTTATTCCTCCATCGTTTCCTTGGCTACCTTCTTTTTTACATCTTCTCGTAACCTGAAAAAGTCTATCGGTTTCTTGGCCATGTGTTTAACGACCCCTTTCAGATCCAGGATAGTGCCGTTGATAGATGTTAAAAATACCCTTTTACCATCAGGGATATACACGACTTTATCATTAGGCTTTAGATGTAGAAATCTCCTGACCTCTTTTGGTATAGTAGTCTGACCTTTAGAAGTAACAGTAGAAGAATGCATTTGTCATCACCTCCTTACTTTTTTATTCTCACTTAAAATATACCATATTTCTTACTTTTTGTCAAGAGTAATCTTTGGAAATTTTTTCATACCTATAAACAGGGCGTTTTTAAAACACAAAATTCCGCACTATTTCTACGGAATTCCATATTGAACGTCGCAAAAGTTCAGAAAATCTAGTTCATTTTGTGCTCAATCCCCTATCCCAACGACGCAAAAGTGTTACTTTTGCGACTTAGCTGTCAAATCAAGGGCATAGTAGTTTGCTCCCAGTTCAATGACAGCAGGCAGCCGTTCTTCTCCCTTCGCGGGAACGGATTTTTTTCCTTCTCTTTTGTATTGCTCTATTATAAATTGTTCCGTTGATTTATTAAAATGTGAAGGCGGTCTCAATGTAGAAGTAGAATTTTCTTCTGGAAGACAAAATGCCGGATTCTGGCATAGAAAAATTACTATCATAAATGTCGAAATGGTTTTTCTCATAACCCTTACACTTTTCTAATCTTTGCCAAAGAAATGGAAACAGGCAATTATAAATATGTTGGAAAAATCAAAAAGAGAATTACCTATGCTAAGCGAAGAAATAGACAAACTCGAATTTACACTACAAAATATAAAATAGTGTATTATGTAGTGTAAATTGGGTAAATGACTATCGAGGCCGTTATGGCCCTTTTCGGCATTAAAAATATAAATGTAATAGAATGACCTTCCATTTTTTAACATTTCCCGTCGATAGAGCATAACATCATCTATATTTCCCAAGCACATATAACATCAGCTGATCTCAGCTAACGTCAGTTTTCATCAGGCCCAGAAGGATAAATCTAAAACTATAAATAATGGTTAGGGCAGTAGATTTTAATTGACATATAGAGAAAATGTGATATTCTATCATTATAATAAAATTAATGATAATCCTTTAAGAGGGCATTATGAGCACAAAAAAAAGAAAGCGTCTTGGAGAGAAAGAAATCAGGGTAATTTCGCGCCTTTCGTATGAAAAGAAGCGTATTATCACTAAGGAAGACTTAGATGTATTCTTCAAGTTTGATGACATCGAGCGAAATAAAATTGTTTATCGGCTGAAAAAGAAAGGCATTTTCTCTACTATTAAGCGCGGAGTATATGTTTTTTCACCCCTTGAATATGGCGAAGGAGGAGCTGGTATAAACGAAATGCTTATTCCGCCACAATTTTTCCCGCGAAACAATTATTATATAGGCTATTCAACGATGTATAACTACTACAATTTGACGGATCAACTTTTTCAAGTAATGTACATCCTGAACACCTCATTGCAGCGTAGAAATAAAAAAATATGCGGTGTTATATTCAATTTCTTGAGAGTTCCAGAAAGCCGGATGTATGGTCTTGAGAAGATTAGTGTTGAGGGTCAAGAAGTGATAATCAGTTCCTTAGAACGCACACTGCTTGATCTGGTCTATTTTAATAAACCGGTTGGCGGCATTAAAAGCGCTCTTGAAATTCTCAAGCGTGAACTCAAGAAGGATCGTTGCGATGCTAGGAAGTTTATTCGTTTTGTGACAAAATTCCCCAATATTAAAACTCGCAAGAGAATTGGCGTGTTGATGGAAGAAATGGGGTATTCCGATAAAGAACTTACCCCGATTATCAAAAGCGTAGAAGATACGGCAATAAGTTCATTTGCCGGTTCGTTCAAAGGCAAACTTAATATGAAATGGAGAGTTATCATCAATGATATACAAAGATAAGGCCCAATTTACAGATGTTATCAATATGACTGCCAATCGAACAGGCTTTCGTGTGTCCCTTATCGAGAAGGATTATTACTTAACCTTGATTTTATCGAAGATCAATGAGCTTTCACAGGATCTTATATTTAAAGGTGGCACATGTCTTAATAAGATTTATTATTCTTATTATCGTTTGAGCGAAGATTTAGATTTCAGCATGCGTTTGCCAGAATACACAACGACTCGAGGCAATCGACGCAAATCAATACAGCCGATTAAGGGTAAGATTGAAGGGTTCGCCAAAAGGCTCGGTTTTCGCATCGAAGGTTTAGAAAAAGCAGGACGCAATGAGTCTAAGCAATATGTTTATTGCTTTGCGTATAAGTCTGTTCTTCAACCAACTGATCAGTTAATTAAATTTGAGATTGGTCTTAGGTTTAATCCACTTGATGCGGTAGAGAAAAAATCGGTGCAACATAAGTTTTTACATCCATTTACCAAAGAACATTTATTTGATGGTGGTGCGGTGAATTGTATGTCATTGAAAGAGATTGTGAGCGAGAAGTTTCGAGCCGCTGCTTTGAGAAAAAAGATTGCTCCGCGCGATTTTTACGATTTAGATTTTATTCTGCGTAATAATTTCATTTTAGCGGATAAAGATGTTGTTGAGCTTTTTAAGAAAAAGATTGGTGAAGATGGAGAAGATTTGGATTTGGCGAAATATCGTATTAATCTTGGCCGATCAAATGCTGAGATTAATGACATGCGATCTCGAATAGAAACAGAGCTATTTGACGTTTTAACAGCAGATGAGCGGGGAAATTTTAATCTTGATAAGGCGCTTGAGCGGATCAATAAAGCAATGGAAAAAGTAAAGTAATGGTTAAATAATGTATTCAAAATGTTGCCTAAAGGCGACAAAAACAGGACAAACAGGACATAGGGAATGATGGCAAAAGAAGCGTTAAAAATTTGGAAATAAATTTAATGTTATGAAAAGAATTATAGAAACCTCTAGTATTGCTAAAGAAAAACAAGGACAATTTCTTGAGATCATCAAGGAGAGAATCAACCGTATAGGATTACTAGAATAAAATTAAAAAAGCTTTTTTATTTTCACATTTACTTGCCTACATTTAATTCTAGTAGTATCATATCTCTATAATGAGTAGTGTATCCGGTGTAAAATTAATAAAATTAGAATCCAAAGAAAAATATCAGAGACTTGTTAGCAAAGAGCTCGGAAGATATGGCATTAAGGCTGGGCATGTTGTGCTTAAGCCAGGTGAAACTATCGGCGAACATTCTACTGATGAAAAAGAAGAAATAATAGTGGTTACAAAAGGCAGAGGCGAAGTAATTATAAGTGGTGAGAATATTTTAGAGGTCGATAAAAATTTTGTTTTATACATTTCACCAGATACAAATCACGATATAAAGAATATCGGTCCAGAAAGTTTAGAATATATTTTTATAACTTCTAAAGTAGATAAAGCAGAAAAGAATTGAATTTTTTTTTTTTTGTGATATAATTTTTCTAAGATTTGAAAGGGGGAAAAGACCATGAAAGAATTAGTTAAGTTGTTTATTTTGCCGATTTTTATTTTATTTTTAGCAGTGCCGACATTTGCGCAGGAAGAAGTGGCATTGGAAGAAGAGCTCGCGCTTACTGAAGAGGCAGGCGAAGGTGTAATTACAGGAGGTGTAACTACTTTAGATGCTGATGCTGGAACAGTAAGTGTAAAGGTCACGCAAGGCTCAGACATGACATTTACAGTTGTCGACGGAGAAACAATCCTCTGGCGGGGGATTGAGGATATTGAGCTTTCTGACATCAAAGTAGGCGAAGAGGCAGAAGTCGGTTATTATACAAATGAGAACGGCGATCTTATTGCAAGCTGGGTAGATGTGTTGGTCGAAGAGGAATTTGTCCCTGTAGAGGCATTGGAGGCAGGGGCAGGCGAGGCTGAATAACATATGAATAATAACGGCGCTCAGCAAACTAGTATTCAGCAACCGCTGCCAGATATGCAAAAACCTGTATTCAATCTAGTCCCTACCAAGGTTTTCTTCACAAAAGGAGTAGGGACGCATAGAGAAGAGCTTCGTTCGTATGAGCTTGCGCTTAAAGAGGCTGGTATTGAAAAGTGCAATATCGTAAATGTCTCAAGCATCTTTCCTCCTGGCTGTAAGATTGTGTCCCGCAATGAAGGAATAAAAGAACTTGTTCCAGGCATGATAACCTTTTGTGTGATGGCGCGCTGCAGCTCAAATGAGCCAAGGAGATTAATAGCTGCGTCTGTCGGCAGCGCTATTCCAGCTGAAGAGGATATGTATGGATATCTGAGCGAACACCATGCGTATGGCCAGACAGATGAGACGGCAGGTGACTATGCTGAAGAGCTTGCTGCTAGGATGCTTGCCTCGACCCTTGGGCTACCAGATTTTGACGAGACAAAGAACTGGGACGAAGTGAAAAAAGAATACAGGATGAGCGATAAGATCGTTAAAACAGGCAACACCACGCAGTCTACGATCATAGATCCTGCTGGCAACTGGTCAACTGTAGTGGCAGCAGCAGTATTTTTATTTTAATAGCATAGGAAATTATATGTTTCCCCCCTTGTTTTGTTTCGCTTCGCTCAACAAAACAAAGCAGGGGGGACTGCGAAAAATCTGCCAGATAAAAGTCTCTGCCCGAAGGCAGATTTTCCTTGACTTGAAAATAGTTTTATATTCCTTTCTTTTATTCTTTCTCTCCAGCTGTACCCGCCCTAGCTTAATCAAAGAGACAAGGATCTTGATGGATACATTCTGTGAGATCTCTTGTTATAGTTCTCAGAGAGATGTTGCGTCAAAGGCAATAAAAGAAGCCCTTGGAGAAATAAAACGTCTCGAGAAGATTTTTAATAAATTTGATGAAGAGAGCGAGGTGTCACGAGTAAATAGGCTTGCTGGCATAGAGGGGGTCAGGATAAGCAGAGAACTTTTTGATATGATAGGGCGTTCACTTTATTATAGCGCTATAACCAGCGGGAGTTTTGATATAACAGTTGAGCCAACTAAAAAGGGAAGATATGAAGAGATAATATTGGATGAAGATAAATCATCCGTGAGTTTCCTATCCAACGATATAAAAATAGACTTGGGCGGCATAGTAAAGGGTTATGCAGTTGATAGGGTAAAGGATATCTTACTGTCTCATGGTATAGACAATGCATTGATCAATATTGGCGGCAATATGTTTGCTATTGCCGGTCCGCCAGATAGAGATAGCTGGAGAATAGGTATCCGTCACCCGAGATATAAAAAAGACATTATTTATAAACTTGATCTAAAAGACAGGGGTGTCTCGACGTCAGGTGATTATGAAAGGCCGCACCATATAGTAGATCCCAGAGACGGGAAGAGCCCTGAAGAGCTTATGAGTGTTAGCGTAGTGGCTGATTCTGCAGAAAAGGCAGATGTCCTCTCTACAGCGATCTTTGTTATGGGTATAGAGAAAGGCATGAGACTCCTGGATTCTATGCAGAATATAGAGGTTTACGTCGTTGACAGAAACGCTAAATTGACAAAATATCCCTAAATTGTATTGACATAATAAGGGGGTTTGCTAAAATAAGTCTGATGAATCACCGAGGTAACTCAGCAGGTAGAGCGACGGACTGAAAAGATGAATCAGGAAATTTTCGTAACTTCTTGAAATCATTGCAACTATAATAATTTTCAATAAGTTAGAATAATTTTTTGTGTGTATGGTTATGTACCAATATGCGCCATTCTGTACCAGACATAGACACCATATGGACCCAGCGCCAGCATATAAAAAGATAGTTACCTTTCTATAAGAGATTAATATAATAGACATAAGTCTAAAATTTTAGTAGGTATGGATAAACAACGAAACACTCTCGAAGTAACTGTAGATAAAAGCCACATAGTAACCATCGGTGAAAGGCTTTATGGTGAGTCTATAGAGCTTATCAGGGAGCTTATTAATAATGCCTATGACGCTGATGCCGCTGAAGTCAAGGTCACTATAAAAGATAGCGAAATTGTTGTAGAAGACGATGGCTTAGGGATGGACATTGAAGGTTTGAAGCAATATTTCAATATCGGCTCAACCCTAAAGAGAGACAATCCAAAATCCCCAAAATTTGAAAGAGACAGAATAGGTGAATTTGGCATAGGAAAATTTGCCTCACTTTCAGCTTGCTCCTGTTTTGAATTATGGACGAAGAAGGATGATTTTCAAGCCAATGTCTTGTTTGATAAGGAGGAATGGAGTAAGTCTAAGGACAAATGGCATATACCCTTAGAGATAGAAGAAATAGACCGCCGTCTAAAAAATGGCACTAGGGTTACGCTAAAAGGCCTGACCAAGAAGTTTAATATTGCTGATGTAGAAAGACGGATAATTGAAGCTGTGCCTATAAAAGCGCCTAATTTCTCTGTTTATTTGAACGGCCATAAAGTAAGCGCCAGGATCATTCCCGGCCATAAGATACCTTTCCTAGAAGGGACTGAATATGGCATAATCCATGGTGAAATAATCATAAGTTCCCAGATGGATCAGGATATATCCGATGCTGGCATAGAATGCAAGGTTAAACAGGTTACGATTACAAAGGATTTTTTTGACATGGAAAAATGGATTAAAAATATAGCTCGGATAAGAGGTGAAGTCAATGCGGATTTTCTGCCTATTACTAGCGACAGAACAGGTTTTATAAAAGATACACCTCAATATAAAATATTTATCGAAGTGATGAATCGTATTATAGAAAGAATAAAACCTATCTTGGAGGAGCTTTCGGATTACAAAGAAAATAAACGGGCTAAAAGAGCACTTACAGAGGTGCTTGACAGGGTAAAGAATGCCCTTATGCTTAATCCAGATTTCTGCCCCGAAGGTTTAATGCCTTTAGGAAACGATGTCTCTGAGACAGGCCAGCCTGGCTATGTTCAACCAACTAAAGACAAGGCCGCAGAGGAAGATAAAAAACCAAAAGCAGAAACCACTCAAAAGAAAAAAAGAAAAAGGAAACCAAAGGTCAAGAGATTGAACCCAACCGCAGTGGTTAAAAAATTAAAATTAGGTCAGCAAGGAGTAAGTTGTTGTATTGACCATCTTGGAGCTGATAGCCTAGAATGTTATACAGAAGGCACGATTGTTTATATAAACCGTGACCACCCACTATATAAAAAAGAGGTCCAAAAGAAAGATACCTTTATCTTGCATATTGCTCGCCTTTTGACCCAGGAGATTTGCCTTATGAAGGACCCTCGCAATCCCAGACAAGCCTTCCTTAGACAGAGCAGGCTATTACGCGATGCATTGGTGGAGCCATAGAAATAGATGTATGTGCATTATCTAAGTATCATAATAAGTGGATTGCAAATAGACTATTTTTAGCGCACCTGAATGGGGTTGCCATCCCAAAAATTTTCGTAACTTCTTGAAATTACTGCAACTACAATAATCCGCAGTAAGTTACGATAAAATTCTTTGTGTATGGTTATGCATGGTTATGCACCATTGTGTACCGTGCATGGACACCAGCCAGAAACCGTTTGCAACAGACCGAAGAGAAATCAGAAAATCTTTCTTTACAGCCCTAAGGAAATCTGGTATCATTAATTTTAAGTTTCACGATCTGCGGCATACCTTTGCTTCGCATCTTGTTATGTCAGGGATTGATTTGAATACTGTAAGAGAATTATTGGGCCATAAGTCACTTAACATGACCTTGAGATATGCACATTTATCACCGCATTATAAGAGGCATGCAGTGGATGTTTTAGCTAAGCGGATGGACACCATATGGACACCAGAGGCTGAAGAGCAGGCGCCATACAAAAAGGCAGTTTCTGTAGTTCATTGAAATGAAAGAAGATAGAAAAACCAGCCGAGGTAGCTCAGCCGGTAGAGCGACGGACTGAAAATCCGTGCGTCCCCAGTTCGATTCTGGGTCTCGGCACCACCATTCATCGCATAAAATTTTAATTTCCCCCAATCTCCACCTTAATGGTATATAATTATCTCAAAATCCATGCCGATGTAGCTCAGTTGGCAGAGCAGTGCTTTCGTTGCAAAGAAACTATTGACATTTGAATAATAATCTTATACAATTGAATAAGAATACAATTCAATAGAGGATGTTATGTTAGATGCCATTATTTCATCTAAAACCAAACGTAAACTTCTAACTTTATTACTTACAAATCCTAAAAGTAAGTTCTATGTTAGAGAAATCTCGAGGCATATCCAAGAAAATATCAACTCTGTTCGAGAAGAGTTGAAAAAGTTGTCTTCTATCGGATTAGTATCCTCAGAGAAAGAGGCAAATTTATTATATTATAAAATAAATACCCATTGCCCTCTTTATAAAGACCTTAAGAATCTTATCTATAAAACAGAAGCCTTGGGTTCCTATCTTAAAGAGGTATCAAGCTTCCCTAATGATATTCAACTTGCCTTTGTTTATGGCTCTACAGCCTATAATCAAGAATGGGAGAGGAGCGATATCGACCTTTTGGTTATTGGAGACATAGATGGAGAGAAGCTCCATCGCCATCTGATAGGACTAGAAGAAAAAATAGGAAGAGAGATTAATACTGTTCATATGAGCCTCGCCGAATTTAAAACTAAGATCAAGAAAAAAGATACCTTTCTAAAAAGAGTGCTTTCTGGAGAAAAGATATTCATAAAAGGAAATGCGGATGTCTTATCAAGGATTATTAAAAGAAGGTAAAATCAAAATTCATCAGGCTTCCTCGGAGGAAATCAAAGATGTTCTGGAAGTTGCTGACAGAGACTTAAGTTTTGCTAAGGATTCTATGACACATAACTGGGATTGGGCTTTTACCATTGCTTATAATGCTGCCTTGAGCGCTTCAAGGGCTTATATGTATAAGTTAGGTTATCGCCCGTCTTCTGCAGAGAGCCATAAGACAGTATGGAGATTTATGTTATTAGCTTTACCAGAACAACACCATGATCGTATTAACTTTTTTAATCGTATGCGCGTCAAACGTAACAGGAACTTATACGATCATGTAGGCCTTATTTCTCAAACAGAGGTTGCCCAAATAATCGCTTCAGCCGAAAGGCATGCAGAAGTAATTAAAAAACTTACCTTATAATAGTACTTGATTGCATAGGGGCTAACTTCTTATTATCAATGCCGATGTAGCTCAGATGGCAGAGCAGGGCTTTCGTAAAGCTTAGCTTATAATTGTAACCATTTGAATTAAAAGTGGTTACAAGAGTAAAAATCCTACTGAGACCAAATCGGGACCACTTTCCTCACTTATATTGTTCGAGCGATCCTCGCCTATGCGGAGGAGAGTCGAGGATCCACCATTAACCACGCCTTATAATTTGAAAACCCCCTTTTATAGGGTATACTTTATATTGGATATATATGCATGCCAAATAGGCCGTTAGGGAGAAGGAAGAGGCCACTTTTTTACCCAGATTATGATAAAGTTTAGAAAACTCTTCAATGCGAAGATTATAACAGTGCTTGTAGCTGTAACCTTCTTTTTTAACAGCACAGCATATGGTATAGATTTATCCAATAAATCCCACCTGAGAAAACATCTTGATTTCAACAAGAAGAAAATAGTTCCTAGATATTTGTGTCTCATGTTGTCTTCAGCTATAGGAGAGAGTATACGTGAGACAATAAGAGATGGCGATAACAATCAAGTCCTTATGACTGATATGGGTCTGGATAGGATAGATATTAGATTTACACCACGAAGACTTCTGCAGCAAGAATATGGAACAAATTACAATGATTTAATGAGGCAGGTAAAAGAAAATAATATTCAAATGCAGTTAGATAATGAAGGGAATATTTGGATATATCATGAACCAGATAATATTTACATAGTAATTGATAAAAATGGAAAAGTTGAATCTGAAGATGCAGATGTAGAAGGTTTTACAAATGCTGAAATAGTTAAGTCTGGTTGGACGGCGAGCAGGGAAAAAGAGTCGCTTGCCGAACCGTTAGGCCATTTAGCTGGTCAAGACATTGCCACTGCTACTTCTTTATTTGTCTTTGATCCTGCATGGAGATGGGATGGGTATCCGGAACTGAGGCAGGCGCTTATCGCGAGTCTTAATACAGAGGATAGAAATCATCTAATATGGGAGGCATTAAATAATACTCTTCTTTGGAAAGCGTATCAAGGTTTACAGGTCTTACCAAAAGAGTTTCGGCGGGGTTTGACAGAGGATGAATTTATTCAGGTATTAAATAATCACAGAGAGATAATTAGTCAGATGCTAAATGAGCTATGGCCAGATGAAGAGACACGGCCTAATGTTGTGCTGGCCTTGGGTGCAGACCGGGCAGCAGAATACGATTCTATCTCAGATACTATCTTCATCGATCTTCGCGCTTCACCCTTGATTCAGCTTTTGGCGCTTCAGGATGAGATTACTCATGCGCAGATGGAGACTGACGACGAGCTTCGTAGTATTATAGACCAGGCCAGGCTCCTGCGTGAAAGCTTCTTATTGGGATTTCTTACTCCAGAGCGCATTACCTTGGCCTTACAGCGGTCAAGGGTTTTAGGGATTGAAGAGGAAATAGCATCTTTATTAGAGTCTATTTTGCCTGATAAAGACGTTGACCAAATCCAAGCGGATCTAATGCAAGGCAGGTTAGATCCAGATGCCCTTTCAGAAGAGATTACAAAGACTGCATTTAATAGAGGAGATGATTTCAATGACCTTGTCGAAAGACTCTTTGAACTCTCTGACTACCCAGAAGCTGAACAAATGGGGATAGATATTAAGGGTTTGTTTAAGAAAAAGGCTGCTGGTGAGAGGGGTGCTGAATTAGAAGAGGTTGCTAGATTAATAGAGACTGCACCTCTCTATGAGGAACAGATTGATTTAAAACGCGCTGTCCAGGATGCTCGTGAGCATGGCATGGATCTGGCTGGGTTATTTGATCTATTATTTGCTATCTCTATTGATGATGAAGAGCTTGCCAGACAGCAGTATGATGGATGGAGAGAGCATTTTTATCCAGCGGAAGATGAAACCGAGGCACCTGCTGCAGAAGAAGATCTAAATCTTCGAGAGATTCAGAACGAATATAGTGCCTTGTTGCCTGCTGAGGCCGCGCATGATTTAACTTTTAAAGTGAGAGGAAGGCCTTTTACTGTTCTCGAGATCGGGAATCATGATCTAGAAAGTTTTTTCAAAATGCTGGATAAAGGCAAGGCTGCGCAAGAGATACTTGGTTCTGTTGATGGATTGATTCTTAGGGGATATTTTGAGAGTGAGGTAATAAGAATCATTGAGGCAATAGAGGATCGCTATGGTCAGAAATTAATCCTGCAGGATATAGATGGAACGCTGTCAGTGCCTAGAAGGAAAGATTTTCAGTTTCAGGGGGTTTTAAGCCTTCAACGGACACAACGTGATTATGATGAATTGTTGCGTAAGAATGGTGCCCAGGGCTTGACTCCAGCGCTGAAAACTCTTGGATTGCGAGGAAAGAGACCTAGCTTAGGGAGAGAGTTTTTTACAGTTCTCTCTATGGATCAAAACAATGCAGAAACTTTTCTCAGTCAGCTAAATGAAAGCAGACTTACGCAGGATCTACTTGGTTTTGTCGATGGCCTGATTGTCATGGGGGTTTTAGACGAGGAGATGGTGAAGGTTATTGAGGTAATTGAAGAAAGGTTTGGCCAGAAGGTTATCCTGCAGGACATAGGCGGTAAGTTGATACCGATTCAAATTAATGCAAGGCCTGGCCGTAAAATGGCCAGAAAAAAACCTTTAGTTCAACTTGGCAAATGGAATGTTGATAGGGATCCTTTATTAATACTTGGTGCGCTTGGCACAGCAGCCTCCCTGGCTGTGCTACTCTCGCGTACGCCAGAATATTTTGCCACGACTACTCAAGAGATCCTCCATCCTGTAGAGCCGCCGTGGACACAGACCTCTACTGGCCGCTGGGAGATAGATCCCAGTAAAAAACTAAAGGTAACATGGGAATACGAGTTTATGCTTTTTAACACTAAACTTCCAACACCGTTTAAAGGCAAGCCTATATCTTTAGGTAAAGAAAGCCATCCTGATTGGGAAGGCGCTACCTTATATGTTACTATTCCTGAGACAGAAGGAGACTATGGGTATAAAGTAAGACTTGTTGGGCCGTCTATATTAGAATACACTCTTCCGCAGCCCGGAATCTATGAAATTTCTATACCATCGAAAGATCCTGAAAAATACAGATTAGAGGTTGAGGCCTATCAACCGTCTGCTCTAGGACAATGGGATCTAGAAATGCTTAAGGCAGCTGCAAGAGGAAGCAGGAGAGTCAAAAAGTCTCTTAGCGTTAAGGTTCACGTGGTAGGCCCATACCAAGGAATTCCAGGACAAGGCCCTGTGATATCTGTAGTCAAGACCGGGCAGGAACCAGCAAATGCCATGCAGGGAGAAGGTAGCGAAGCTGGCAGGACAGCAGTTGAGGAGCTTGAATCAGCAGTTACAGAAATCCAGGCGCTTCAGACTAGAAGAGAGGCTGACAGAGGACAGGATGTGAGAGTAGAAGGACAAACTCAATCCATGGATCATATTTCATCTCTTGAGCAGGAAAGCATGCTGCTTGTTGCTGGCTTGGCTCACTATGAAGAAGGGTATCGTCTGTTTCACGAGGAACTCGAGGCATTTAAAGCACAACCTCTTCCCGATTATGCTGAATTAGGAGACAAGGGGTTTCAAGAGGCAATGTCGCATCGCATTGCTAAATTTGTGGCATTAGCGCGTCAGGCACAAGCCCTGGATCTTGAAAGAGAGGCATTAAAGACACAGGCTGAGGATGTGACTACACGGGTAGCTGAGCACGAGGAACAAGAAGGAAAGGACAAAGCGCTTTATATAACTCTAGACGAGCTCCGTGAACGAGTAGACAAGGCAGGGTTACAAAGAGAAGAAAGTCTGCAAAACAAGCTGATGTTAGACATGGCGATTGGATATTATCCAGATGAATGGGACGCTGGGGTATTGAAATTATTGTTAGAAGTGTTGGCTAAGGAACTTGGGGATACTGAGGGAATGGAGCCATTACAAGTAGACATTGGAAGATTGAGGCAGCGCCTTGGTCATTGCGGCCGTGTAATGGAAGCAGAGGCATTGGAACAAGGCCTTAGCAGCGAAGCTGTTACATTGGTTCGAGAAACCGCAGAAAAGATTGAACAACTTGATGCTGAGGGTGATCTTCATGATGATACAGGAGGAGTTACTGCAAAGGAGTGGCTAATGGCCAGGCCGCTGAAGTTTTTCGATGGCATGCTTAATGACCCTCCATCTATTGGCATGGAGGATGCCTCTACGCCAGAGGAATTCATACATCAGCTGGCATATTACCTGGGCTTTACAGAGACTGCCATAGAGAAACTACAGAGGACCAAGTTTATTATTGCATCTACAGAGTTAGGTGCAGGTGGTGGCAGAGGAGGTAGAGACATTATTAAACTATGGGGTTTTCAAATAGAAGCAGCGACGCATGAAGCCAAGCATGACTTCTGGTTTACCGTGATGGAAGATGAAGGTTATTGCCAGCGGATCTATGGAATTTCTCCAAGAGAACTCCGTGAGCGGCTCTATCGGGTGATGTTAGAAAGTGCATGGCATTACCGAAGTCCAGAGTTTCCTGAAGGAGATCCTGAATATCCTTGGCCCCTTATAGCCAAGAGAAGTTACTTTACACTTTTTGGCGATCTCTATAACAAGTGGAGTGCTGTGGATGCACCAATTAAACCATGGAATACAGTAGAAAAAAATTTACAGATTATGCTGAACAATGAAAATGATGTAGATCATGCACACTTACATACTACTTTTTGGCCATTTGACATTCAGGAAGACATGTTGCCGCCAGAACTGTGGTGGTTTTTTGAGCCGATCTATACTGGAGAACCATGGTTGCGCGCAGAGTTAAGAGATTTACAAAAAGAGCATCCAGGCCAGGTAACAGGGTATTGTGAAGAAGGTTCTTACCTTGAGCAAGAGGCAGTCCGTTGGTTTCTGGACTGGTCTGATAATTTTGATAAGGCCCATCCTGATGTCGCACCTCTTCGTGCACAACCATCTAAATTAGTGTTGAGTGAACAGGTGGTGAATGAGACTGTAGCAGAGGTAGATGTGCTTCACGAAGAAGTAGCACGCGAGGTGCAGGTTGCGACTGAAGACACAGTATTTGTGGAAATGGTGCGGATGAAAGGAAGTAGGTGGCTTGATAACTATGTGGGTGGTATTACACCAGAGGATAGAGCTAGATTAGGGCCGCGCCTCGAGGCGCTTGGAAATACCCCTAATGTTGCAGAGTTATGGATGCAGACAAATGGAAATGCCATTCGTCTTTTAATGCACTCAACTATGCCGCCTGAAATAAGAACGTTGGTGCAAAAGCAGGTGCCGCCAGTGAAGCTGCTTCATGAATTGAGGTTATTACCATGGTCTGATGCAACTATAAGTCACGACCTGCTTCAAGAGATGCCGCAGACAGCAGAGGGCTTATGGCAGTGGCTTGATAAACTTGAGAGCGAGGCAACTATAAGGGGTTGGCCTCCTGGTGTTAACATACAGGCGTGGCTTGCTAATATGAACCAGTTGAAACCAGGACAAGGTTTTTATGTGAGCAAAGAAGGTGCGGCGCTAATGAAGTTTGATAATGTTGTTTATGAAGCATTAGCATGGATGGCCCAGCGTTATCCTGCAGAGACCTCGGCTATATTTGACCAGACACAAGCTTCGCTTGCAATGTTACAAATGAATTTCCCTGAGATTTCTTTTGAGCTAATTAGAAATCATCCTAAACTATTCGTAGGCGAATTTCTTAAACCAAAATTATATGGTCAAGTTCCACAATCTTTCTTTGTATCATTTATGGACGAAGACCCAGCTCTTGCAGCAAAGTTATTCCTTGAACTTGATAAAT
The DNA here is from genome assembly GCA_018896815.1 of Candidatus Omnitrophota bacterium. Classification (GTDB taxonomy): domain Bacteria; phylum Omnitrophota; class Gorgyraeia; order Gorgyraeales; family Gorgyraeaceae; genus JAHILY01. The sequence continues at coordinate 17,278 of JAHILY010000086.1, read as the reverse complement.
TTGAACCACCCGAAGGTGCTAAATATACTGCTGATCAGGCAAGGCGTCTTGTCATAGGAGATATTTTTCAACAGCCTGGAACAAAGGAAGCTGAATTTTTGCATGAGTTATTGCAGCAAGAAGACGGTCGTGAATGGCTGGAAGCTTTTCTTATGGATGAAAACACACTGGTTAAAATTAGTGAGGCTACGGCTCCAAATAAGTTGGAAAACAGAGCTACTGCACTAATTAATTCACTAGATAATCAGCAAGCTCGTGATGAATTAGGAGAGGTTCTAAATGTTGCACTCGATGCCTGGGGCCAACTAGCGCTAACTCGTCAGGATGATGGCGTGTGGGTTACCCAGACTGACTATGGTAGGCAGCCAGAGCACCTTATAGTAGCTGCTCCAGTAGTCCTGCGGCACTCTAAACCAATCATGAATGTGAGGTATGGTGGAAATGACAACATTTTTGCTGAAGACATAGATAGGAAAATCCTCGAGTTTAAAAAAGAGCCTGATGGTTGGGAGCTAAAAGGCGGCTTCTTTTTAGAACCTGACCGTAATCTGGAGGCTGGTGAATCGATTGCGCCAGATGGCAAGACTCGTGTTACACCAACGAACTGGGGTTCTGCTATAGTTGAACAAATGGATGTTAATGGCACATGGAAGACTATTACTACCTTACATGACGAGGAGGCTAATTGGGTCAATAGCGCTGCGTTTTCTCCAGACGGAACTGAATTTGTCCTGGTAGTAACTATTGATGGCCCAAATGGCCAGCAAGAAGGTACTATAGAAATCTACCAGCTCGATTCATTTGAGCCGTTTGTTAAATTAGAAGATGCTCGCTCGACTGAATATGTCCTTAAAGACTCATTTTCTCCAGATCTGGATGAACTGACTGAAATAGTAGTGTCGCCGGATAGTGGAAGCATAGCAGTATTTGAGGGGTATCACGAGCTTATGGTACATAATACTGGCACTTGGGATGAGAGATTTGATCTAGGAATAGAATGGATATCCGCTACCTTTGCTCCAAAATGGGGTACGCCATCTACACCTGATAAGCAGAGGTTAGCCGTGGGTAGCGCTACTGGTTCGATTGCCATACTAATCCCAGAAAAAGACGTGGATGTAAATGAACGTCGCGTTCTAATGTTGTATATTCATGAAGTACCTGTAGTAAGTGTGGTGTTTTCGCATGGAGGAAATCTATTAGCAAGTGGTGATAGTTACGGAAAGGTGGTTATTCATCAGTATAATAGGTCTAACGACGATTGGGAAAAGGTAGCCGAGTTCAATGCCTTTGATGGAGAAGCAATTACAAACCTTGCCTTTTTGCCTGATGACAGGACCTTGGTTATCGCGGCAATAGATTTCACAAGTTCCTATGGAACTAAATACAGAGCAGATAGTACGACCTTTTTTAGGTTACAGGATGGGGCATGGGAAAGGAGCGATGTAGAAAGCCAATTTTCAGGTGGAGACGTAATTGGGTTATCGCCGGATGGGAACGCGATGGTCTTAGAACGTGCCTATGGAGAATCGCTTGAGATATTATATAGGAAGCCAGATGGTGACTGGCAAAGGATATTTTATGAAGAACGGTTTGGTAATGTTGTTGATGCATCATTTTCTTCAGACAGTCAGAATTTAGCAGTACTAACTAAAGACAGCCGAGTTGTAGTATTTAATAAGCAACAAAATGGAGCTTGGAAAGAAATCTACGAATTCACTCACCCATGTGCCTCACAGGTAGCACTGTCAGACAATGGTGAACAGCTTTTTGTTGGGGCTATGCCTGAAGAAGCGGATGCGCCGACTATTTCTATCTACGAACTCCAGGCTCAAGAACTTTTGCTTCTTCAAGAAGCGCCGGAAGACAGTTCGAGTGCAGCATATGGAGCTTTGATCGCGCGTCGGGAAACACTGCACTTTACACTGGGACTAGCTATGTCAAATTTTAGTATTACATATTCTGATTCTGAAGACACGGCAAGGCTGATGGCGTTAGATAATACTAGTGGCACGAAGTATTATTGGACAAAAGTAGATGGAGCTCCGCAATTACTCAAGGAAGAGAAGATAATATCTGCTCCTGGAACAGATCCTGGAGCATGGCCTGACTTATGGCCTTTGCCGCGTTTGAACACTCCTTTAGGAACGTTTAAACTTAATATGACAGATGGCTTAGTAATTCAACAAATGGACTCTGGCGGATCCTGGAAAACAGTGATTACAGCCAAAGAGAACGAGTTTATTATGAATACTGCATTTTCACCTGACGGCACTGAAGTAGCAGTAGCAGTCGTGTTTCTTGACTCTGATGGCAATATTATTGATGGAAAAGGAGAAATCCGCATCTATCCACTTGAGCAGTTTCAGAGAGAAGAGATGCCTGCAACCGCACTGAGCTATGAAATGAGTCAGAGCTGGAATGTAGAGGGTGATTTTAGAGATGCGGCTTATTCAGGTGATGGCCGAGTGTTAGTTACAGCAGGAGGTGCTGGGACCGTCGTTTATGAGAAAGATGATAGAGATTGGATAAAGTTTGAAGTATTATCAGCGCCAGCCGGCTTAGGTTTATCTGAAATCAACGAACAAGTGGCTGTATCAGACGATGGCCATATTATTGTTACAGTTGATTCTGAAGGGGGCACAGGAATATACAACATGGCAGAAAGAGTAGTCTCACGACTTGACGGAGTTTTTACTCATGCGGAGCTTTCGCCCACTTGGAAGATATTAGCTGTTGGGCGCGCTGATGGAACAGTAGAATTTCAGCGTCCTTATGAAGATAGTTGGCTACCATTTGAGACTTTCGAGTATCCAGGAAATCCTGTAACAGCTATTACGTTCTCTCTTGATGGCACAAGGCTGCTTATTTCAAGGAAAAATGGTAATATCATGCTTCACGAGCGTGATGATGATATCTTCCCCTCCAAGGGGATAAGTATTTTTGAAACAGGCGGGGATGCCTCTTCGAATATTGCTTTTTCTCCTAATGGAAATATATTTACAGGTGAGCAAACCGGCAATTATCTTATATTGCATGAAGTTGATCTTGAGTTTATCTATGATACGCCACTTGATGTAGGCGGTGTTGTAAAAGGTTTGGCATTCTCTTCAGACAATGAATTAGTTGTGGAAGCGGAGGCGCCAGGTGGAAATTCTATTTTGTGGAGATTTTACTACGACTCAACTGCAGATGAGTGGGAACGTGAAGAAATAATGACATTTGACAGCCCAAGTATACAAACAGTGTTTCAGGAAGGAGCAAGTGAATTTGCAAGAGTTGTTGAATCGCCAGAAACTGGCCAGCCAGTTCTTGAGATATACTTTTTAACCTTAACTCTTCTTCGTGCGACTCCTAAAACAGCAAGAAAGTTTCAATTTGATGATTTATCTGACAAGCAAGCAATGATGCGGCATATTTATGTTTTTCTGGCTGATGAGGTATTGAATAAGACCGAAGAGTTTAGGAGTATTTACGACAGCCTTTCTAGAGAAAACAGGATTGTTATAATAGCGGTGGATGATAAACAAGTAGAGCTTTTGAAAGCAGAAGGCTTTACGAATGATAATGTGGATATACTCGTTATGACTGAACATCTTAGGGAATTTGATATTGTCGATATAAAAAGAGATATTGATACAGCATTAGCTGAGCGTCTTGAAGAAATAGGTCATTTTACAGCCCATTGCCTTGATTATATCAATAGTTTAAACCCAGATTTAGCAGAACAGATTTTGTCTGGCGTGTAATCCGCAGCCACAGCGATATCAAAACCCCGGAACAACAATGATTTATGCCCATCTCTCCCCAGACCACCTTAAAGACGCTGTGAATAAACTTAATTTCTAGATAGTCCCGAGTCCCCCTAATTTTATAATTGCATAACTAATTATTTAGCAGTAGAATAATCTATATTTAGAACTTGCATCTTTATCAAGTTTCGTATGTAATAAATAAACAGAACTAAAGAAAATTTAAGTTTTGGCAGAATAATGATATACCTTAAAACAATTGAGAGAAAATTTTAAAAATGTTTGACATCAGAACGAGCTTTCATTATAATGAACAAAGAGGATAATATAATGAACGATTTAAAAATTAAAAAATATTTGTATAATCAAGTACCTTTGAAGATACTTTCATTTCTTTCCAATCAACCTGGAAGGGTCTTTTCTGCTAATGAGGTGTCTAATGCGGCTAAATGCAGCAAAGGCGCAACTAACCAGACCCTAAGACTTCTTTTAAAATTAGATATCTTATCGAGAGAAATAAAGGGGAATCTTTTTCTATATAAGCTTAATGCTGATAACATTGTTTTAAGGCAGTTCAAAATATTTGAAAACTTACTGGACGTTCAGAAATTAGTTAGAGAAATTCAAGAGTACTGTTGTGAGATAGTCCTTTTTGGAAGTCGTGCAGATGGGTCTAATACTGGAAAGAGTGACATAGATTTATTTATTCAAACAGAATATAAAAAAGAGGTAAGGGGTATTATCAATAAATATGAGACTATGGATGTAAAATATCAGTCTATTATTCAAGATCCTTTAGAATCTGTCTCGTCAAAAAAAGAAGACAGCGTATTTCATAGACAGGTAAAGAAGGGAATAACTCTTTGGAAGGGAAAGCCAACTTATGAAGAGATTTGATATACCGTGAAATGGCAGATTATAAAAGCAAATTTTCAAAGCAGGGAGCAGAAAGAAATATTCAAACTGCTGAAGAAACTATTAAATTCACTGAGAGTATATTGAGTGGCAAGAAGTCATAATTCGTTATCTATGCCGATGTAGCTCAGATGGCAGAGCAGGGCTTTCGTAAAGCTCAGGTCGGAGGTTCAAATCCTCTCATCGGCTCCATCAGTCTTCGCTGAATACTTACCGTATTCAGCTTCGCCTGATTTTATCATTTATGCATTTTGTATACATACTGAGGAGTTGCAAATATACTGATAAATTTTATATAGGCTCTACTAATAATTTAGATAGAAGATTAAATGAACATCAAAACTCCAACGGTAAGAGCTATACTTATAGATATGCTCCTTGGAAGCTAGAAAGTTATGTAGCTTTGAGAAATAAAGGATTAGCTCAAAGTTTTGAATCATATCTAAAGACTCATTCGGGCAGAGCTTTTCTTAAGAAGAGATTGATATCAAATAACAAAAGACTGATGTGTCCGGCGAAGCCGTGCACGTTAAGTGCTCGGCGAAGACGGACCATTAAAAACTTCATTAGGCAGTTAAATGGCTAGACTTAGAGAATTATTGAAAGACAAAGATTTTTCTCTGATCTGGGTTTCCCAGATCGTATCTAATTTTGGCGACAGGCTTAATCAGATGGCCCTGATAGGCCTTGTATATAGCCGCACGCCTGGCTCTACCATAGAGCTCGCAAAACTTTTGTCCTTTACAATCATCCCTGTCTTTCTTATAGGGCCCATAGCCGGTATATATGTAGATAGATGGAATAGAAAACATATTATGATCTTTTCTGATTTGATGAGAGGGGTGCTGGTCTTTTTAATACCAGTTGTTATTACATATTCTAAAAGCATGGTGCCTATCTATATACTTGTATTCATAATTTTTTCTTTTACAAGATTTTTTGTGTCATCAAAGCTCGCTATAATCCCTGATATTGTGCATAAGGACAGACTTCTGCTTGCAAACTCACTGACGTCTACTACTATGATGATTGCTACAATAGTTGGGTATGGGTTTGGCGGGCTGTTAGTAGCGTGGTTAGGGGCAAAGGGCGGGTTTTATGTGGACTCAGCCACATTTTTTATCTCGGCGCTTATGTTGTCATTCGTTGTATTGAGATTTAGGAAGCCAGTTACAGGCGTGCAAGAGAAGTTTAGAAAATTGATAAAAAAGACGGTCATGGGAGACATAAAGGAAGGGTTATTATATCTAAAAGGGCATAAAGATATAAGAATGGTAGCAAATACCTTATCCTTAATCATGGCAGGGGTTGGTTCTATCTATATTATTATGATAGTTTTCATCCAGGAGACACTCAGGTCTTCAACAGAACACCTGGGATTTTTGGCAATGTTCCTCGGGGCCGGATTGTTTTTTGGCTCTATAGCCTATGGTAGATTTGGGAGCAGGTTTTGTAAAAAACGGGTGATAAATACAGGGCTCATGGTTACAGGAGTTGTTCTTATGTTATTTGCTGTCTTATTAAAGCTCTGCCCTAGTTTTTTTATAGCAGGTTTTATTGCCATGCTTATAGGCCTGTGCGCATCGCCAATAGCTGTTTCGTGCAACACGCTGTTACATGAAGTCATGTCAGAGAACATGAGGGGCAGGATATTTAGTTCTGTGGAGATAATAATGCATCTGGGATTTCTTTTGTTTATGGTCTTGACTTCCTTAATAGCTGAGCATATCCAGAAATTCTGGATATTGATTGCGATAGGCATGATCTTTTCACTGATAGGTCTTTTGAAATTGACGAAAGGATCTAAAAAAGGCAGGGCTATTTCTTCTTCTTAGATGTCTTTTTGCATTCGTTATAATGATTGCAGTTAGGACAGCAGATGTTTTCTTCGCGGCGCTCGCCTCTAAACCATTTGGTCTCGCAGGTCCAGTAGATCTGACAATCTGTGCAACAGTGTCCAAAATCACCAACACCCATGGAAATCACCTCTTACTTCAAGTATACTTGAAGTAAAAAAGTTGTCAAGTAAGCCAAATTTTTGTATAATAAAGTAATCTATGAATTTTATTCACCCCCCAGAACTCAAAGAATCAACCAGGGATAAGAAGATAGAGATATCCTCTTTGCCCAAGAAGGTAATATTGCCTCTATCGCAGCATACAGGTGCGCCTTCTGAGCCGGTTGTCAAGGTGGGTGATATTGTCAAGGTAGGCACGCCTATTGCTAATTCAAAAGGATTTATATCAAGCAGGCTGCATTCCAGTATATCAGGCAAGGTTGTTTCAATAGAAGACCAGCCGCACCCTATTATTGGGAGGTGTAAGGCAGTAGCCATTGAATCAGATGGCCAGGATGCAAAGGCATTTTCTAACGAGGTGAGGGATGTCTCAGATTTATCCAGTAAAGAGATTGTAGAAATAGTGAAAGATTCAGGCATAGTAGGGTTGGGCGGCGCTGCATTTCCAACACATGTAAAACTCAGTCCGCCTCCCGGCAAAAACATAGATACACTTATTATAAATGGCGCTGAGTGCGAGCCTTTTCTTACATGCGATCATCGTCTTATGCTTGAAAGGCCAAAGGAGATAATATATGGCATTGATTTAATGGCAAGGTCTCTTGGTGTACAGGATGTAATAGTAGGAATTGAGGAGAATAAAGTAGATGCAATAGAAGCACTGGGGAGCGCTTTATTTAAGGTAAAGTCTGTAGGGTGTAAAGTGAAGGTAGTTAAATTAAAAACTCGCTATCCACAGGGAGGGGAAAAACAGCTCATAAGTACACTTTTGAAACGCGAGGTGCCTTCTGGGGGGCTTCCTCTTGATATAGGATGCGTGGTAAGTAATGTGCAGACAGTCTTTAGCGTGTATGAGGCAGTGTATTTTAATAAACCGCTTTACGAGCGGACTATTACAGTTACAGGGAGTTTTTTAAAAAATCCCAATAATCTTCTGGTTAAGATAGGCACGCCCATAAGGGATTTGTTAGAATTTTGTGGTCTTGATAGTTCAGAGGATCTGTATAAGGTCATAATGGGCGGGCCAATGACAGGTGTTGCGCAGTTTGACATGGGTGCACCTATACTAAAAGGCACTTCAGGCATTTTAGTTTTGGATAAAAGATTTGGGAATGAAGAGGAGATTGATTGTATAAGATGCGGCCGTTGTATAGAAGGGTGCCCAGCTGGGCTGATGCCCTGCATGATAGGTATCGGGGTGCAGAATAACAGGTTTGATATAGCAGGGTCGTATAATCCACTTGATTGCATTGAGTGCGGCGCATGCGCTTATGAATGTCCATCAAGGATACCGCTCGTACAGCTAATAAAGCTGGCAAAGACCAAGGTAAAAAAATGATTCGTATTCCGTATACCGTATTCCGTATTTTTGCGGTATACGGGAAACGGACGACGGAATACGGGAAACGGTATACGGAATGATGAATAACCTATTGAGGTTTGTTTTAGTCTTATTTCTGGTGAATCTGGCAGCAGCAGCTATACTGGCGGAGGTTTATACTGTTACGCGTCCTAAGATAGAGGCGCAAAAGAAAATGGCTGAAGCAAAGGCCCTGAAAGAGGCCATGCCTGAGTCAGTAGGCAACAGGCTGGAGAAGGTGGAAGATGGGGATGTGGAATACTGGAAGGTTTTTAAAGACGAGAACTACAGGCCGAGCGGATATGTATTTATTGCAAAGAAGTATGGATATTCAAGTGTCATTGAGACCATGGTGGGCATGAAGAGGGATGGCAGTATAACAGGCGCGAGGATACTCAATCAGAATGAGACCCCTGGCCTTGGCGCAAAGATAGTAGAGATCTTGTCAGATAAGACATTAAAAAGCGCATTAAAGGGATTATTGTCGAGAAAGAAAGAGCCAGAAAAGAAGATCTTGCCTTATTTTACAGAGCAATTTAAGGGAGCGAATGTAAAAAACATAGACATCTCTGATATAGATGCCATAACCGGCGCTACTATTTCAAGTAAGGCAGTGGTTGAATCAATAAGGGAAAAGGGATCGGAGATATTAAATGCCGAGCAATAATCTGACAGTTACTTCTTCGCCACATATTAAATCGCCCCTTAGCGCCAGGAAGATCATGTACCTGGTCATACTTTCGCTTTTGCCAGCAGGCATAGCAGGTATTTACATATTTGGCCTATGTAGTTTAAAGGTTATGCTGATTTCTATAATTTCATGCGTTATTAGTGAGGCAGTCTTTTTGAAATTAAGAAACAGGGATCCAAAGGCTATATTAGACGGGAGCGCAATATTGACAGGTTTGCTTTTGGCGTATAACATGCCGCCAGAAATTCCTTTCTGGATCCCTATTGTGGGAGGCGTCGTAAGCATTGTCCTTGGTAAACAGATCTTTGGCGGGCTTGGCCATAATATATTTAATCCTGCGCTTGTTGGAAGGGTATTCTTACAGATCTCATGGCCTGTCTATATGACGACATGGAAAAATCCGAAATGGGCGATAGATGCTGTTTCAAGTGCAACGCCGTTGGCTAAAGAGGGCGCCAGGGGCTTTAGTTACTTAGACCTTTTTCTGGGCAACCATGGCGGAAGCATAGGAGAGGTTTGTATATTAGCGCTAATTATCGGCGCGCTTTTTTTGATTTTCACAAAAATAATATCTTTTCATATACCTGCGAGTTTTATAGGCACGGTCATGGTCCTGGCCTGGATATTTGGAGGAGAAGGATTTTTCAGGGGAGATTTTATTTTTCATTTGCTCACAGGCGGATTAGTGCTCGGCGCGTTTTTTATGGCGACTGATTATGTGACATGTCCTCTTACGCGGAAGGGCAAGATTATATTTGGCATAGGATGCGGTGTCTTGACAGTTTTAATAAGGCTTAGAGGCAGTTATCCAGAAGGTGTTTCATATGCAATACTTTTTATGAATGCCGTGGTGCCTTTGATAGATAGGTATACGAAGACAAGGGTGTATGGAGTCAGTAAAAAATGAAAAAGTTTTTTCATGAACTCAACAAAGGTATTTTTATAGAGAATCCTACGTTTAGGCTTGCATTGGGATTGTGCCCTACTTTGGCTGTATCGACGAGCATTGTGAATGGATTTGGCATGGGTATAGCAGCCACATTTGTGCTGCTGGGCTCAAATGTAATCGTTTCTAGTGTAAGAGATTTTATACCTAAAAAGATAAGGATTCCGTGTTTTATTGTAATAATTGCGACATTTGTTACTATAGTAGAACTGGTCATGAAGGCATATTTCCCTGCGCTTTCAAAATCATTAGGCATATTTGTCCCCCTTATTGTAGTAAACTGCGTTGTTTTAGGCAGGGCAGAGGCATTTGCATCAAGGCATGGAGTAGTAAAGTCGATCTTTGACGGTCTTGGCATGGGCATTGGTTTTACATTGGCGCTAGTCCTGATCTCTGCAATAAGAGAGGCATTTGGAAATGGGACTATCTTAGGCCTTGTGATTGTGAGGAGTTTTGAGCCAGCGCTTATATTTATACTGGCGCCAGGGGCACTGCTTGTAATAGGGGTCCTAATAGGTATTGTGAACTACATGACTGATAGATGTTACACCGCGTAGGTGTAACAGAGGTGTAACAGAGGCATAGATATGGAATTAAATCAACTTTTCATGATCGCCATAAGTGTCATATTTATAAATAATTTTATCCTTTCTAAATTTTTAGGACTTTGCCCTTTTATAGGCGTTTCAAAAAAGACAGCCCCTGCATTTTACATGGGGCTGGCTGTGACATTTGTAATGACGGCATCTTCTATCATTACCTGGGCAGTATATAGTTTTTTATTAAAGCCATTCCACATAGAATATCTCAGGACCTTGTCTTTTATCCTTGTAATAGCAAGTTTTGTCCAGCTTATAGAGATGTTTATACAAAAATTCAGCCCTGCATTATACAGGGTGTTTGGGATATATCTGGCCCTGATCACGACGAACTGTGCTGTATTTGGGGTGGCAGTATTAAATAGCGAGATGTTTCTTAAGAGCGCTGATAATGCGGTAAAGGCGCTTATATTTTGTGTGACACAGGGTTTTTGCGCAGGCGTAGGATTTACAATAGTATTACTTTTTATGTCAGGGATACGCGAGAGGCTTGAACTTTGCGATATACCGCGTCCTATGAAAGGCATGGCTATAGCATTTATCGTAGCGTCTTTAATGTCCATGGCATTCATGGGGTTCAGCGGGTTTAGGTTTTAGTATGTTAATACCTATAATAGTAATGTCGACAATGGGGATAGTATTTGGACTTGGATTGGCCTTTGCCTCCAAGATATTTAAGGTAGAGCTAGACCCGCGCATAGAGAAGATACTTAGCGCTTTGCCTGGCGCAAATTGCGGCGCCTGCGGCAAGGCAGGCTGTGCCGGGCTTGCTGAGGCCATTGCAAAAGGGGATGCTAGTTTAACGAGTTGTCCTCCGGGCGGGGAAGAGACATACAGTAAGATAGCAGAGATCTTAGGCGCGGAGAAAACTTCTGTAATAAGAAAGGCCGCGCGTGTAAGATGCGGAGGGGGGAACAGGGCAAAGGATAAATATTTGTATGCTGGTGTAAGGACATGCGCTGCTGCGACTCTGATTGCAGGGGGTCAGAAACTTTGTAATTTTGGTTGCCTTGGATTTGGAGATTGTGTAAAGGCGTGTCCATTTGATGCCATTCATATGGGCGAAGATGGTGTGCCAATAGTGGATCCTGGGAAATGTACATCATGCGGCAAGTGTATAGAGGCATGTCCTAAGAAAATTCTATCATTAGAAAATAATATAGATAAATACTACATCAAGTGTCTTTCCAAAGATAAGACTGTTTTTGTAAAAAACGCTTGCAAGGTCGGGTGTATAGGTTGTAAAATCTGCGAGAAACTCTCTAATGGCGCATTTGTAGTAGAGGAGAATCTATCAAGATTAGATTATAGCAAGGTGGATGGCGAGGCAATGCTGAAGTTATGCGCTGAAAATTGTCCAACAAAATGCATTGTGCAACTATAGGAGGAAATATGCTGGAATTGACAAAGGACAATTTTAAGAAAGAGGTTTTAGACTCAGATAAGCCAGTACTGGTAGATTTCTGGGCGACGTGGTGCATGCCATGCAAGATGATTGCGCCTGTTGTGAATGAGATAAGTAATGAGTATAATGGAAAGTGCAAGGTAGCAAAATTAAACATAGACGATGCAATGGAGATAGCCACGAGGTTTGGCGTAATGAATATACCCACAATCATATTGTTTAAGGACGGCAAAGAGTTTACGAGGGTTGTAGGGGTTCAATCGAAAGATACTATAGTTGGCAAGCTCAGGGTCATCCTGAGCGACTGAAGGGAGTCGAAGGATGAACATAGCAGTGTTTTGTTCAGGTAGCGGGACAAATTTACAGGCCATAATAGACGCACACAAGAGAGGAGACATAAAGGCAGATTTGAAACTCGTGGTCTCAGATGTCCCGGCATGCCTTGCATTAGAGAGGGCTAAAAAGGCAGGAATAAAGACTCTTATCGTAGAAAGAAAAGATTTTAAATCAAAAGAGGATTTTGAAGCAGAGATTATAAAGAATCTCAATAAGGAGAAGATAGATTTAATCGTCCTTGCCGGGTACATGAGGCTCATCTCAACTGATTTTGTAAATCAATACAAGAATAAGATATTAAATATACACCCTGCGCTTCTGCCTTCATTTAAAGGGACACACGGGATAAAGGATGCGTTTGAATATGGTGTCAAGGTGACTGGGCCTACTGTGCACTTTGTGACACAGGATATGGATGCAGGGCCCATAATACTGCAGGGGGCTATTAAGGTAACAGAGGATGATACTGAGGAGAGCCTTGCACAGGCCATACATAAAGAAGAGCACAAGCTTTATCCAAGGGCAATACAGCTTTTCGTGGAAGGAAAAATTAAGATAGAAGGGAGGAAGGTACGGATTATATAAGGTCTTGTATTTTTATACGGCCCCGTCTGAAGCTTTCCAAATCATTTCTTGATAGATAGAGCCTTGTACCGCCGGGATGGATGTCTATAAGCTCAACGCCTTCAAAGTCCTCAAAGAAATAGCTGTGAAATATCTTTCCAGCAAGCTCTAATATCCCAGAGAATATTATTTGGTTATCGTCGCCAGAGGGTTCATTCGCTCTTATGTCGAATTTAAACGTTAATATTTTATTGTCTATTGTGCCGTCAGAACTCTGGACAGAGAATCTTTTCTTAAGCCGTTTGTCTTCTTCAAAGAGCATCTTGATCCTTCGTCCAATCTGTCTTGCCAGGAACCAGCCTTCATCTAAATCCTTTTTAGGAAGCCCGTCTGTTCCGATATAACCCAGATCCTTATATTCGACATAAGTTGTCTGTAGGGCCCTCTGCCTTATTTCAGTGCCTGTGTAGAAATGCTTTGAGACAACTTCTTTTATGGGGTTTGGAAACATCGAGAGGTTTGTAAGGATTAGGTACTCATTGACAAAACCTGATGGAAAGATTGCCTCGTATACTTCAGACCCTGAGAGCGGGACATAGTATTCCTTTGTCCTGACATAGAAGAGCGCTTCCTGGTCTGAAAGTTCCTTTGCCTTTATATCTAAAATGTCTATCTTTTGGCTGTCAGGTATACCTATTACAAATATAGGATAGAACAAGGGCTTGACCTGCTGAATTCCAGGAGCATTTTGATTGAGCAGGCCAAAGAGTTCCCTTACTTTCATTTCTCCGGCGACAATAGGATTGAATTTAAAGTCTCTTAGGATTCTTTTATGATACTCGCCCCTGGATATATCCAAGAGGCGCACGCGCACGACATCATATACATATCCTGTAAGTAAGAATTCAGCCCCGATAGTCTCTGTGTCTCTTGCAGTGAGGATATAGAATTTCAAAGGCTTGTCAGTGCTCATAATTACCCTGTGTATAGAAAGGGCAACGTCTTCGATCTTTTCTCCTGCCTTTGGATCAAGTTTTAAATCTGTGTCTACAAGGCCTTCTATAGGAATATAGACGCCCAATGTAGAGCCGATAATCCTTACCTCTACATCCAGGTCATATTCATCTTTACAGAGATTTATTACAGATTCTTTTACCTTTTCTTTTGAGTATGTTGCCGGGGTACATGCAGGGAGTGTTATTAAAACCAGGGATATGAATAGTAGTTTGAATTGGCATGTCCTCATGCAGGTTTATAGGTATGAGTTTTTCCGTATTCTTTAAAGATATCCTCTATCTCATCATATTCTAGTTCTTCTTTTTCAAGGAGCTCCTTGACAAAACGCTCGACTATTGTCCATTCTTTTTTCAGAAGCTCTTCAACCTCTTTAAGGCAGGTCTTTAGGATCTTATTTGTCTCAGCATTCAGTTTTTCTTTAAGCGACTCGGATATCTGAGTCGGTGGGATTATGCTGTAGTCGCCCACGAGGCCAGCATCGCTCATGCCTAATCTCCATACCATGGTGTGGGCCCTTTGCGTTGCCTTATTGAAATCACCTGTCACGCCGCTGCTTGTGGTGCCAGAGTGCATCTTTTCAGAGACATATCCGCCAAGGCTTACTTTTATGTCTGCAAGCAGGGCTTCTTTGCTTCGTGTATAGAGTTCCTCTCTTGGCTGGCTGTATATTGCGCCCAAGGTCTCTTTACGCGAAATAATAGAGGCCTTAAATACATCGTCAGTAGGGTGCAGTATGTACATTGTCACCAAGTGACCTGATTCATGGAAGGCCACCATCTCTCGTTCTTCCTTTGTCATCTGTTTCTTGTGTTTTAATCCCATGTCAATGCGTTCCATTGCCTCGGATAACTCTTTATGGCTTACTGTATCTTTTTTGTTTCTTGTAGCTATAAGAGCAGCTTCTTTTATTATATTGTCGATTTCAGCAGGTGTTTTATGTACTGCTTTTCGCGCAAGACGGCCAATGTCGATATTTTTGTCATAGTTTACTTTTTTAAGATAATATTCAAAGACTTTTTCTCTTCCTTCGAGACTTGGCCTGTCAATATAGATCTTCCTGTCAAATCTGCCAGGCCTTAAGAGCGCTGTGTCCAGCACACCTTCTGCGGCATTAGTCGCGCCTATTACAATGACGTTAAAATCTTTTTCTTTCAGGCCGTCCATTTCTACAAGGAGCTGGTTCTGTGTCGAGTTTGTCTCATGGCCTCCGCCCATATGACTGAACGAGCGCGCCCTGCCTATGGCATCCAGCTCGTCTATAAATACAATGCATGCCCCGTATCCATACGCAAGATTCTGCGCTCTTTTAAATAGCTTTCTTACGCGGGAAGCGCCCACGCCTACAAATATCTCAGTAAATTCACTTCCTGACATGGATATAAAAGGGATGTTTGCTTCTGTTGCAATGGCCTTCGCGAGATATGTCTTACCGCAGCCAGGAGGCCCTACCATCAGAAGTCCGCGCAATATTCTTCCACCGATTTTAAGAAGCAGGGTGCGGTCTTTTATTAACTGCACCACTTCCCATGCCTCTTGCTTTGCCTCGTCTATGCCAATAACATCATCCCAGTGTATATTTACTTTTTGACCTTTTATTGTTGTCTGCTTGATCTTTGTGAAGCCGCCTCGCAGGAATATCATATACATAAACACAAATATGCCAGCATGGACTCCTGATAAAAGCAGGGTTATCGGCATTTGCGCAAGGGTGAGATGACGATAGAAGGATTCCAAAGATGATAAGCCCCATACAGCTAATATTAGAAGTGAGGTGACTGCAAAGGTTATGATGACCTTGACCTTATGCATACTAAGGTGCATCTTGAATCTACGGAGTGTTAAAATATCCATTTTGTTTTCTCCTTATTGTGATATAGAAGTATATCATACTAATAATAGAGTGTCAATCAGGCTTCGCCAAAACGAAGCTTCATAGAAGCTGTGCTTCGCCTGATTTAATCCGGCGAAGCCAAACACATTAAGTGTTTGGCGAAGACGGACTGAGCCAATTCGGTGAACTGAGCCATGTCAACTGAGCCAGGTTGACAATCGCAGACACTTATGTTAATCTAACATGGTTAGATTAACCAGGTTAGAAAGGAGAAATATGGCAAAGGATACTTTGATTAAGAACATAAAAGGTCGGGAGATTCTGGATTCGCGCGGCAACCATACCGTAGAGGTAGATGTTATTTTAGAATCAGGCGTAATGGGCAGGGCAGCTGTGCCGAGCGGAGCTTCCACTGGCGAGCACGAGGCAGTGGAGCTTAGGGATGGAGATAAGAAGCGCTACATGGGAAAAGGTGTTTTAAAGGCAGTCTCGAATGTGAATAATGAACTAAATTCTAGCCTGAAGGGTAAGGATGCCTCTGAACAGGCTATACTTGATAAGGCAATGATATCTCTCGATGGGACAGAGAATAAATCCAGGCTTGGCGCAAATGCAATATTAGGCATTTCAATGGCCTCAGCAAAGGCAGTGGCAAATTATAAAAAGATACCGCTCTATAAATATCTTGGCGGCGAAAAGGCCAATATATTACCTGTGCCAATGATGAATATTATGAATGGCGGCGCTCATGCAGACAACAATGTGGATCTACAGGAATTTATGATCATGCCTAAAGGCGCAGAGACTTTTTCAGAGGGTCTTCGGATGGGTTCAGAGATATTTCAGAATCTTAAGAAGATTTTAAAGTCGAGAAAACTTTCAACAGCAGTTGGAGACGAAGGCGGCTTCGCACCAGATTTAAAATCTAATGAAGAGGCAATAGAGGTAATTCTTGAGGCAATAGATAAGGCTGGTTATAAGGCAGGTAAGGATATTTTCATTGCTCTTGATCCAGCAGCCAGTTCTTTTTATGAAGATGGGAAATATATGTTAAGGGCAGAGCCAAAGCCAGAAAAATCTGCTCAGGACATGGTAGAGTTTTATTCTAATTGGGTTTCAAAATATCCAATATGCTCTATTGAAGATGGCCTGGCAGAGGATGACTGGGATGGATGGAAGGCCTTGACAGAAAAGCTAGGGAAGAAGGTCCAGATCGTAGGAGATGATTTATTTGTGACAAATACAAGAAGGCTTCAGATGGGCATTGATAAAGGCGTAGCAAATTCTATTCTTATAAAGGTAAACCAGATAGGTACCTTGACCGAGACCATAGAGGCAATAGAATTAGCCAGGAAAAATGACTATACAGCAGTTGTTTCACACCGTTCAGGAGAGACAGAAGATGCAACCATAGCACATCTTGTGGTAGCAATGGGAACAGGCCAGATAAAGACAGGCTCTGTGTGCAGGACTGACAGGATATGTAAGTATAATGAACTCCTTAGGATAGAAGAAGATCTCGGCAAGAAGGCAACCTATGGAAACTTGCCATGGCCAAAATAATAAAATGATTACACAGATTAAAATAGCCAATTCTATGGGTAGATTAAAAATTAACCCACTATATATAGCGATAGCAGTAGTCCTGGTTGTGGTTTTTCTGCCTGGGTATGCAAAATTCATGGAACTAAGGGCAAAAAATATTAGCCTGGAAAAAGAGATTGAGAAACTAGAGCAGGAAAACATGGCTCTATATAGGGAAAAAGAGAAATTAGAAAAGGATATACACTATATAGAGAAGGTAGCAAGGGACTCCATGGGAGTTGCCCGCGAAGGCGAAATCCC
>JAHILY010000085.1 GCA_018896815.1 Candidatus Omnitrophota bacterium | reverse complement strand
CGCCAGAGCCCTCATATGTCCTGAAGAACCTCGCGCTGAGATCTATCCCTGTATAAAAGGCAGTCCTTATCTCATCCTCGTCACCATTTATATCCTTAGAGTAAAATGTATCCCTCATCCCTGCAAAAGGCGTAACGCTCAAAAAATTAGCAAGCCGTACCGGCGCAGAAACTTTATTGTAAGTATCGAATCTCGCCACATCGCTGTCAGTGGCGCTGTTGCTTGTCTTGCTATTTAGATTTGTAAAGGTCGTGTCTGTCTTAAAATAAACAGGCGCGTCAAAAAAATTGCTGTCCTTTAAATTAAATCTGAGTTCAGGGAGTCTCTCCACTACGCTCTGAAAACGGTTCACCCTCTTGCGGCTGAGCAAGCTCAGGGAATATTCAGGATCTCTATCAAGTATATACAGATATGACTCAGGAGAAGGCTCTCTGTCGTATTCCTCTCTGTAAAAATAATCCTTTACCATGTCTGGATCACTGATGCTGTGGTATTCTAAAAGAGCGGTTACTTTTTCATTTATATCCAGACGATGCCTTAACTGGACCCTATGCCTTTCTTCCTCTGCCCTTAAGGTTTCATTTCTATCCCTATCCCTTTGGTACGAATAATAAGTCCTTAAAAGTCCGCTTCCTATGCCATCAAAAGAATATTTATAATCCAGCCCCTCTCCCATGCCCCATTTCTCTCTCTCGTCTATCTTAAGCGTGAGCTTGTTATTTTCATTCAGCTCGTACCTGAAACTTGTGAGCGCAAATATCCCCCATTTTTTCTTTTTTCCCGGGACTATATTAAATGAAGGCCAGTCAGTATTAAATGAATAATCGTATCTTGGCAGATATGCCACAGGAACCTTGCCGACCATAAAGGTCACATTCCTGGCCACTATCCTGTTATCAGGATATATCGTTACATTATTTGTCCTTATTTTATAATGCGGTTTTTCCAGATCGCAGCTTGTTATATAACCATCATGTACCTTGTAGGAACCTTCTAACAACTCTATCTTTTCTCCACCAGCATACCAGTCACCTGACTTCATCCTGGCATCCAGGATCTCTCCTTTTTTAGTTTCAAAATTATACTTTACCTCCTGGCCTTTTAGTCGTCCAGTAGGCATATCCAGGACAACATTCCCTTCTGCATATGCATCCTTTGACTCTGTATAGACTGTTATCTTGTCACAGACAAGCCTGACATCTCCATGATCTATGCTCACATTGCCCACTCCTGTGACCTTCTTCTCCCTGGGAAAATATTCTACCTGATCACCATTGACTTCTACAGGACTAGCCGATTCCTGGGCATATGCGATACTGAAATACGAAGAAAAACTTAAAAGTAAAAAAGAAAAAGTAAAAACTACAACTAAAAATTTAAAATTTTTATACATTTTTAATTTTGACTTATGGTTTTGCCTTTTTACTTTTGACTTTTTAGTTCACCAGTAAAGATGCTCCTATAATCCCCGCATCTTCTCCGAGTCTTGCTCGCACCAGCTTGACATGCTCAGCCTGGTCCTTCATGGCCCTTTTCTTGAGCTCTAGCCTTGCAGGCCCTAATATGAGCTCTCCTGCATTGCTCACCCCGCCGCCAACAACCACTATATCAGGATTTAAGAGGTTCACTACGCCTGTAAGCGCAATGCCTAACTTAGTGCCTACATCCTCCCAGATCCTCTTTGCAGCCTTATTGCCTTTTTTTGCAAGCCTGGTTAGCTCTTCAAGAGTTATGGCCCTGCCAAAGATCTTTTTAATCCTATTTAGGATATATCTATTTCCTATATAAGATTCAATACATGCCATACCTCTGCAATTGCACCTGGGGCCTGATTCATTTATCGGGATGTGCCCTATTTCCCCTGCAGCCATGGTACTGCCTCGATAGATCCCGCCATTTAATATAAGGCCTCCCCCTACTCCTGTGCCAAGAGTAAGACAGACGACATTTCCAGCGCCCCTGCCAGCGCCAAATACATACTCGCCAAGGGTCATTGCATTCACATCATTATCTATATTTACCTTCAAACCTAACCTTTTCTCTAGTATAGACTTAAGAGGTGTATTCTCCCATCCCTTTATATTCGGAAAATACCGCACGATCCCCTTTTTAAAATCAGTAGGGCCAGGCACGCCCATGCCAATGCCTGCGACATTCTTCCTGGCAATGCCAGCCTCGCTTATTATACCGTCGATGTTTTCTACGAGGGAATCAATGACATTTTTCTTCTTTGCATTGACAGGCGTATTGATCTGACGCCTGTGAGATACCCTGCCTCTTTTATCCACAAGCCCCATCTTTATACGCGTCGCCCCTAAATCAATCCCTATTTTAACTGACCCCTTGGGGTGTTTTTTCCGATTACCAAGGGTCATCCTGAGGCCGTAAGGCCGAAGGATCTCTGAGATCCCTCGCTTCGTTCGGGATGAGGTGTCGGGTAAAACTTCCCGACCCCTCATTTTAACTCGTTTATACATAATGATTTATCTTACATTAATCCGGAAAAGAATACAATCTATTTTTACGTTTCGAAGTCAACACACCCTATTCCTCCCGCTCTCCTTGGCCTTGTACAAAGCCCTGTCAGCTGACTCGATCAGGCCCTCAACATCAACGCCATCATCAGGAAAGACACTGATGCCAATGCTGACAGTTGTCGTAACAGTCTCGTCATAGGCCTTGAAGATAGCTTCTTCTATGCTGAGCCTGATACGCTCAGAGACCCTAATGGCCTCTTTCTTGTCTGTCCCGGACAAGAGAATCGAAAACTCCTCCCCCCCATATCTGCCAATCACGTCTATCTCCCGAAGATCTGAGGTGAGTATATCTGCTACTTCCTTTAAGATGACATCGCCTACCAGATGTCCGAATCTATCATTCTTCTCTTTAAAATGGTCCAGGTCTAACATCAAAAGCGACGCGCTGGACTTGTGACGCATTGACCTCCTCAGTTCTTCTTTAAACCTATCCAGAAAATACCTTCTGGTGCTGACACCTGTCAATGAATCTGTTATAGACATCTCCTGCACCTTTTTATACAGGATCGCTTTCTGAAACTGTATTGCGAACTGTGAGGAAAGGATCATAAAATTATCAAAATACATCCTGGGTATATTCTCTATGTACAAGACCCCTGCTATTTTTCCTTCGGCAAATAGCGGTATTGATATCAAGCTTTCAAAATCCTTAATCACAGATAATCTCCTCAAAGACACATCGCCTTCCTGCGAAGAGAGAGAAACTGCCTTTTTTGTTTCGACTGCAATGGCAGCCAGTTCCCTGTCAAAATTATCCGGCGCAACCTTATGAATCCTGTGGCCTGTTTCTATATTGTACGCGCCTTCGATATCCCTTGAATCCCTTAAAAACAATGCCCTGCAGATCCTGAATCTAAAACTCTTCTTCAGTATGGAGGAAAATATATTAAATATGTCTTCAAATAAGAGACAACCGGACATATCCTTGGAAATCTCATACAAGGATAAGATATGGTGCAATCTCTTCTCCATCTCAAGATTCGACTCTATGACATCCCTGTCTTTCTTCGATAGCTCTCCGTATGAAGACTTGACTTTTTCAAATCTGGCCCGCATCAATTTCTTGCACGCATCAAAATCTTTTTTGAATCTATCTGTTATAAAAGGAACTGTGTTCATGAACAATATATAAACGATTGTCTCATATGGCTGCGCCTTGACATTCTGTATTAAGATAAAAAGGCTTATACAAAAAGATATAAATAGGCCCTTGCCCAGGCTTATTCTGTAATTTAACAGCAGCACCGCCATTGAGAGTGCAATATAGATTAAAAGTTTCATATATTAGTCTGCTACTACCCTATCTCTCCCCTGCCGCTTGGCCCTGTACAATCTCTCGTCCGCCTTTTGTATAAGCTCGTCCCGCACCTTTGCATCATCTGGAAAAGACGCCACGCCTATTGAAACAGTAACGTTTGTCTTTAGCCTGCGGAGCTCTATTACCTCGTTCTTTACAGTCTTTCTTAATTTATCTGCTATGTTTTTTGCTGTATTTTTTTCAGTCTCTGGTAAAAGCGCGCAAAATTCCTCGCCGCCATAACGCGCTATGATAGCATTTTCGGCAACACCCTCAATTGCCTTTGATATAGTCCTTAAGACTATATCTCCTGCCATATGGCCATATTTATCATTGTAGCCCTTGAAATTATCAATATCTATCATAAGGACAGAGAAAACCAGATCACTGCGAAGAGACCTTGAAAGTTCTTCTGAAAACCTGTCTAAAAAATATCTCCTTAGATACAGTCCCGTAAGGCCATCAGTAATCGCCAGGTCCAGTGTCTGCTCATAGAGGCTGGCGTTTTGCAAACTCACAGCCCCTATATCACACAATATATTCAAGAGCCTGAGATCTTCAGACGTATAATTATTCGGCTTAGAATGCTCCAGGCGCACTATCCCGATGAGTTTGTTCTCTTCTACCAGCGGGGACAAGATTACAGACCGATAAGGCCTGGGATACTCCATTATCTTTTCCTCGCTGAATCTAAAATCCTTTTTAATATCCTCGACAAGAAGGCACTGTCTTTGCTTAAACACCCATTCGTCAAGAAGGTCTCCTTTCTTGGCCTTGACGCCATTATCAAAATATCGCCCCATCCTGGATGAAGCAAGATTTAATTCCTGCCTCTCTGTATCGACTAAAAATAAAAGGGCTGATTCTGTCTTTCCTATAACTTGCAGTATGTTATCCAGGAGTAACTCTGTAACTCTGTCCAGAGAGAGAGAGGAAGATAGTGTAGATGTAACGTCCTTTAAAGACTTGTACCTCTCTTCCTTCCTCTCCAGGGAGGCCATTTCCCTTTTATGCCTTGCATGAGTATCCACAAGGATATTTGTATTTTCTTTAACCTCGTCTATGCGGGCGCCTATTATGTGCCTGTAATAGTCGAGCCTTTTTATGCGATTCTCGACTACAAAAAATGATATAAAAAATATCGGTATATTCCACACATAATAAAAACTTGCGGCGATTGAAATAAGAATAGTCAAAAATATACTTGCGCCGAGGAAAAAAAGGCCTCTATAAAAGCTAAGCCCCTGGCAAGCTGCAAGGATTATTATGTTATAGAGAAAGATTGTCGGGAATTTAGGCAGGCCTGTACGAAATATCAGAAAGGATATTATAAGAAAAACAATACTGCAAAATATACCTATTTTTAACCCGCTCGTACTTTGCAGTTTCATGCATTTAGGTTTTTTACCGTTTGTCGGTTACGGTGACGCAGCTCGTATCGGTAACCTTTTAAATAACGTAACCAAATCAAAATTAAACTATGGTCTCCTCTGTATCCTTGTCAAAGAAATGCGCCTTGCTCATGTCAAAAACAATATCCATGTCCTGATTGACCTCAGGCTTGGTATGGCCGCCGACCCTTGCTATAAGAGAGCTATTGCCAGCCTTGATATACAAAAAGACCTCTGCGCCCATAGGCTCTACTATCTCGACAACTGCCTTTACTGTATTATCCGGAGAGGCCTCGGATACAAAAAGCTTATCATGTATGTCTTCTGGCCTGATCCCGAAAGCGATCTCTTTGCCTTCAAACGAAGCAATTTTATCATACATGTCTTCTACGATCTTCACGCTAAACCCATTTTCTGTGAAGAAAAATTTCGAGTCTTTTTTTATTATATTCCCATTCATGAAATTCATGGGCGGAGAGCCGATAAAGCCTGCGACAAATTTATTTACTGGCTTATCATAAAGCGTAATAGGTCCTGCGACCTGCTGTATTAAGCCATCCTTCATCACCACGATCCTGTCGCCCATGGTCATTGCCTCGGTCTGATCATGCGTCACGTAAATCATGGTTGACTGAAGCCTTGTGTGCAGCTTATTTAATTCTATCCTCATCTGGACACGCATCTTGGCATCCAGATTGCTTAAAGGCTCATCAAATAAAAACACCATCGGCTTCCTGACAATGGCCCTGCCTACTGCAACCCTCTGGCGCTGCCCTCCTGAAAGTTCCCTGGGCCGCCTGTCGAGTAATTTATTTATGCCAAGTATCTCAGCTGCATCTTTTACGCGCGTATCTATCTCTGATTTAGGAAATCTGCGCAGCCTCAACGCAAAAGACATATTCTCATATACAGTCATATGCGGATAAAGCGCGTAATTCTGAAAGACCATTGCAATGTTCCTGTCCTTTGCCGGCACATCATTTACCATCTTATTCCCTATCCAGATCTCACCCTCTGTAGATTTCTCCAGGCCCGCCACCATCCTGAGGGTGGTAGATTTACCGCAGCCCGAAGGGCCCACAAGGACCAAAAACTCTTTATTCTCCACACCCAGGTTTACATTGTCAACAGCCAATATATTGCCAGGGAAGACCTTTGTTACATTTCTAAGACTAACCTGAGCCATCTTTTAAGCCCTTTCTTTAGTAGTTTTAACTGATTTTAACCGATCCTGCCAATAAAGTCAAATAAATCAGCTATAAGCTGCAGTATTTATCCCAAGTAATCTATAACCTGATACACTGTATCCTTGAGATTCTTGCGGTTCACTACCATATCAATGAGCCCGTGTTCGAGCAAAAATTCTGAACGTTGAAAACCCTCAGGCAGCTTTTGTCTTATTGTCTGCTCTATGACCCGTGGCCCTGTAAAACCAATCAATGCCTTTGGTTCAGCCATGATCACGTCTCCTAATGACGCGAAGCTTGCCAGCACCCCTGCCATGGTTGGATTTGTAAGTATTGAGATATATAAAAGCCCTGCCTCATTGTGTCTCGCAAGGGCTGCTGAGGTCTTTGCCATCTGCATAAGCGAGATCATGCCCTCGTACATCCTTGCCCCGCCGCCTGAACCAGAGATTACTATAAGAGGCAGTTCGTTTTCTGTCGCGTATTCTGTAATAATAGTTACCTTCTCTCCTACCACGTAACCCATGGAACCCATGATAAACCGAGAATCAGTCACGCCAATGGCGATCTCTCTATTATTAACACGGCCCTTTCCTATGACTGCGGCCTCATTCATGCCTGTCGCAATAGTATCCTTTTCTATCTTTTCTAAATAACTTTTTGGGCCTTTAAATTTTAAAAAATCCTTTGGCTTCATGTCCTTTTCAAATTCCTCAAAGCTCTCTTCATCTAAAAGCGTAGAGATGCGTTCATACGCGGTCAGGATAAAATGATAACTACACTTGGGACAGACCTTTAGGTTTTCATCTAAGGTCTTTTTGTAAATCATCTCTCCGCAGTCTTCGCATTTCATCCATGTGCCGTCAGGCACACCCTTGCGCCTTGAGACCTTTACTACTGTATACTTCGGCTTTTTACCAAATAGGGCCATGATATTGATATCTTTTTTAAAATACGTTTATTACCAACCCCGTCAATACCTTCGGGTAAAAATACGTCGACTTCTGCGGCATGCGCCTGCCTGAAAAAGCAGTGTCTCTGATCTCGGTGATCTTTGTAGGATTAAGCAAGATGGACATAAAAAACCTGCCCTTATCGACCTCATCTACAGCATAGTTTAAATCCTTGGTAAAATCCACTGAAAAATTTAACTCCTTTTGTTCAGTCATCTTCTTCAATGGCTCTATGATCCAATCATGAAGCACAGTAACGTCCAGACTGTCACTGCCGCTTATCTGGAGGCCTATAAATTTATTTCTTACATACATGACAAATCTCTTTTCAGAGGCCTTGGCGCCTGACAAAAAAGACGCAGCCTCTTCCTTAGAACTTAACCCCTTAAAAGATATGCGGCTGCCAAGGTCTTTTTTCAGGCCTTCTAAGATATCTATAGAAAGGCCTTTTATCAGCCTGTGAACTGGGAGTATTACCAGGCCATCAGCACAAAGGTCTGTAAAATAACTCAGGATATATCCATATCTCGGGTCCTTCTTGGCCTTGCTAAAGGCGAGTGCAGCCTCATACCTGTGGTGACCATCAGCAATAAAAATCTTTTCTTTCTTCATCAGCTCTAATATCTTAGCAATAGTGTCTCTGCACGATACGCGCCACAATTTATTCCTCATACCATGAAAATCCACGACATCTATTGCAGGTGGTGATTTTGCCTCCTGTGCCAGTATAGCATCAATGGCCTTGTCTTCGTCTGCAAAAAGTGCAAATATCGGCCCGAGGTTGGCCTCGATAGTACTCAGGAGACTGGTCCTGTCTTTCTTTGGCGCATCCAGGGTGTATTCATGCGGGTAAACACTTGTTGAGGAGGTATCAAATTCCTCTAATTTCAGGAGCGCTATAAACCCCAGCCTCTTTTTTACCTTACCATCCACTTCAAATTCCTGCTGATAGACATATATGCTTTCCCTGTCGTCTCTTTTTAAGATGGCCTTTTTCTGCCATTCATCAAGAGACCTTTTGGCGCGTATGTATTTATTTTCCTTTTCACTGTCGCCGGGAAGATCCTTGCCCAATAAGATTCGTATTATGTTATGCGGGCCGCTATTATAGAGCGCCTCTTGTTCCTCTGGAGAAATTACATCATACGGAGGCGCCGTTACCTTTGCAGGGTCTTTGATCTTTTCAGGATTATAAAGCGTACCTCTAAAGGGGGTAATATCTGCCATAAACAAAGGCTCCTAATATACCGCCAATACCATCAGCAAATATATCTAATATGCTGAACTGGCGGATCGGCACTAATATCTGATGAAGTTCATCTGATACGCCGTATAAAAAAGTCACCAATATTGCAAATATTTTAAAATTTTCCAGGAAGAGTTTTCTGGAAGAACTTCTAAATGCCCTGCAGGCAAGAAAGCCAAAAAGCGCATACTCGCCTACATGCAATACCTTGTCAAGGAATGGGATATCTACACCTGGCAAAGGCCTTTGTATACTCGAAAGATAAAATATGACAGCTGCGTAGAGATACAGGGGCAGCCAGTATTTGCTAAAGTTATTGATCAACTTTGCAATCCTTTTTTTTATCGCAGCCTTGGCACGGAGCAGGATCTTTCTTTTCTTCCCTTTCTCTCTTCTTATAATTTGTGCTCCTATAATCAGTCGCGTAAAATCCAGAACCCTTAAAGATAAAACCAGCGCCTGCGCCTATTAATCTGCTTATCTTGCCGCCGCATTTCTTATCAGGGCACTCTGACAGAGGCCTGTCTGACATTTTCTGAAAGACATCAAATACCTTATTACATTTTTCACATCTATATTCGTATGTTGGCATATCCTTTTCCTGATCGCGTGTTTAGTTCATAGCTCTTAGCTCATAGTTAATGGGTGCTATGAGCTATCAGCTATGAACCATGAGCTAAACTATTTCCTAAACAATCGTTTTGCCTTGTCCATAAATGACTTGGACAACGGATTGACCTTGTCATTGCATGAGGCTGAAAATTCTTTCAGCATCCGCTTTTGTTGTGAATTAAGGTGCGTGGGCGTCTCGACTATAACCCTTACGAGCTGATCACCTGCGCCATACCCCTTTAATCTCTTTATACCTTTTCCAGTCAACCTGAAGACCCTGCCAGACTGGGTTCCCTCAGGTATCTTCATCATTACATTGCCATTCAGGGCAGGCACTTCTATCTCTCCGCCAAGGGCAGCCAAAGGAAAATTAACAGGCACATTGCATATTATATCATAACCATGCCTCTCAAATATAGCATGGTCTTTTACATTCAGATAGATGTAGAGGTCTCCTCGCGCTCCACCTTTTGGGCCTGCCTCGCCTTCGCCTAGAATGCGCAGCCGCGAGCCAGTATCTACCCCGGCAGGTATATTGACCTCTAGTTTTTTTGTAACTTTACCCCTGCCTGCGCCAGCACACTTAACACAGGGATTTTTTATAACGTCTCCTTCGCCCCTGCAGTTAGGACAGGTCTGCCTTATACTAAAAAAACCTGTTGACTGTAAGATCTGGCCTTTTCCCTGGCAGGTAGGGCACCTTGTCTTCTTTGTGCCAGGCATGGCCCCATCACCTTTACATGTATCACAGGTCTCATGTCTTGGAAAATTTATTGTCTTTTTTATCCCAGATGCCGCGTCTTCAAAAGATATTGCGATCTCATATTCTAAATCCCTGCCGCGCCTGGGGCCGCTCCTTCTCGAAGAAAACCCGCCTCCAAACATCCCAAGGCTCTCAAATATATCTCCGAATATACCTCCGCTAAAACCCAGGTCCTCAAAGATGTTATTAAAGTCTGCTCCTCTAAAGATATCCTCTGCAGAATATCTCGAATCTATACCTGCATGGCCAAACTGGTCATACTGGGCTCTTTTCTGTGTGTCAGAAAGAACCGCATACGACTCAGAGATCTCCTTGAATTTCTCCTCTGCCTCTTTTTTCTTATCACCAGAGACACGGTCAGGATGATGCTTGAGCGCAAGGTTCCTGTAGACCTTCTTTATCTCATCTACACTCGCACCCTTTTGCACACCCAGTATTTCGTAGTAATCTCGCTTAGTAGTCACTGCTTTTCTTTAAACTCCGCGTCGATGACGTCGTCGTCGCCTTTTTTCTCTGACTCTTCTGCCTTACCTGCGTCAGACTGAGGCCCTGCCCCTGGTTGACCCTGCGCTTGCGTCTTTGCCTGGGCAGCCTTATACACCTCTTCAGCTAATTTATGAGCAACCTTGGATAATTCTTCCATTTCTTTCTTAATCTTTTCAACATTATTGCCTTTTATTGCCTCTCTTGAATCATTTAACTTCTGCTCTATCTTTAGCCTCTCATCCTGAGTAACTTTGTCGCCAAAATCCTTCAGGGATTTCTCCACAGAATACACAAGTGTATCTGCCTGATTCTTTATCTCGACCTCTTCTTTCTTTTTCTTATCCTCCTCAGCAAATTTCTCCGCATCCTTGACCATCTTTTCTATCTCTTCCTTTGACAATTTTTTGGGCGCAGTTATCCTCATGCTCTGCTCCTTGCCTGTCCCAAGATCCTTTGCGCCCACATGCACAATACCGTCCCTGTCAATATCAAAGGTGACCTCTATCTGCGGTATGCCGCGAGGCGCCGGAGGTATACCTATTAAATCAAACCTTCCAAGCTCTGTATTGTCATTTGCCATCTGGCGCTCACCCTGCAGGACCCTCACAGTAACAGCAGTCTGATTTTCAGCGGCTGTTGAAAATACCTGGCTCTTTTTAGTAGGTATAGTGGTGTTGCGCTCAATAAGTTTTGTAAACACGCTTCCGAGTGTCTCTATGCCTAAAGAAAGAGGGGTCACATCTAAAAGTAATACCTCTTTTGCGTCTCCTTTTATAATGGCTGCCTGTATTGCCGCGCCCAGGGCAACGCACTCCATCGGATCAATGCCGCGCTCTATCTTTTTACCCACCCATTCCTCTAAAAATTTCTGGACAATAGGCATCCTTGTAGGCCCACCCACCATGATGATCTTATCAATATCATTTGCGGTAAAACCCGAGTCCTTTAATGCCTGCTCCACTGGGCCATGACATCTCTCAACGATCAGAGTAACTAATTCCTCTATCTTTGCCCTATTTATGGACATTGTCAAATGTTTGGGCCCGCTTGAATCAGCGGTAATAAAAGGAAGGTTTATGTCAGTGGTGACAGTGCTTGAGAGCTCTACCTTTGCCTTCTCAGCTGCCTCTCTTAAACGCTGTATTGCCATCTTGTCATTCTTAAGATCAATACCTGTCTCTTTCTTAAACTGTCCTGCAATATGATCTATCAATAGATTATCCATGTCAGTACCGCCGAGATGCGTATCTCCGCTCGTAGCCTTTACTTCAAATCCACTGGCATTGTGCTCCTTGTCAAACCACATGTCCATAATGGTGACATCCAATGTGCCTCCGCCAAAGTCAAATACCATTATCTTGAGCTCTTTGCCTACCTTATCAAGGCCATATGCAAGGCACGCAGCTGTAGGTTCATTTATAATCCTAAGTACCTTTAGACCTGCTATCTCGCCTGCATCCTTTGTTGCCTGGCGCTGGTTATCGTCAAAATAGGCCGGGCAGGTGATAACTGCCTCTTCCACCTTGTCTCCTAAATATGCTTCGGCATCCTGCTTTATCTTCTGAAGGATAAAAGCGGATATCTGCTGAGCAGTGTATTCTTTTCCATGGACCTTGAATTTATGATCTGTGCCCATTTTTCTTTTTGCAGCGTAAATAGTCCCCTCAGGGTTTACTGTTGCCTGTCGCCTTGCAGGCTCTCCAACAAGCTTCTGTCCATCCTTTGTAAATGCCACAAAAGACGGAAATGCCTTGCCGCTCGCAACTCCTGCGCCTTCTGCGCTGGGAATAATAGAAGGCCGTCCGCCTTCCATTACCGCCGCTGCTGAGTTCGATGTCCCTAGATCAATTCCGATTACTTTACTCATGTTAAACCTCCCCGTTTAGCTCATAGTTTATAGCTCATAGAGGCGTGTTAACCCTCCTATGAGCTATCAGCTATGAACTATGAACTATTCCTTTGGTTTCTTTGACACTTTCACTTTTACCGGTCTTATTACGCGGCCGTTCAAAGTATACCCTTTTTGAAGCTCCTCTACCACATGGCCTTCTGGCTCATCATCTCTCTCTTCCTGCATCATTGCCTCGTGCTCATGCGGATTAAATGGTTTACCCTTTGCCTCAATTTCTTTCAGGCCCTTTTGCTTCAGAAACTCCTTTAGATCATTCCATATCATCTCAACGCCCTTATACAATATGTCAAAATCATGTTTTGACTTGCCTGCCTCTACTGCGCGTTCAAAATCATCCAGTATCTTAAGCATCTCCAGTATTATGTCGCTATTGGCAAACTTAATAAATTCTATCTTTTCCTTTTCAAGCCGCTTTTTATAATTGTCAAACTCCGCCTGGATCCTAAGGAGCTTATCAAAATACTCATCAGATTTCTCTGCCTTTTCCTTGAGCTTCTCATATTCACCAGGGGTCAAGAGCATATTTTTCTTAGTCAATGTCTTCCAATGCCTCCCCTAAGAGATCTGATAAATAACTCACAGCGCACATTACCTTACCATATTCCATCCTTGTGGGCCCTATTGCGCCTAATGCGCCGATTGTCCTTTGATTTATTTTATAATTACATGTAATCACACTGCAGTTCTGTATCTCTTTGCACCTGTTTTCCATGCCTATATGGACCTTTACCCCTTCCTCTTCCATGTCCTGATTAAATAGCTCCAGTATATCCTGCCTGTCTTCAAAGGCCTTTAAGAACACCCTGGCCATGGCTATATCGCTGAACTCTGGACAGGACATAAGACTTGCTGTGCCATCAAAGTAGAGCCTTTCTTCCATGCTAAATATATTTGGACTCGAGAGTAAAAGCACAGTTTTTTTCAAGAAGCTATAAAGAGAATCCCTTTCCTCAAGCAATCTGCGATTGAGGTGGGTCTTTATTTCATCAAAAAACATGCCTTTTAACTCCTCGTTTAAAAATTCAGATATCCTGTGGAGCTCTGGCTTGGTAAGGTCTTCATGGGTATGGACTATTGTGTTTTTGACTATACCTGAGGCTGTAACGATCACGACCAGGATGCGGGAAGAGTCAATACGTATTAATTCTATGTGTTTAAAAAGGCTTCTTTTGATCCTGGGCGTGATGACTACGCCAGCTACGTTTGTTATGACACTTATGGCCTTTGAACATGCCTGCATCAGGGATTCAAGGTCTTTGTGGCCTCTATTAATCATCTTGCTGATTGCAGACTGCTCTTCTTTTGTAAGGTGTTTCGGCTCTAAGAGATCGTCAACATAGAGCCTGTATCCTTTGTCAGTAGGCACCCTTCCTGCAGAGATATGCGGATGCGTAATTAACCCTGCCTCTTCCAGGTCAGCCATGACATTGCGTATGGTCGCAGGGCTGATACTGTATCTGAACCTCTGCGAGACAAACCGCGACCCTACTGGCAGGGCCGTCTCTATATAAAACTCGACTATAGCCGAAAGAATCTTCTTTTGCCGCTGCTTGGTGTCTACATGTTTCATAGTCTTGTCCTCAGGGTAGGTGAATTAGCACTCTAACATCCCGAGTGCTATCTGTCAAGAAAAATTAATGAGCACACAACTTATGGAGCGAACAAAGTGAGCAAACATAAGTTGCTGTGCGAATTAACCCGCCGAAGCCAAGCGCGAAAGCTGCTTGGCGAAGGCGGGTAAATAGGCCTGCTAAATCGAAACTCATAGGTTTAACAAATTCCTTAATCTTACAGGAACAGTTGCCTCTATGTAGACTGTTTCAGCCTTGTCCTCTCTCTTGTGCACCTTGCCATTCTCGTAAATCAGATTTACCTTGTCCATCCTATTATTAGGTATTTCTACCTTTATCTCTGTGACGAGCTCGGATAATAGCCTTGAGATCTTATCTATTATAAGCTCCAAGCCATTGCCTTTCAAGGCAGAGACTGATACTGTATTATTAAACTTCTTTTCAAGGCGGTTCAGATATTGAGTATTATCCACCAGGTCAGTCTTATTTAGCACAGTAATAATGGTTTTTTTCTCTGCCTCTAATTCCTTTAATACCTCATATACTGCATCATCATACTCGTCTATCTTTGGATTTGACGCATCAAGCACATGTATAATTAGATCTGCCTCTCTCACTTCTTCGAGGGTTGCCTTAAATGACTCTATGAGAAAATGCGGCAGATTATGTAAAAAACCAACTGTGTCATGAAAAAGCACCTTTAGATTATTTGGCAGGCTATAGGTCCTGGCAATGGGGTCAAGTGTGCTAAATAACTTATCAGCGACTAGTTTTTTACTGTTTGTAAACCTATTTAAAAGAGTGGTCTTGCCTGCATTTGTATAGCCAACAATAGCTATTGAGGCCAGCATTGCATCCTTGCGCCGCCTTCGCAGCGCCTCGCGCCTGGTTTTCAGATTCCTTAATTCTGTCTTTAACTTAGAGATACGCTGGCGTATCCTTCGTCTGTCATGCTCAAGTATCTTTTCGCCAGGCCCGCGCGTACCAATGCCAGCGCCTAGCCGCGACAAATGAACGCCCCTGCCTGTAAGTCTTGGCAAGAGATATTCCAGCTGCGCCAGCTCTACCTGTATCTTGCCCTCCATGCTCTTTGCGTGCTGCGCAAATATATCCAGTATGAGCTGGGTCCTGTCCATGACCTTGTCATTAATCTCATTGCTATATAAGCCTGCTTCTAAATTCCTTAGCTGCGTAGGCGTGAGGTCATTGTTAAAAATCACCAGATCTATGCGCTTACTTTTTGCAAGTAAGATCAATTCCTCAAACTTGCCCTTCCCAATAAATAAGTCAGGCGTGGCCTTGTCTCTACGGCACACAATCTCACCTTCTACTGAAGCGCCGCTAGACCTGGCCAGCTCCTTAAGCTCACTCGCCCGATCTTCTACAGGCCAGTTTTGCTCATTCTTCAAATCCACTGTTACCAGTATAGCCTTTTCCATTATTAATTCGCTCCGCTCATTAATACACGAATTACCACGAATAAAAAACCAAATTACCACAAATTATTCGTGGAAATTCGATAAAAATTCGTGGTCATTCGTGTCTATCCAGTGTATGCGCTTGTCGGCACGGAACCAGGCCATCTGGCGCTTTGCAAAGTGTCTTGTGTTTTTCTTTAAAAGCTCCATTGCCTCGTCAAGCGAGCAATCTCCTTTTATATATGCCCGTACCTCATTATACCCAAGGGCCTTTTTTGCAGTCACGCTCAACCTCTTTTTTGAGAGTCCCTTCACTTCATCTACAATCCCATGCTTAAACATATCTTCTACCCTCTGATCTATATTATTATAAAGCTCGTATCTATTAATCATCAGGCCAAAAATCTTAAATTTATGCTCCATGGGTTCTCTTTTTCTTTTTAAGTCAGACGGCCTTTTCTTCTCTGTGTGATATATCTCAAGCGCCCTTATTACATATCTGAGGTTATTGGGGTGGATCTTATTGGCTGTTTCAGGATCTATTTTCTTCAGCTTATTATGCAAATATTTATTGCCGTATCTTTCGGCTAACTGTTTTTGCCTCTGCCTAAACTTTATATCTTTTTTGGACGACGGAAATAATCCATCTATTACCGCCTTTACATACAGGCCGCTGCCGCCGACAAATAAAGGTGTTTTTCTGCGACTCAAGATATCATCCACTGCCTTAAGCGCAAGGTGCCTGTATTTAGCAACGCTAAATTCCTTTGTAGGCGGGATTATATCTATAAGGTGATGCCTTACAGTCTTTCTATCTTTCTTGCCTGGCTTAGAGGTAAGTATATCCATACCCTTATACACGCACATGGAATCGCAGGAGACAATCTCGGCATCGAGCTTCTTGGCTAATTTAAGCGAAAGTTTAGTCTTGCCTGATGCAGTAGGACCTACTAGGAAGTATAGAGTCATGTATGAGCTAATAGGTTAAGGTTAAGGTTAAGATTAAGGTTAAGGTTGAGATTTAGGCAACCTCGACCTTAACCTTCTTATTTAAAGATATCTCCCTCTGTGTCTCCAACAGTATCCGATGGCGTCTTTCTTTTTCTTTCGTCGGCACATCATCCTTGAGCTTACTCGCCTTTGTAAAAGGCCTTGGAGAATACTTAAAGATATAAGCCGTGTTAAACTGAATCTCCTTGGCTGCCTTCAATGTATCATTAAAATCCTTTTTTGTCTCTCCTGGGAAACCCACTATAAAATCTGACACAATAGTCCCTTTTTTAACTATTCTCCTAAAATCCTTTACTATCTTCTTGTATTTTTCTACACTATAACCCCTGTTCATGCGCTTGAGGATTTTGTTCGAACCAGACTGTAGAGGCAGGTGCAGCTGTTTTGAAAGAGACTCAAGCCCTGCCATTGCCTTAAAAAGATCTCTGCCTGCATCTTTAGGGTGACTCGTCACGAAATCCACTTCTAACCTGCCAAATCTAACCAGGTTAGATTTGGCGGTTTTATCTATCTTTCTTAAAAGTTCTGAGAAAGTTATTTTTTCTTTTAATCCATTCCCATAAGAATTCACATTCTGGCCCAAAAGAGTAATGTCTTTAGCGCCCTTATCAATAAGATTCTTGACCTCTTCTAAAATATCTTTTGAAGGCCTGCTTCTTTCCCTGCCTCTCACATAAGGCACAATACAGTATGAGCAAAAATTATCACAGCCCTCCATTATCTTCACGTAGACACGCTTACCTATTTTTCTATCTTCAGGGAATAAAGGCATTTTGTCATTCCCGCGAAAGCCAGCGGCCTTGCCGCTAGGCAGGCGGGAATCCATACAATAAACTACTTTTCTTTGCCCCTTCTTTATTTTTTCTATAATCTCTGGAATCTTATCCAAATCAGCAGGGCCGCACAAAAAATCCACATGGCTCATTCGTTCAAAAATAATTCTGCCCTGGGCCTCTGCCATGCATCCGATTATCCCAAAGATAACCTCTGGCCTCTTCTTTTTCAGCCTCTTGAGAGAGCTAACAACCCCAAAAACCCTATCCTCTGCATTCTTCCGTACGCTGCAAGTATTAAAAAGCAGGATATCGGCCCTGTCAGGCTTATCAACAAGACAATACCCCTCCCCCAAGACCAAATCCTTAACCCTCTCAGAATCGTGTTCGTTCATTTGACACCCAAATGTCCTGATGTAAACAAATAGACATTTGGGTGTCAAATGCCCTCCCCGCTTAGATTTCGATTTCGAAGAAATCGGAATCTGGGGAGGGCCAATATCAACAACTGTATCTTTCTTTTTCATATGGGGGCTAACTGATTTTTTTGCAGGCTGCTCTTTCATATATTCCCACAAGCTCCTGTTTCTGTTTATGCGTCAATTTTTTAATTTCTCGCTCTTTACTCACTGCCCTTTTATAATACCCATACTCCTTACACCATACCAGCTTTATTGGCCCTTTTCCCCTTAAATATTTCGATCCGTGACCTTTATTATGTTCTTTGATTCGATTTTCTAAATTGTTTGTATAACCAGTATAATATGTCCCATTTGTACATTCAACAATATAAACATAATATTGGTTTTTTCGTCTAATTTGTTTCACAATATACGGTTCTAACCCCTGTCGTCCATCGGCT
>JAHILY010000008.1 GCA_018896815.1 Candidatus Omnitrophota bacterium | reverse complement strand
TTCCTCGAAGGATTTTTTAATCTAAAGGTGTCTAACGAAGAGCTGGACTATTACCTGGCCAATAAAGAATCACATAAGGTCAACTGGTTCAAATCCACTATAACGAACCTAACGAACAAAACGAACTCAACAAGCCAAGCAAGCTACATCGACTACAACCCAGACCTGATCGACAGCTACCTTCAGGAACTCGAGGACTTCTACGAGACCGTAAAAGACCGCGACGTAGCAATGGTCCGCAACGCTGTCTCTGAGATAGAAAAGCGCAACGCAAAAGTCGCCACCCTCATCGCAGGCGGCTTTCACACCAAAGGCATAACCCGCATGCTCAGGGAGCAGGGCTACTCCTATATAGTAGTCTCTCCCTATTCATCCACTGACATAGATGAAGAGAATTATCATTTTCTGTTATCAGGCCAGAGAAAGCCAATAACTGAATTAATGAAAGAATTAGATTTACCTGAAATAGTAGATAGGCTTTCTACCAGTTTAAGGGTAGGCATTGCATTTGATCAGGACATAATAGAGGAGATGAATAAAAAGGTAGTCCCTGAGGTCGCAAAGATATGGGGCATATCGGAAGAAGAACTCACTACTGAGAACATTTTGGATAGAATCGGCCCCATGCTTGCAGTTGCAAGAGGCGCTGAGAAATGGGAAGAACCGATAGAGGTAAAATCTCCCAGGACAGGCACCATCATATTAAAATTTCTTTCGCGGGATAACAAACCTTCGTACATTGAAATTACAAAGGATAGCGTAAGGCTTGTAAATGAGGGTGAATTTTTAGGGAGGACACTAGTCGCAACTTCCCCCGAGAAAAAGCCAGCCAAATTGGCCTCAAACGCAGGCATTACAAGGGAGTTTGGAAAAACTGGGTTGCGATTTTTCCCTCTTGGCATGGGAACAATTTGGCTTGGTCGCGAATGGCCCATTGGGGATAGCTCTTACACGGTTCCAGGCTTGGATGAAATAGGCAATCATTTAGATAAGGCATTTGCAAGGATGGGCAATGAAGAAGGCTGGGTTATGATAGATACCGCCGCTGCCTATGGTTCTAGTGAAGAGGAAATAGGCAAGTACTTGAGGAAAAAGCCAGATCTATCACAAAAGGCATTTATTGCTACAAAATGGGGTGAAGATTATAACACCCAGACCAAGGAGAGCAGCCACGACTATTCTAAAAAGAATCTTATTTCTTCAGTAGACAGAAGCTTGTCAAATCTTGGAAAGATAGATTTATTATATATACACGGTACTGGGGGGCTGGATCAAGTCCTCGGTGTTTTAAAAGACAGGGAAGTTATTGGTGAAATGCAGGGAATGAGAAAGACACGCAATGTCCAGTATTTAGGCATTTCAATTTCCAATACAGATATATTGAACACAGCTTTAGGAGAAGATCTATTGGATCCCTTTGATGTGGTTCAGATACCTATATGGTTATTTGAACAACAGTCGGACTTGGTTGATAGAATTTATAAAAAAGGAATTGCTATTGTTATAAATTCTCCGGTCAGGAAAGGCGGAGAGGCAGCTCCTGCAGAGAACTATGCTAGCTTATTATCAAATGATAGAGTGGCAATGGTATTAACAGGTACAAGACATCACTTAGATGAGACAATTGGATATGCAGAAAGCAGAGAGGAGAAAGCAGCAGAAGACAATAGACTAGCCAAACTCGCCGCCAATGCAAATCTATTCGATCAATGGGCCGAAGCAGAGGTTTCGCTGGACGATTTAAACCTGGATATGTTCAGGGATTATGATTATAGAAACACGGGCACAAAATTTTTATCACCACAGATGATCTTTCGATTTGGCCTTGTTTGGGCAGATATGGCTTTGGAAAAGGCAAATAATGAAGATATAGCCAACAGGACTGTTTTACTTGCTAGAGATGCCAGGAAAATAGAACCAGAGTTGGTAGAGGCATTAACTAGTGCATTAAGGTATAGGGGCCTTGATGTTATTTATATATCAGCTGATGCCCCGAATGCAGCGACTTCTTATTCATGGGCCGCTCAGGAACATAGGCCTTTGATGAGTATCTTTATTACAGCAAGCCATGTATCTGAACCAGTGCTCAATAAAGAAGGGCTCCCGGTATATATAAGGGGTTTTAAAGTAGCAATGCTCAATAAAAAAGGCGGGGCACTACAGAGCATGACTACCAAAGAGATAAAGCAGGAATCAAAAAAAGATATTATAGATTTAATAGAAAATCCTGAGCAGATACGAGGCAAGGGGGTTCCAGAGAAAGGCAAGTTTATACCCAGCAATGTTGATAAAAACTGCGTAAGGATGTGTTCGCTTGTGGGCAGAGTTGCTTTTTCTGGAGAGTCTCTCTATGAGCTAGCCAGGGAACTAGAACTTTCTAAATCTCCCGTGGATGTTTTAACTGAATGGGAAGAGGAAATCGGTTTCAGCGAGCCATTAAAAGGCATGAAGGTAGTTGTAGAAGGAGTCCATACGGCAAGCGGGAAACTGGCAGCTGATACATTTAGAAGCTTAGGCGCAAAGGCAATTTTAATAAACGGCGATATCCAAGAAGTAGAAGGTGAACATGAGGCAGATCCGGCAAAAGAAGAAAATCTTAGTTTATTAAAAGAAACAATAGAAAAGGAGAATGCTGATTTTGGAATAGCATTTGATTTAGATGGCGACAGGGGCGCCATTGTCGTGCCATGGAAACCTATTACAAAACAAGGGATAAAGGGTGAAGAGTTTAGATTTGAGACGCTTGCTCCTGATAATTTAATAGTTCTTTTAATGCCATATTTGATTGAAAAATGTGGGTATGATTCAAATGTTATTAATAAAGAACTGAGAGTAATACGTGATGTGCTGGGGACGTTTGGCGTGAATGATATGGCAAAGAAGATAAGAAAGGAAAAAGGACAGCCCATAGAAGTGTCCCAGACAGATGCTGGTTATGTATTCTTAAAGAAAGAGAGGCAGAGATTTCTAGAAGAAGGACATGCAGTACCTATATATGGCGAGCGTTCTGGCCACTGCTGGCTGGATGTTACAGGAGAATTTGAGAACCCTATAGCTGTTGCGGCTTTATTTGCCGTAATGGTAAAAGAGAGAAAGTATGTAAGCGATAGGACAGATTCAAGGAATCCTTTTTTTGAAACATACTTAGAGAATCCTGTACCTTACAAACAATCTAGGCGATTCCAGCCATTGTTTCATCCAGATCTTTTAGTAAAACTTTCTTCTGATTCACGCAATAATACAGGATGGACGTATGATGCTGAAAATCCTACCAAGCCGCCTCAGGCAATCATTGCGTTAGGAAAAGATGCTGGTATCAAGAGACTCAGAGAAGAGCTCACTATAGGTAAGATTTATAAGACGCCGGCCGGTGAATTAAAGGTAAGAGAATTTAATACATACCGGGATCCAGCTGATCTCGGAGGGCTTTACAGGTTCGCAGACATTATGTTTGAGCTTGACGGAAGATTTGCAGGCAGGTTTGTGTTCAGGGCTTCGTCAAATGATCCGACATTTGTATGCTCTTTTGAGACACCGGTGATGCAAGGTGAAAATCTTGCTTTAGATACGGTGAATGACCGGTATATCTCAGCTGGCGGTCTTGTGCTTGATTGGCTGGAGAAAAATGGACTTGCCAGGGTCACTGGCGATGATATCGACTATGCAAATAAAGAGTCGACAGAAGACGCAGTGATGGAGTATCGCAACAAATTAAAAGATCTTGGAAAATCGGACGCGCTGGCATCCAATGCAAATGTCAGCACCCTGATCCCTGCGTTGAAGTCTTTATCTGAAAGAGTAGATTTTACCACTGATAATCTGGCCCTGAAAATATTGGATTCCATAATACCCTCGCAGCTTATTACGGATGTTGCTGAGGCAGGCGGCAGGCCTACAAACGTTGTTATAGATGAACTGAAAGGAAATGAATTAACGAGTGCTTATGCAGAGAACAAAGGTTCTTTAAAGCCAGTGGAGACAGGGTTAAGAAAAACAGGCCTGGCTGACAAATTAGATAAGGCAATAGAAGACATAGCTGAAAAACAGGGTGTCAGTAAGGAACGCATGGTAGACGTGTTTCTGACCACGGTTGATTCTACGACTTTTGTAAAGTATCTTACTGGTTCTCGTCCAATTCCGGCTAGCGAAAAGATTCTTAATATGAGAGGAATAGCATTAGTGCTTCAGGAAGTGCCGCTCTTTGCGCTGATAGGCACTACCTATAGAGTAGAGAGGTTAGAAGATGAGAAAACAAATGCAACGATAACACTGAAGCCAGAGGATATTGTTTCCAAAGAAGCGCTTGAGGATTACGCAGCTGAGCTGGATATAGAGGTCACATTTCCAGAGGATGGTTTTGAGGTGGATGAAGGCCAGTGGAACGTCATAAAGGATCACTTTGACCAGGTTGCAGAGGCCTGCGCTAGGCGTGAATACAAATATCGTGGCGATGTCATGGCTTATTATGAAAGGTTCTTAAAAACCGATGCCATGGCATACGGTAGTTTTATTAAAAAGGTTTTTGGCGATAAGAGTAAGATAAAATATTTGATAACCTCAGGCATTGGCGCCAATGAGATGTTTTCACATCTCATGGCTGCCCTTAATAATAAGTTCTATTCTAAAGGCATTCAATGGATAGTGGTCGATAGCCCAGAAGATATCAAAAATCTACCCAAGGATGCCGATAAGTCAAATACGCTTGTTGTTGAGATGAGTCGCAGCGGCGGTACGCAGGAGACTCTGAAATTCGCAGAGTTTACATATGAGAGATTTCCCAACAGGATCGTTTATGCCAATGAGGGTAAGCTTAAGGAATTTACAGAGAAGATTTCTAAAGGAGGGGCCAATACATTGATCCTGGATCTGCCGCAGGATATTGGCGGCCGGCTCATGAGGAGAAAGAGCCCTATGCTCTTAGGGCTTCTACATCTATCGGATCTGGATGCTGAGGCGTATTTCAAGTACACGGACGAGTTTGACAAAAAACTTGATTTCAAACAAAAGGATAAGAGCCTTGCTGTACAGCTGGCAAGATTTATTTACATTAATATAGTGTTAGGCAACAGGCATCACTTATCAGCAATGTATAATCAAAAAGAATTTTTAAGGGGCGCAATGTATGAATTACGGCAACTCTGGATGGAAGGCGCCAATAAGAAGCCGCGATATGGATTGGTTATGAATATAAATGAGTTTCCAAGGGATCCTCATGTTGCCATGGAAGGCGTTTACGGGCAGTCGCATTCTGCTATAGCAATAGCAATGATTGCCAGGAAATCCGGATTTAAAGAGGATGAGAGGGTCTTGACTGGAGTGGATGTGGTGGATTCTGAACACAAGGACGTATCAATAAATGATGTGGCTTATAATACAGCAGCGCCCAATGTTGAGAAGGCGCAGAAGATTATGCCCACGATATCAATAGAGATGGAGATTGTTACACCTGAAGTGGCAGCAGCCCTGTCAACCCTCAGCGAGGATTTGGGTGTTTATTTTTGCGCATTGACCGGCCAGGATCCAAATTCAAATCCGCAGGTAAAGTCTGTCAGGCAAGAAACAGGTAAGATGCTTACCAGCACTGCAATTGCAAAAAGGCTTGCGGTAAAAGAAAATGCAAAAAGGGTTAAGCAGTTGATAGATAAGAAAGGAGTTGATGCGTTTAAAAGGACGATTGCGCCAGTGCTAAGTTTTGCAGCAGAGGAGGCAAGGGATTCGCGCAATAGGCCTACAGTTAAGGTTACTTTAAAGGTAGGCAAGGTTGAAGTTGAAGGCGATGTGCCTGCGGGTGCGTCTACAGGAAAGGCAGAAGCAGCTACTGTAGATTTTGCGCAGGCCATTAGAAATATCAATGAGATAATCTCTCCTATGCTGAATGAGAGCGGTCTGGATTTGAGAAGACATGCTGATCTGATTGAGATGGAGAAGAAATTAATAGAGGCAGCAGGAAAGAATTTTGAAGAGTTGGGAGCAAATGCTACTGTGCCTGTATCAAGGGCATTGTGGAATATGGCGGCAAAACTGAACGGCATGGAATTGTATGAATATATTCGCGAGAACGAGCCTGATGCGGTTTCAGATAAAAAAGAGCCAGTGTATTTCTACATGAATATCTATAATGGAGGCCTGCATGCTGTAAAAGAAGGCGAGGCATTAGGCAAGGACAGGATAGATATTCAGGAGATAATGATTGTCCCTGTAAATGCCGGGACTTATCGTGCAGCATTAAATATGGGAGATGATATAGATTTCGAGCTGAAGAAGATATTGAAAGACAAGTTTAAAGAAGGCACTATAACGCGCGCAGATGAGGCAGGGTTTTCTGTTAAAGGACTAGGAGACAGCACAGGGGCAATAGGATATGTATTTGAGGCCATTGAAAGGGCAGGTTTTGTGCCTGGAGTGGACGTGAAGCTGGCCCTGGATGTTGCTGCAAGCTCATTTTATAAAGACGGAAAATATTTATTCCAGGGGAAGGAACTCACCTCAGATGAGATGATAGCTTATTATGTGGACCTGGTTGAGAAATACGGGGACAAGATAATATCTATTGAAGACGGACTGGATGAGAATGATTGGGATGGCTGGCGCAAGTTAAATGAAGAGATGGAGAAGCGCGGTATTGATACAATAGGGGATGACCTTTTTGTTACGCAGCTCCCGCGGCTAAATAAAGGTATAAGGAATAAATCAGCCAGCGCGATTTTGATAAAGGTGAATCAGAATGGAACAATGTATGGGACATTAGAGGTAATAAAGCGCGCAAGGCGCAATGGAAAGAAATGGGTAGTGTCTCACCGTTCAGGCGAGACAATGGATAATACAATTGCAGATTTAGCATACGCCACAAATGGCTTGGGATTAAAGACAGGCGACCCGCAGCCTCCCTATGATTTTGGCAAAGGCGGCGAGTATGAAGGCCGGCCCATGGTGCGCAGGGTTAAGTATGAGAGGATGGTAGCGATTGAGAGGGCTGAAAGAGCTAAAGGATCGCCAGAGGCTTTTAAGTTAGCCTCCAATCAAACTTTGGCACCAGAGCCAGTTATAGCTGATGGAGATTTACTTAGTGACGCTGAAAAGGAAAGACTTGTATATATATCTAATGTGCCGAGCTTGGTGATTACTGAGACATCAGGAGGTGCCGAATTGCGAGTTGCACAAAGAATAGCAGATTTGATTAAATCAAAGAACGAAAATGGCGAGAAGACCTTTATCTGCTTTGCCACTGGCGGGACCTATGAAGGGGTCTATGAGAAGCTGGTTGAGATTACAGAAGCAGAAGATATCAGCTGGGAGAATGTAGTGACATTTAATCTGGATGAATATATTTTTGAGGGGGAGAGCAGAAAGCACTATGCCGAACAGTCATATAGATCATATATGTTAAATAACTTATTTGACTGGCTTATAGACAATGCTGGCTTAAAGATGGAAAACATACATCTTATGGATGGTCTTGCAGAAGAGCCTGAGGCGGAGGCCAGGCGATATAAGGATCTTTTCCATCGGTTGACCAACGACGAGGGCGTGGATCTTATACTCTTTGGAATAGGCGTGGAAGGACACATTGCATTTATTGAGGCACAGCATGATATGTCACTTAACGAATTTGTGGCCATTGAGACAGGGGTTGTAGATCTTGCGGACAGCACAATAAAGGCAAATGCCAGATTTTTTGACTCAGAAGAAGAAGTGCCTCACAGGGCTTACAGTCTGGGTATTTTTGAAATATTGTATTTTTCAAAAGAGGTAATTTTAACTGCCACTGGTTCCAGCAAGGCAGATGCTATTAAAAAGGCAGTGGCAGGAGAGGTTACAGCTTTGGTTCCTGCTTCAGTTCTACAGATGTATCCAAACGCGACTATTGTTGCAGATAAAGACGCTGCTGGAGGCGTGATCGAACTGGCCAAGATGACAAAACTCGCCTCCAACGCAGGGCTTACAAAGACCTCCCGAAAACAGCAGGTTGATACAATGGACCAGATCATTGCTGTTCCTGCAGCGAATGTTATAGCGGATAAAGAGGGATTTGAGCGCTGGCTTGCAAATCAGCCTGAGAACATTGCTGTGCTGATAGTTGCCATGCCTTATGAATACGACAGTGTCCAAGAATACAAAGATATAGTCTATATAAAGGTAGTTGGTAAGGAGATCAGCGGAGATCACCATCTTAAATTGATCGAGATGTTTGCTATGTTCGAAGATCCTAACATGTTCGGCGGCATTAGATTAGGAAAGGCATACAAGGATAATAATTATAGATCGTTGGCTGAAGATCTCGCCTCTGGCATCTAAAGTATTTTTTGCTTAGAAATATCCTCATGAATTATCATAAAATCCCAAAATCCATTTCTTTAATAATCCTCTCTATATTTATATCCACCAATACTATATACGGGGCTGCGGGCTCCACCCTGAGGGTCCCGCTGTCTTCGGATTCTGATTTAATAGAGGAGCTTAACAGCCATGAAAAAGTGGAAGGACTTATGGCATATCTTGCAGGAGAGGAATTGCCTGAATTGGAGAAAAGGTATTTTGGAGACGAACTGAGTATTATGAAGGATATGATAGATGAATTTGTAGAAAAAGAGATTAAGCCTCATG
The DNA here is from genome assembly GCA_018896815.1 of Candidatus Omnitrophota bacterium. Classification (GTDB taxonomy): domain Bacteria; phylum Omnitrophota; class Gorgyraeia; order Gorgyraeales; family Gorgyraeaceae; genus JAHILY01. Next base: position 2,715 of record JAHILY010000008.1, on the reverse strand, counting down.
TCTCAGAATGGGAAAGAAAAGGAAGCCGTAAAGAAGGTGATAAGGTAGTTACAGAAGCCCTGGAGAATATATTGGGAGAATTGGCTAAGTTGAGCGTTTTAGGCGCCAGCACACCAGAGGAGTACGGTGGAGCAGGTTTTAGCCATTATTATACTTACACTATCCTTAAGATACTTTCTTATGCGTGGCCTTCTCTTGGAGTAACTGTAGGAGTTAATGCCTCTGTTCAGGATGCCATCAATAAATTTGGCAAAGAAGAGCAGAAAAAAAGGTTTTTGCCGGGATTGGCTAGTAAAGGGTTGGGTGCCATTGCTATTACTGAGCCTGGAGCTGGGAGCGATGTAATGAAGATGAGGACATTCGCTCGTAAGGAAGGAAAACATTATATTTTAGATACAGAAGACGAGTCCACCTCAAAGCTATTTATTACCAGCGCGGGCATTGCTGATTGGTATCTTGTTTTTGCAGTAACAGACAAGGGGGAAGACGGTAGGAAGAAAAGGATCAGTGCTTTTCTCGTAGACAAAGGCACGCCTGGCTTTTCTATTGGAAAGATTGAAGAGAAGATAGGGCAACATGACTCTCCTACAGGCGAATTGATATTTGACCATTGCGAGATCCCTGAAGAAAATATGTTAGGCGAACCTGGTCAGGGGATGCAAATCCTTTTCTATATGCTTACTGGCGGTCGAATAGGCATTGCTTCTTTGGCGCTAGGTATAGCAAAAGCTGCTTATCATGCGGCCTCTAAGTATGCTGAAAAAAGAGTTCAATTTAATAAACCTATCGGTGAATTTCAAGAGATAAAGGATATGCTGACTAATATGAAATTTTACATTGATACCTCTGAGCTACTCATAAGATATGCTTCATATCTAAAAGATCAGGATCCGGATTCTTCTGAAGATAGAAATGGTATGGTTACTGTTGCCTCAATCGCTAAGTTGTACGCAAGCGAAAAGGGAGACAGGGTTGCTCGTGATGCGATTCAGATACACGGCGCTTATGGATATAGTAAAGAGTATCCGGTATCGCGGCACCTTGAAGACATAGTGGTTGCCACGATTTACGAAGGTACTTCTCAGATTCAAAAGGATATTATCCAGAGGTATATCTCATTATTGCTCAATTCAGAGATTGATGTAGAAAAACTTATAGATTCTTATCTTAAGATTCACCCGACCATTGCTGGCAAAGGGACGATGATGGAAGCAGTTTACAGGGCCATGGATAGTGCAAAAGAGAAATTGGGCGATGCCGTAGACGAAGAGAGGGTTACTTACCGAGAGGCAGATTTGCTTACACAACTTGTCGTTACAAGATTGATGTTCTTTAAAGCTATTTTTATTGCTCATCAGAACAATGTTCCAGAAGAGACTGTCGCGAAAGGTTTGGAGAATGCCCTATTGGCGTCTAGATTTTTACGTGACAGTATAGCCGAATATGAAAACTATACCCGAATAGGCGGGTTAAGAGATAAATTAAATATATTATATTCTATACAGACAATCAGGCAAAAAGATTTTATACAGGATCAGGAAAGCATAGATTTATTACAAAGGTATTTGAACTCCGACGATGAGGAAATAAAGGCTGCTGCTGCGAAGACGATTATTGAAAAGCTATCCTTATGGACCGAAGAGGCAGAGGCCTTGAGGCTTGATGCGATGAGGGTTATTGAGCCGTATGTTATTAATGTCTCTGGTACCCAGCCTGTACCTAAAGACGTAGTGATTTTGGATTGGGATGGGACTGTGGCGAATACCATAGATAATTTTACCACGCCGTACTATATGAAGTTATACAGAATGGTTACAGAAGGCTTAGCGCCTGATATAGCAGAAGAATTAGAAATTACCGAACATGATATAGCCACAGTTGTAGGATTTTTACAAAAACACAGTAAGCCATCATTAGCTGATGAAGTTTCAGAGATGAAAAATATAGCTATAGCCAAGGGCGTGGAGAGGAAAGTTCTTTTGCAGGAAGAAGAGTATAAAAATATATATTTTGGTTGGCGCGAGAAATTTGTTAAAGGGTTAACAGGAAAGAATAAAAAGGCATGGCTTATGCCTGGCGCAGAAGAATTACTCAAGGCACTTGAGAAAGCAGGGAAAAAGGTATATATCCTTAGTAATGCCAGCAGGGAAGTGGTTAGAAAAGAAGCCAAGCTTTCAGGAATACTCCGTTATATCAATGGAATATTTGATACAGAGAATATTAGTAAGCCTAGTTCTGGAAACGGAAAAACAGGAGTGATAAAGTATATATTGGATATTGAAAAGATTGATGCATCCCGTGTCCTGGTGATTGGCGATACCCCAGGAGATATAGATGCTGCTAGGCAGGCAGGGGTAGATTCTCTAGGCATAGCCAATAATAACTTAAATGCTGTAAAGGCCTTAATTAAAACTGGCGCTACTTTTGTTGCTACTAGCCTGAGGCCAACCAAAGAGATAGCGAGGGCCATAGGGATCCTCGAAGGCCTTAATGAGGTAGATTTGGAGCTTCTCAGGCAGGCCCAGCAGGCCCTGTAATCCCTGCTAAGTTTACACTTTTGTCAATGACTAAAGTGTAAACCCAGCGATTTTTTACTTGACATGCTTTCGTGGGATGTAGTATAGTATACATAGTCTTACGAAAGGGAGGTGTTCGAATTTGAAGTGGGTGTAGCAGGAGCCCGCTTTTTTTATTTTAATGAACACACAATTTATG
>JAHILY010000084.1 GCA_018896815.1 Candidatus Omnitrophota bacterium | reverse complement strand
TTTACATTGAAGAACTTAAGCTCGTCTCCGTAGTTATCATAGATTATACGGCCGTCTGTGAGAACGCCATCGACATCGAGGATTAGTAATTTAATTTTCTTTGCTCGTTCTTGTATCATACCAATCCTGCTTTTAATAAGTCCTGCACGTCAACCAGTCCTATTGCCCTGCCATTTTCATCTACTATCGGGATCTCGTCTATCTTGTATTCCCTCAAGATCCTGAGCGCCTCTGCTGCGAGCCGGCCCTTTTTCAAGACCCTGGGTTTTTTTGTCATTACATCTTTGACATTTTGTTTTGAAAGATCAAGGCCTTCTTCTAAATGTCTTCTTAAGTCTCCATCAGTAAAAATGCCTTTTAACTTACCTTTATCATCTACAACTGTAGCGCTTCCTGCGCGCGCAGCAGTAATCTTTAAAAGCACGCTCTTTACTTTTGCATTTTCTTTTACAATAGGGTTTTGAGCGCCTTTTCTCATTATATCTTCTACCTTTAAGAGAAGCTGCTTACCAAGGCTTCCTCCTGGATGCAGGAATGCAAAGTCAGCCCTCTTGAAGCCCCTTTTATCTATTAATGCTGCGCAGAGCGCATCTCCCATTGCAAGCATAGTAGTAGTACTTGCCATAGGCGCAAGGCCCAAAGGACACGCCTCTTCTTTAATAGATACATCTAAAAGCGCATCACTATTCTTTGCAAGGGTCGAGCGGATATTTCCTGTTATTGCAATTAATTTTGCGCCGATCTTTTTTATGTTTGGAATTAGCCTCACGATCTCTTCTGTCTCTCCGCTATTTGAAATCGCAATGATAACATCCTGTTTTTGTACGCGGCCAAGGTCCCCATGTATTGCCTCTGCTGAATGCAGCCAGAGACTCGGCGTGCCAGTGGATGCAAGTGTTGCAGAGATCTTTTCGCCAATAATGCCTGCCTTTCCCATGCCTGTTACAACAACCCTGCCTTTACAGGCATAGATGAGATTAACAGCCTTCTCAAAATCCTTGTTTATGCGGGAACTGAGCCGCCTGATTGAGTCGGCTTCGATTTTTAAAACCTGTTTAGCGCGTTTTTTTAGCATAATTGTTTACCTGGTCAACCGCGTAGGTTGCCAGAATGGCAACCTACGCGGTTTATTACTTAACGACACCCTCTATCTTCCTTACATCCTTCAATAACTTCTCCAGAATCCCAAGATCTATCATATTCGGTCCGTCGCATGGCGCCTTGTCTGGATTCTTATGGACCTCTAAAAATAAGCCATCACAGCCCATTGCTATTGCTGCGCGCGAAAGGCCTGGGACAAATCTTCTCTCTCCTCCTGAGGCGATACCTCCGCCGCCTGGAAGCTGTACACTGTGCGTTGCATCATAGACTACAGGGTATCCATATTCAGAAAGGATCTGTAGGGACCGAAGGTCACTCACCAAGTTATTATATCCAAATGTCGTTCCGCGCTCAGTAATTATAATATTTTTATTTCCAGCGCACTCTATTTTCTCTATAACATTTTTTACATCCCACGGCGCCATGAACTGGCCCTTTTTTATATTTACGGCCTTTTTAGTCTTTGCAACTTCTATGATAAAATCAGTCTGCCTGCATAAAAATGCCGGGATCTGTATGACATCGAGGACATTTTTTGCCTTGTCCAATTCGGTCCTGCAGTGCACATCACTCAATATTGGCACACCCAGGTCCTTTTTAATCTTGGCAAGTATCTCTAATCCTTCGTCAATGCCAGGCCCTCTATACGAACTTACACTTGAACGGTTTGCCTTGTCATAGCTGGATTTAAAGATAAATGCAAAACCTTGTTTTTTACATATATCTTTTATGGCCTTTGCATGGTCTTTTGTATGTTTTTCGTTCTCAATCACGCATGGCCCTGCAATCAAGACAATGGAATTCTTTCCGCCAATCCTTACATTTTTTATCTTTATCTCTTTAGTCATCGTAGACCTGTTCCACCGCGTAGGTGTATCATACACCTACGCGGTGTATGTCTTTTGGTAAATCAATGCCGCGCGCACAAAATTCCTAAACAAGGGGTGGCAATCATCTGGTTTTGATTTAAATTCAGGATGAAACTGACATGCCACAAACCATGGATGGCCCGCCACCTCGATCATCTCCACCAATCTTAAATCTGGGGACGCGCCTGAAATCACAAGGCCTTCTTTTTCCATGCTCCTCTTGTAATGTATGTCAAATTCATATCTATGCCTGTGTCTTTCTGATATCTTTTCCCTGCCATAGGCCTCATAAGACTTTGTTCCCTTTTTCAATTTACAGGGATATGCTCCCAGGCGCATTGTGGCGCCCATGTCCTTTACCCTTTTTTGTTCTTCCAGAAGACTGATGACCGGCGCAGGCGTAGATTTATCAAATTCTGTGGAATTGGCCTTTTTAAGTCCACAGGCATTCCTGGCAAATTCTATCACAGCGCACTGCATGCCAAGGCATATGCCAAAGAACGGGATCTTTTTCTCCCTCGCAAATTTTATTGCCTTTATCTTGCCTTCGATACCGCGCGTCCCAAATCCTCCAGGCACCAGGATACCATCTACGCCTTTTAAAAATTTCTCTGCGCCCTTCTCCTCAATATCCTCTGAATCGATTTTTTTAATATCCATCTTTGCATCATTGGCAACGCCTGCATGCTTGAGCGCCTCATAGATGGACTTATACGCATCATTCAATTCCATATATTTTCCAACAACTGCTATTGTTACCTTTTTTGAAGGATGGAGCGCCCTTTTAACGACCCTGTTCTGCCATTCTTTTAAGTCTGCTTCTTTGTATCTTAAATCTAAAAGTCTAAAAACAATCTTGTCGAGTCCCTGTTTTTTGAATAAAAGAGGTACTTCATATACATCCCTTACATCAGGCGCGTCTATAACAGCATCCTCATCAACATTGCAGAAAAGTCCTATCTTTTCTTTAACTTTTTTTGAAAGGGCTTTTTCAGTCCTGCAGATCAATATCTCTGGCACGATACCAATCTCCCTTAATTTACCTACGCTGTGCTGAGTAGGCTTTGTCTTTACTTCCTGGGCTGCCTTAATATACGGGACCAGGGTTAAATGGATATTGATAGCATTTCCCCTGCCAACATGCTGCTTGAACTGCCTTATTGCCTCAAGAAATGGAAGGCTTTCAATATCGCCGACTGTGCCGCCGATCTCGCATATTACTATATCAATATCCTTGCCGCTCGAGACCTTCTTTATATGAGATATTATTTCATTTGTTATGTGGGGCACGACCTGGACTGTTGCGCCTAAATAGTCGCCCCGGCGCTCCTTTAATATTACAGAATGATAGATCTTGCCAGTGGTGATATTGTTTTCCCTGGTCATTAGCGCATTTGTATAGCGCTCATAGTGGCCCAGGTCAAGATCTGTCTCAGCGCCGTCATCTATTACATAGACCTCGCCATGCTGAAAAGGATTCATGGTGCCAGGGTCTACATTAATATAAGGATCGCACTTTTGTATTGTTATCTTAAGTCCGGTTGACTCGAGCAGCTTCCCGATCGAGGCAGACGTAATGCCTTTTCCAAGACTTGAAATAACCCCACCTGTTATGAAGATGTATTTTGGCATATCTTTACAAGAAACTAAGCTGTTTCGATCCCTTTATCAACTCAGTCGCTTTCACAAGGTCCTCTGGCGTATCTATTCCCACTGTGTCATGCCTTGTTTCGATTACCTTGATCTTATATCCATTCTCAATAACCCTGAGCTGCTCTAATTTCTCGATCTTTTCAAGCGGTGATTGAGGAAGGCTCTTAAAGGTAAAGAGAAAATCCTTTGTGTATGCGTAGAGGCCGATGTGCTTATAATATTTCGGGGCCCGTTGGCCCGTTGGCCCGTTGACTCGTCGGTCATATGGAATTGGGACGCGCGAAAAATACAGCGCAAAGCCCTTTCTATCAAACACAACCTTTACTACATTCGGGTCTAAAATCTCATGTTCGTTTCTGATCTTATGACAAAGCGTTGCCATCTGGGTATCTTTGTCTTTTAAAACAGGGCTGACTACATCGTCTATCATTGATGGATGTATAAATGGCTCGTCTGCCTGGATATTTACGACAATCTTTGTATCAATATCGCTCACTACCTCAGTAAGCCTGTCAGAACCACTTTTATGCGCCTTGGAAGTATATATTGCCTTTGCGCCAAAGCCCTTGCACACATTATAGATCCGCTTATCATCAGTAGCTATTATGAGATCCCCTAGAGACTTTGACTTCTTGGCATTCTCCCATGTGTGCTGGATGACTGGCTTGCCGCACAAATCAGCCAGAAGCTTGCCTTCAAATCTCGTTGACCCAAACCTCGCTGGAATAATTCCGATAGTTTCCATATTAACTCGCTTCGCTCGTTAATACACAGATGATCACAGATATTATGTAAAATTCATGTTTTACAGATAATCACAGATAGTTTTATCTGCGATCATCTTGTATCTTTTAATCTGTGCTAATCTGTGCATAAAATTACCTTACCCTCGCCAGAAGCTCTTCCTGTGTCACGACGCCGATACCGACCTTGCCCACTACGATCCCTGCTGCAAAATTCGAAACCTTGGCTGCATCCTGTATCTTCGCGCCTGCCGCCAGAGCCAGGGTAAATGCGCCTATCACTGTATCACCTGCGCCTGAGACATCAAAGACATCTTGCGCAACCGTAGGGATATGCGTAATTCGGCCCTCTTTTTCAAAAAGCTGCATGCCGTTCTCGCCAAGCGTCAAAAGCACTGCCTCGCACTTCAGTTTATTAAGTAATATTTTACCTGTTTTGGTAACACTATCCGCATCTTTCATCTTCACGCCTGCTGCCTGAGCTGCCTCATGATGATTCGGAGTAATCGCTGTAACACCTTTGTAGTAATGAAAGTGTTCCTCTTTCGGATCCACAGTTACAATCTTTTTATGACGCCGGGCAAGCCTTAAAATCTCCTGTAAAAGCATTGGCGTGACAACTCCTTTTCCATAGTCCTCTATAATTATTGCATCGATCTGATCAATTATCTCCTTTATATAATCAATGATCTGGTCAATAAGGCCTGTGCTCAGGCCATCCATCTTTTCTTTGTCGATCCTTACTACCTGCTGGTGATGCGCTATAACCCTTGTCTTAAGCGTAGTAGGCCTTTCTCCGTCAATGACTATGCCTTCTACACCAACCCCTCTCTTATCAAGTTCCTGCCTGAGGATGCTACCTCTTTCATCCATGCCTACTACCCCTGCAAGATACGCCTTTCCACCCAGCGCATGGATATTGTTCGCTACATTTGCTGCGCCGCCTGGCATAAAAGACTCTGAGCGCACCCTCACCACAGGCACAGGCGCCTCTGGAGAAATCCTTGAGACATCACCCCATAAAAATTCATCCAGTATGAGATCGCCTACTATAAGGACACTTACCTTTGGAAACCGCGCAATAATCTTCTTAAACTTGTCTTTCTTCTTCATAACTTCTCAATAATTGCCTGGGCTAAAAGCGGTATTGTTATCTCATGGTGGCCTATTATTGTATAACCTGCCCCGCCTGATTTAACTGGCCTCTTCACCACATTCTGATACGGCCTGTAATGATTTACCATGTCAAAATTGCATGCTGTAAAATTCTTTACCTTACTACCGAGGTTCCTTGCCACATTCAATGCCTTTAGAAATACCTCTGGAAGGATCACTGTAGAGCCTATGTTCAGCGCTACCCCGCCATCGCCAAGCCCTGAGACCACTTCTACAAAATTGTGAAAATCCCTTAAAGAGGCCTCGCCTGTATTGGCGCCATCGCAGCTGGGATGCTGATGCACGATATCGGTTCCCACGGCAATGTGAACAGTTGCTGGAATACTATGTTTAACGCAGTTATATAAAATACTCAGGTCCTTAAAAGAAAGCTTCTCTTCTTTAATTACCTGCCCGATTGCCTGTCCTGCGCCGATCTCTCTTTCTACTGCCTCGCCCAATGCGCCATTGATGTAAAGCGCAGTTTCCTTTGCCATACCAAAGCTTCCATCCTCAATTGCCTCATCTACACTCTCTGATGTCTTGCCAATAAGCGCGATCTCGAAATCATGGATTGCGCCTGATCCATTCAGCGCAACTGCAGTGATCACCTTTTTCTTTATCAGTTCTATGATCACTGGATTCAGGCCGCATTTAATAACATGAGAGCCCATCATGGCTATTACAGGCTTTTTCTTTCTGGCAGCGCTGACAATTGCACCTACTACAGCCTTTAAGTCATTGCCTGCAAGAATGCTGGGCAGGGATTCATAAAAGTCAGAAAAGGAAGCGCCTTTGGAAGGGATGCCTGCAAAATCCTGGTGTTTAACCTTGCTCTTCCTTTTGGAAATAGGGTAGGTCTTGAGCTTTGCTAAGTCTATATCAAATCTATCTTTAGACATCAGGTTATTTTAACACTACTCTTTTTCACTGTCAAGGTACTCTATTTTCTGGAGCGTGATGGTAACAGTGCCTACAAAAGGTATGCCCTGCGTCACCATTAAAAGCGGAATCCTCTTATCATCGGCTGAAAGCCACATAGTCGCCTTTGCCTTTCTCTTTACCTTTCCCTGAAACCATGGCAAGGGCTCTACCATAAACGCTTCCCATTCTCCAACACCCTTGATCACGATAAATCCCTTTTTGTGCACCCTTGCCTCTAAGAGATAATTCTTCTCATCAGCGCTCATATTTGCAAAAATACTCTTTCCGACATTCACATCCTGCAGTCTAAAATAATATAATATGCTCAATGGGTCCTGGACCCCTTGAGGTATATCAAACTCCTTTTTGCTGTTATTAAGCCTGGAAAAATAAAATGCCTTGTTTTTCTCCTGATAAAAATCAATGTATTCATCTGAGCGGTAGCCGCCCTCCCTTTGTTTTTTCTCAAACATCACAGGATACAGGTGCTCTACATCTATATAACTGGAAATAGTGTCATCTACCTTATATAACTTGGATAATACAGGCGTGGTCTGCGCCCTTGCAAGGACATGGTAAACCTTTCTGCCGTTTCTTTCTGTTATGCCTTCGACTGAAAGCGTTACAATGCCGACATCAAGGCCAAGCCACTCTGTCTTGTAAGTAAATTTCTCTCCTACGCGCAATCTCTCTGTAGGCTTCTCTATGGAAAATTCTTCCGAGGCCTTCGAAATCTTATACTGCCCCAGCGCCCCGCATCCTGGAACAAAAAATACCAATATCAATATGACTATAACTTTTTTCAATTTCGGTTTCCTGTATTGTTACCTCGCAAAACCCGTCCGCCTAAGGCGGACGGGTTTTGCGAGGCGTGATTAGGCTTTCAATAATTCTGCCGCCTTTTCAACCACCTCTTCCACTGTGATTGAATTAAGGCACAAAAAACCCTTTTTGCAATTATGCGCAAGGCACTCTACGCAGCCAACATCTTTGTGTAAAACTATTGCCCTTTCCGCAAGCGGGCCCCACCTCGCAGGGCTAAGCCCTTTTTCATTTCTTGAAAATATAGAAATAACATTCGCCCCGACTGCGCACGCTATGTGAACAGGCCCTGAATCATTTGAGATAAACAAAGATGACCTCTTCAAGAGCGCTGCTAATACCTTGAGCGGTGTCTTGCCGCATAGAAATACAGGCCTATGTTTCATTAGATCCCTGACCCTTTCGCCGATCTCTGCCTGAGCTGCGCTTGAAACCAAAACTATCTTTAAGCTGAACCTCTCGGATAAGATATCAGAAACTTTTGCAAAATTCTCAAGGCCCCACATCTTTGAGACATGGCTTGCGCCAGGATGGATCATTGCAAATCTCTCACCCTCTTTAATGCCGTTCTCTAAAAGCAATCTCTTGACGACATTCTCATCTGTTATGCTAAGCGGCATAACCAGAGGAGAAGACTCTGCCTCGATACCCAGGCATCGCAACACATCCAGGGAATATTCAGATTCATGTTCCTTACCCATGCCTTTTGTATACGCAAGTTTATCTGTAAGAAGAAAATCCATCTTATGCCTTGCATAACCCACTCTTCGAGGTATCCCGGCTAAAAAGCACAGGATATTAATCCTCGTAGTGGAATGTAAGATCAGGGCAATATCAAACCTCTTGGCCCTAAGATAGCTGGAAAGACGCAATGTCTCTTTCTTAGAAAACACGATTACCTCATTGACATAAGGATTGCCCTGCACAATATCCCTGGTGGCCTCTGAAACCAGGCAGGCTACATATGCATCTGGAAATGCCCTTCTTGTGGCTGTAATCGTAGGCGTAGACAGCGCCACATCACCAATACGGTCAGTCCTTACTATGAGAATTCGTTTTATTTTCGACATATCCATTTGCAATAGAAGCTCGTTTAACGTTAACGCTCAAAACCCGCATTTGATTAATAAAATGCGGGTTTTGGAGCGGTGAGATCTAAATTAACTTTTTTAACGCAGTTAGTACCTCTTCAGCGCTGATTCCCTGCATGCATTCATGGCTAAGCCTGCACAAGGCCCTGTTGCAAGGTGAGCACCCAAGGTCTTTTCTGATCACTATATCATATCTCCCTGTCGGGCCATATTTCTTTACATCTGTCGGGCCAAATAATGCCAGGACCTTTATTCCAAGGTCACCCGCTATGTGCATGCATGCGCTGTCGCATGTCAAAAGAATCTCTAATCTTTCAATCAATGCAAATAATTGATTTAAATCCGTCTTTCCCACCATATCAATAAGACTGTTATCCTTTACTAATTCTTTTATCGAGCTGCTTACCCTTGGCTTAAGCCCATCGCCCATAAGAACGGCCTTGAACCTTTTTTGTCCCAGGAGTTTTTTTATCACCTCTGCAAATTTCTCTGCCTGCCACTCTTTTGTATGACTGCGGCAATCAGCGCTAATGCCTATCAAGACATCCCCTTCTCTAACGCCGGCTTCATTCAGGAGCCTTGAAACATCTTTCCTGTCCTCTTGGTCAATATGGATATTTTGCCTATCTTTGCATTCTAAACCTAACCCCCTGAGCTTTCTTAAATGTACTGTCCTCTTATGGTGATCCGTGCCCAATGAAATCCATGATGATCTCTTTTTAGCGCCTATCAGAAAAGGCACAAGAGATGTCTTCATGTCTATTGCCAGATCATAATTTTCTTTTCTCAGATCTTTAATAAAATCCAATTTCTTTTTCACTCCCCTGTGCTTATCATAAATAAAAATCCTGTTAATCCCTGGGTCCTTGGAAAAAATATCCTTTGCCCTGGGCCCTACCATAACATCTATCTTTGCATCTGTAAAATTATGCTTCAGTGTAGTCAATACTGGCAAGGTCAATATAACATCCCCAATGTTGCTCAGGGTAATGAAAAGGATCTTCACGACATTGCCTCCAGCACATCCTCTACACTTATTGCCTTCATGCATCTATTGTCTTTACAGGACAGCTTATAACAGGGTATCTCGCAATCAATCTCTTTTTGCAATACCTTGCTCTTTCCACTCCCATAAGGCCCTGTTATATGAAAAGATGTCGGACCAAACAATGCCACTACTGGCGTCTTTACCCCAGCTGCAATATGCATAGGCCCAGAGTCATTGGATATGACCCATTTTGCCTTCTCAAATACAGCGGCGAGCGTCTTTAAGCCTATCTTGCCGCATAATAACACTGGCTCGTCCTTCATTAAATGGGAAATATTCCTACATAGCCTTGTATCTTTTTCCGCGCCGCTTAAAACAATTTTTTTATTGAACTTCTTGGAAATCTCATCCCCGAGCCTTGCAAAATTCTCAGGCGGCCATCTCTTTAAATCCCAGTTGCCGCCTGGGTTTATTACTACGAATTCTATATCGCTCCTGATCCCTGCCTCTTTCAAAACACGCTGTGCCTCTCTCCTGTCTTTTTCTGAAACAAAAAATTCATAATTCCTTGTCTTCGGCTCTATGCCTACAGCCCTTGCAAGTCCCAGGAAATGTTCTACCCTATGTATATCCTTAGATAGCGCAGGTATTCTCTTCGTCAATAAAAATCCTGATTTTTTACTATCATAACCTATGCGCTCAGGTATCCTCGAGAGACAAAGAAGAAGCGTCCTTGTCAAGGATCTGCGCAATACAAATGCTGTATCAAATTTTTTAGATCTTAGCTGGGACACAAGTGAAAACATTTCTTTACCATACAGGATGATCTCATTTATGCGAAGGTCTCCCTCTAATACCTCCTTGCATCTGGAATGCGTAAGAACAGCTATATAGGAATCAGGGAAGGCCTCTCTTACTGCCCTTATAAACGGAGTAACAAATATGGTATCACCAAGCCAGTTTACGTTTACTATGAGTATGCGTTTCATATGCAATTATTTCTTTATATAATCTATCTACCTTATCTGCCATCCCATTTATAGAAAATTTCTGCACTACACACTCCCTGCCTGCCTGGGACATCTTCTTATACAGCTCTTTATCCTTTAGAAGTCTTATTGTCGGTTCTACCAAAAGTTCAGGTTTTGATGGACTTACTAAAAAGCCATTAATCCCGTCCTGGACAACAGTTCCTACTCCGCCTACATTCGTAGCAACCACTGGCCTTCCTGAGGCCATGGCCTCTAAGAGCACAAGGCCAAGGCCTTCTTTTCTTCTCGGCGCAAACATAAATACATCCATGGCCGCAAAGACGCTTACTGTATTTATCTGTGATTTTACAAAAATCACATTTTCTGAAAGGCCGAGACGTTCAACAATGTCCTGGATATTGTAGCGCTCTTTTCCATCGCCGACAAAGACGAGCTGGACATTGGGTTTCTGTTTTAAAATATCAAACAGTGCATATAATAGGACATCGTGTCCCTTGTCAGGCGTAAACCTTGCTATGGTACCGATGATAGAATGGTCCTTTCTAAGGCCAAAGCTATCTTTTAATTCATCCCTTTCTTTATCTGAAAAATCTTTTAAGAATTTTTTTACATCAATCCCGTTGTAGACCAAAGCTATCTTATTCCTGTTAACGCCAAAATCTTTTATAAGATAGCCTTCTACTGCCTCGCTTATGGCAATGACACGGTCTCCCCATGCCGGCAATAATATCCTGCCAAGATTCCTTCTAAAAAAACCATGGCACGTTGTAACAAAACCTATCCTGCGAAGCCTTGAAACAAAAAAACCCACTATCTGCGTAACACGCGTATGGGCGTGGATTATATCTATATCAAGCTTCTTGACCAATCTGGATATCTCAAAGATCGCCCTGAATGTCTTTGGGCTTAATTCAGACTTTGTGCGTATATTGATTTTTATATGGGAGATCCCTTCCTGGGTAAGCTCTGATACCAGTACTCCGCCGCTGGAAGCAACAAAGACCTCTTCGCCTTTGTCCTTCAGCGCCTTTGCCAGGCTCACGACATAGGTGCTGATCCCGCCGATGTTTAGATGAGTTGTTAAAAGTAAAATTTTCATATTTTTTAACGCAAATTATCGCAAATCTAACGCAAATTTTCGCAAATATTATTCGCGAGTATTAGCGTTAGATTCGCGTGTATTCGCGTTTATCCTCTCCATCACCAGTTTATATACCTCATCCACCCCTATCTTCTCCATGCACACGACCTTTTTGCACGTGGCTTTATAGCACGGGCCGCAATTGACTTTTTTCTGCACCACTGTGCCCTTATCAGTAGACTCATAGTGTCTCTTGTGGTCTGTTGGCCCAAACAGGGCTATAAAGTCAGTCCCCATGCTTGAGGCCAGATGCATTGGGGCGCTGTCTCCTGTTATATACACCCTGCACCTCTTTATCAATGCTGCCAACTGCGTAACATTAGTCCTTCCCACAGCATTTATAATCTTAGAGCGCGCCAATTTAATAATATCACTGGCTATAGCCTCTTCCTTGTCTGATCCTGTAATCACCACTCTTATATCCTTGCCGCCTAAAAGGTCTGAAAGCCTTGCATGATACTTCAGAGGCCATCTCTTTGTATCCCAGCTAGAGCCAATATTAATACCGACCAATGCCTGATCCTTACTCATCCACGCATCTTTTAAGAGACTATCGACATACTGAAAATCATCCTTTCCAGGCCATATCTCCAGACGCTTAGAAACACCTATTGTATTAATACCTGCTTTTTTAAGCACCCTGAATTGTTCTTCAACCGGCCCGACTCCGATCTTTACAAATCTCAGCCCCTCATTCAAAAGAAAACCCAGCTTGTTATTGCCATAGCCAAATCTTTTTGGCACAGCGCCAAGCCATGCAATGATATGGCTGGCCTTGTTATTCTGCAGGTCCAAAGACACATCAAAATTCTTTTGCCTTACAGTGCCCGCTATCTTCATCAGGCCTTTTATGCCCCTGTCTTTTGTCTCTCTGTCATAAAGAATCAGCTCATCTACATAAGGGCATTTTTTAAGCACGCGCCTTGACTCAGATCCCACTAATACACTTATGAACGCATCTGGATAGGCATTCCTCACTGCCCTGAGACTCGGCACTGAGAGTATTACATCGCCAATCGCCCCTATCTTTATAATGAGTATCCTTTTTTTATTGCATGCCTCCTCGTATACCTTTATTGTCTCATCTGACATGCGCAAGAGACTGTATTGGCTCTCCACCTTTTTCCTTGCCTCTATCGCAAGATTCTTAGCCAGCTCCCTGTCTTCCAATAATTTTATTATAGCATCGACCATCTCCATGATATCACCTGGCTTTACCAATAGCCCAGTCTTTCCGTGCTCTATGATATCAACTGCGCCTCCTATGCGCGTGGCTATGACAGGGACACCGCTTGCGCCTGCCTCTATTATAACGCGGCCAAATGCCTCCTGGCCTACAGAAGGGAGCACCAGTAAATCAAGGCCTGACATTATCTTTGGTATGTCATGCCTTGACCCTAAAAATTCTACAAACCTTTCTATTTTTAGTTTCCTGGCAAGTGTCCTCAGGTCTTCCTGGTACTCAGGCCTGTCTTTTGGCGGCGAGCCAATGATCAGAATCTTAACCTTGCCAAACATGCGGACCACCCTTGCAATGGCCTGTAAAAAGAAAGAGTGGCCTTTTATTGGCGTGATCCTTCCCAGGACACCTATCTTATACTCAGTCTTGTGGTGAGAAGGATCTATTCCGACGAATTTAAACTTCTCGAGATCAGCCCCTCTTGGTATAAATCTTATCCTCTCATGCGGCACTCCAAAATCCTTCATCATGTGTCGGCCTATAATGCTGGATGCGACTATTACATACCTCCCCCATCCCATCACGCGGCTCAAAAGATGTGTTGAGTAATAACCATGGGCTGTTGTGATAAATGGCGTATTGGCCTTTTTTGCGGCAAAAAATGCAATAATAGCAGGCACGCGCGAACGGGCATGCACTAGATCTACCTGCTCTTCCTTGATGAGATATCCCAGTTTTTTAATCATCTTCAAGATGCTGAACAAAGACTTTTCATGGACAGGGAGCTTTATGTGCCTTGCGCCAATAGCTATAAGATCCTTGACCATACTGCCGCCATTAGACACAACAATGGCCCTGTGTCCCCTCTTCACTAATTCCTTGGCCAGGTCCACTGTCCCTGTCTCTACCCCGCCCACGTCTAATTCTGGAAGAATCTGTAATATATTCATGCTCTCAGCTCTTTACCTCCCCCACCGCGGGGGTGACCCACCCCCGCGGTGGGGGAGGTAAATCGTTAATCTATACTATCGCCTTTAACCCTTCTACTATCCCCTTCCTGTCATCCAACCTCTTTACCGCAGGTCTTTTTGTCAAAATTTGCCTTACTTTACTATAGACCTCATCCAATGCTGCTATTTTTATATAGCCCTGTTCTTCAAGACCAGTAATACTCTTCTGGTATTTATCTTTTACCTTACACCTTTCACTTTTCACCTTAAACACTAAAACATGCCTCCCCGAACTTGCTGCCTCAGATATCATTGAAATAGACTCAGGAGATACGATTACAACCTCGCTCGAATCCAGTATCTTCGCTACTGTGCCTTCTGGATTTTTCTCATTCGCTATAACTAATAATTTGCATCTAGTGTTATTGCTTAGCTTGTCTTTTAAATACGAATCTATCTCAGGAGACGTCCTTCTGGATGTCGTGACAAATATATCACAATCCATCTCATTGGCAATTTTCAAAACCCCATCGATAACCTTTTCAATCGCCTCCTTTGTCAACTCAAAGTTCTTAGCATTGCCACCGATGAGCAGACCAATGCCTTTTGCTGAAGGCTGAAAGCTGAAGGCTGAAGGCAAAATTTTATTCGGCGCCGCCTCAGTAATCAGCATATTCCCTCTCCCAGCACAGTAGGCCAGGTTTAAACCTGGCCTACTGTGCTTTACATCGTGCCTTGGTAGAATCACTATATCAAATTTTCTGCTGCGGCCCAGGCCTGGCTTCATAATCACAACGCCCTTTGCATTATTCTCATATTTCATAAAAATATTCGCGGCTGCTGTAGAGGCGCCGCAGGAAATAATCATGTCAGCATATGTATTTCTAATCTTTTCAAACGAACCTTTATCTAAACAAAACTTCAGGCATTGCAAGCACCCCTGACAGCGCCTCCCTGCAAATAGACTCGCAAAATCCAGAAGTACTCTTGTAAATCTATTCTTGAATCGCAAGTCCATGGTCTTTATTTTAACAATTGGTTTTTCCTCAATGCCCCTAGCCTCGAGCCTGGAGCATAGAGCGGCCTCAACCATCCCTGCCACTGCCATTGCCTGATTAAGATGCCCTGCCTTGCCGTCGCTCAAGACCATTATCGTCCGCTGGGGCGAGCTCTTCCACCTCTTGTGCGGCCACAGCCATTGCTCAGGAAAGTTTTTTATATTATGTTCCAGCACAGCTGCGATCTTTTCTAAATTTGCCTTAACATCTTCACCGATGTTCAAGGCCTCTCCAATAACCAGCTCATGCCTGTCAAACCCGACACGTCTTATAAGCGAAGGCAGCATCACTGAACCTGTCCTTAAGCTAAGGCTGACAGCCCCAGGAGCTGCAGATGCTGGCCTGTTAAAAAAATTCACAAATACCCCATTTGCGCCTGCATCCTGATCGCTAAGCATAGCCACTATGCCGTTATTCTTAAGGGCCTTGATCACATCCCTTATTGAAAACCCCTTTGCAACAACAATAGAACCCATCTTTTCTCTGTATCTATCTAAAAGATTGTTCAATCTGGTATATTTTTGTTCCCGCACAAAAATAGACATCCTGTAGCCATGTGCATTTATCGCAAGGGAGCCAATCTCCCAGTTGCCAAAATGCGCTGCCACCATCAAGACACCCTTTCCTCTATCAAGGGCGTCTTGAATCCTTTTGATATTCTTCACAGTGACATGCCTGTCTACATATCTCTTACCCATAACAGGCACTTTAAATAATTCCACTATGCTCATACCAAGATTCCTGTAATGCGCCTTCACTATTCTCTTAATCTCCTTGCAGCCCTTTTCAGGAAAGGCAGACTTTACATTGGCATAGGCTATAGAGCGCCTCTTTGAATTAAAAAGATGCGCAAGGCCGCCAATGCGTCTTCCGATCCACAGAGAAAGGCCCAGGGGAAGACAGCAGAATGCTGCGCCAAGGACCTTAACTATTATAAATCCCAGAAAATCTATTATTGAATCCTTGTACATTGTCGGTTAGCTCGAGCTGGATGCGGAGAACCAAAAACATCGATGCTCGATGCTTGATGCTCGATGCTCGTATCGAGGCTCGAGGCTCGAGGCTCGAGGCTCGAAGTCTCACCGCGTCCTTTTCTGTTGTTACTATCGTATCAATGTTATTTTTGTTACAATAGCTATCTATTTTCTTTAAATCCTTTTCCTTGTACCAGTGGTGGTCGCGAAAGATAAAGTGCTTTTTAATATTCAACCCAAGGCTCAGAATCGTCTTTTCAAATGAACTGGGATTACCGATCGCTGAAACCAGCACAATGTCTTTATTCCTCAGCCTTGCCCCATCAACTATCTTATCATCCGCCAGCTTATAAAAATATTGAGGGTTGTGAATAGATTTTACAATAACTGCGCCTGGATTTATTTTCCCTAACCTGGCCTCTAATTCTTTTAATTTCTTCTTGTCTTCAACCAAATTAATCTTTGTAATCAGAAAAATATCCGCCCTTTTTAGCGAGCCCAGGCCCTCGCGCAATATCCCTGTTGGTATGACCCAGTCATTTCCAAATGGGTTTGTGGCATCTATGCAGATAATATCCAGATCCCTTTTTAATCTCCTGTACTGAAAACCATCGTCCAGCAAAAGCGTCTTTGCTGAAAATTTTTCTATCGCCTCTTTGCCGCTCTTGACCCTGTCCTTTCCTGCCAACACACGAACACCAGGCGCGAGCCTCGATAGAAGCGCCTCTTCATCATTGCCGTATCCCCTTGATAGAATTACAGGCCTCAGCCCCCGGCCCAAAAGTAGATTTGCCATAAACGCGGTCAAGGGCGTCTTCCCTGTGCCGCCCCAGGTAACATTACCTATGCTGATTACCCTGGCATTGAGCGAATGGGCCTTTAGAATTCTCCAATTATAAAATAAGTTTCTTACCAGCATCGCAAGATAATAGATAGATGAAAAAATTATAAGAGTTTTCATTTGGATTAAAAGATCCCGATTAATATTAAAATTGATACAAATATGAGGGAAACTATTGCGATGATCGTGGCTGATGAAAACCATTCCTTAATATCGATCGGTGTCCTGGATTTTTTACTGATAGAGATGCCTAATATGCTTGCAGCATGGCCAAGGGGCAGGCCATTGGCTCCAAAACCTACGCCAAGGGCAAGGATCCACCAGATCGAATCCCCGTTAATCCCAAGCTCCGAAAGCGTCTTCATAATAGGTATCATGACCATGGTAAAAGGCACCGCGCCTATCATTGATGAAAATATGCCTGTTACCCATAAAAGAAGGATCTTGTAAAATTTCAGATTTACATCAGCTAAAAATACTGTCTTTGATGCAATAGTAGAGAGTATACCGGTCTCTTGCAGCCCGCCCACTATAACAAAAAAACATGCAAAGAACGCCAGGACTGTCCATTCAACATCATGGAATATCTCTTCTGGACTTGGCCTTAATAACAAAAATGCCAGGCCAGCGCCAAAAAGCGCTATAAACGAGGGGTAGAGATGCAGCTGGTCATGCAGGAAAAATAATGTAAATGTTACGCCAAGGGCTAACAGACACTTGACCATGCCTCTTGGGTCTCTTATGGCCTTTCGCGCATCTATATTTAATACTGCCTGAAAATTCCTTGGTTTGTCAGAGAGCTTTTTTCTGTATAAAAATTTAAGTATAAAGAGCGAGAAAAATACTGTGATTACGACTACAGGGAAAAGATTCTTCAAGAAATCATTAAAACTCAAATTTGCGGCTGAACCAATAAATATGTTAGGTGGATCCCCTACCAACGTCGCGGTCCCTCCTATGATCGAAAGCAATATCTGTGCCATTAAAATAGGCAGGACATTTATGCCTAGAATGTCACAGACCAGGATAGAGATAGGCACGATTATCACGATAGTGGTAACATTGTCTACCAGCATAGAGAGAAATGCAGTTGATGCGCCCAAAAGCACCATGAGAAGCCATGGTTTTCCTCTTGAAAGCTTTGCAAGGCTTATGGCAATATATGTAAAAAACCCGGTCCGCTTGAGCACCGATGCTATTATCATCATGCCCAATAGGAGTCCCAGCGTATTAAAATCTATTGCCTGAAGCGCCTTTTGTTGAGAATAAAAGCCGAATATTATGCCCAGCACGATCATTAAAAGCGCGCCGCTGGAGACAGCTATGACCTTGTCTATCTTCTCAGTCACTATAAAATAAAGCACGGCCAAGAGTATCGTGGATGCAAAAATTGTACCTATCATGCCTTTATATCTCCATTGTCGAAGAATGCCTTACAGATGTCACTCCTTGTAATTATACCCTTAAGATAATTATCCTTTGCCACTAATATCCTGTGGACGTTATATTTCTTCATCATGGCCACTACCTTTAGAAGAGACGCGTCTTCCTCCACTGTCCTTGCGCCCTTCTGCATAATATCTTCTGCAATAAAAAGCTCAAAGGTCGGCAGGGATTCAAATTCCTCATCCAGGGCTCCGAAGTCGTCTATAAAAACTATATTCTCACCCAGGAGGTCAAAATAATCAGGTAAGAGCACAGACAGCATCTCTGCCTTTGTGATCATGCCAAGGATCTTTTTGTCTCCATCAACTACAGGCACACCACCATAGCGAGTCTTCTTGAATATCTCATAGACCTCTCTGATCCCTGCAGACGGAGAAACCGTTACTACCTCTCTTGACATAATATCTCTGGCTTTCATCTTGCCTCCATATATATCCTAATTATAAGACTATATTCTATTATAATAGGCAGGATATGTCAAAACAATACTGGTGGTACTCAGTGAGTGGTACTCAGTGAGTTAACAAGGGTACTTCCCTTTATTGTCATTCCCGCTCCCCGATAACTCACCGATTACGCCTGCGAATTGGAAGGGATAATATAAGGTCTACGGTGCGCTGGCTGGAGCCGGAGTTCCTATCTACAGTCTCCCTGGCATTGGCGCCTAGCCTTTTTCTTTCTTTGGGATCATCCAGCAGAAGTCTTAATGCAGAATACAGTTCATCCTTATTATTTACCTGAATAGCAGCGCTATTCTCAAGAAAGGATCTCACAACGTCCTGGAAATTAAATGTAAACCTGCCAAATATCACTGGTCTGGCAAGGCTAGCAGGTTCGATCGGATTCTGGCCGCCTTTTTTTACAAGACTGCCGCCTACGAATACTATGTCTGCCGCGGAATATACGGTCATGAGGTTACCGATGGTGTCCAAAATAAAGAGAGCCTCGAGGCTCGAGGCTCGAGGCTCGAGGCTCGAAAATCTTTTAGGTAAAAAACCTTTCTTGGATACCAGTTGTTCTATCTCCTGGGTGCGTTCGATGTGGCGGGGCGCAATGAGGAGCTTTAGACCAGGGTAATCTTTTTTCAATTTTGAAAAACATTCGATAAGCTGTTCTTCTTCTCCCCTATGCGTTGAACCTGCCACTAATAAAATATCTTCCTCTTTAAGCTTAAGCTGCTCCCTGATCTCACGCCTCTTACTGGTAAAACCTAAAAGAGAAAGATCAAACTTTAGATTGCCAGTAACAAAGGTCATGTGTTTTGGCGCGCCTAGAGACAATATCCTGGCTGCATCCTGTTCTGACTGCATCAAGATAAGAGAAAATCTTTTAAGGAGGCCCGAGACGATCGATCTGATCTTTCTGTATCCGAAATAGGATCTATTGGAAATCCGTCCATTGATTAAAATAATCTTTGAATCAGCCCTGTCTAAAGACGAAATAAGATTTGGCCACAACTCTGTCTCCAGACACAAAAATAATTCAGGCCTGATAATGCCAACTACTCTATCCACTATAAAACTCAGATCAAGCGGCAGATAAAAAACATCTTCTTCGCCTGTTGCTATTGTCCTTGCAACCTTATTGCCTGTATGCGTAACACTTGAAAATACAATAGTATGCGATGGGAACTTATTTCTTAAAAGAGGCGCAAGAATACTTGCTGCCTTCATCTCGCCTACGCTGACAGCATGTATCCATATGACCCTGCCTTTTGAAGATATGGATTTCAGTCTATTGGAAAGGATGCCAAACCTGTTGGCCAGGCCATACCGATGGCGCTTTGTGATGATAAGATAAGGCAGATATGCTATGCCGAATATGAGAAAGGCTATATTATATAATATTCTCATCTAATCAAAGTACGTTGCGCACGAGGTATCAGATTCCCACACAGACACAGACTTTACTTCCACGTCCTTTTTCCCAGGGGATGCCCTTAGGCCTTCATAGATAAATCTTGCTATATTTTCTGCTGATGGATTTTTCTTTTTAAAGGCATCCAGCTCATTGAGATGTTTATGATCCAGCTTATCCAGGACATCCTTGAGTTCAGACTTCAATATCTTAAAATCTGCTGCCATCCCAATATTATCCAGGGCCTTGCCTTCGAATCTCACCTCTATCTTCCAGTTGTGTCCATGGAGTTCTTCACACTTGCCCTGATAACCCCTGAGATTATGCGCTCCGCAGAAATCAGATTTTATTAATATCTCATACATGGTTTGCTCTCATAGCCTTCTTAATTTTTTTGCCTAAAAATCTCTCGCCCACCTTTACGAACTGTTCCACTGCATCTGTTGCGAAAAACCTGTGCGCAGGCCTTTTTGTCTTTGCCAGCCTGTCTTGCCTTTCTAAGATAGCCCTGACTTCACCTGCTACTGAACTCGCAGAATCTACTATCCTTACATTTTTTCCAACTACCTTTGAGATCACGCCCCTTAGAAGTGGATAGTGTGTACAGCCAAGCACTAAGGTATCGATCTTGTTTTTTTTAAGCGGCTCTAAATATTTCTTTACTATATCCGTAGTTATCTTGCCATTCAACCATCCTTCTTCAGCAAGAGGCACAAACAAAGGACATGCCCTTGAAACTATTTTTCTATTTCTGGATATAAGTTTTATTTCTCTGTCATAGGCCTTGCTCTTCACTGTTGTCGGCGTTCCAATAACACCTATCCTGTTATTTCTGGTTATGCTTGCGGCCTTTTTAGCCCCGGGCTTAATAACGCCTATGATCGGGATCTTGAATCTTTTTTTCAATGCAGGTAATGCAATGCTAGAGGCGCTATTACACGCCACGATGATAAGTTTAACCTTAAATCGTGACAGGAATTCAGCATTTTCTATAGAAAACCGCTTTATGGTCTCATTGGACTTTGTGCCATATGGGACCCTGGCAGTATCGCCTAAATACACGATCTTCTCATTCGGCAGGGCCTTCATAACCTCCCTGACCACTGTTAGTCCACCTACCCCAGAATCAAATATGCCAATGGGTCTATTGTTCATTGTTATACTTTACAATAGGCTCTTATAAACATCCAGCGTCTTTCTTGTCACTATCTCTTTAGTATAATTCTGCTCTACCATTTGTCTGCCTGTATAGCCAAGGCGGTCGTGCAATTCTTTATTGCTGATAAGTTGTATCACCCTTGAGGCAAGCGCTTCGAAGTCCCTTATAGGGACTACAAACCCATTAATGCCGTCTTTTATAATCTCTGGCATGCCGCCTGTCTCAGTGACCACCATTGGCTTTGCTGAGGAAAGGGCCTCGAGCATGGTAAGCCCGAATGGCTCGGATGCAGTTGAAGGATAGACGCAGACATCTGATGCAGCGTAAAGTTTCGGCATATCCGTAAGATCAAAGGCATCTATCAGGACATTCTTTCTCATATTGAAAAAATCAACTAAATCTACCATGTAGGCAATATCTTTCTGCTGGCTCTGCGCCCAGTCTATGATGTTCTTTGTGCCTGCCAGTATTAACATAATATTTGGAATCCTATCCTTTATCCTTCTGAGCGCCTTTATGCTGACATCACAGCCTTTGGCAAGCCCCATCCTGGCAGGATGAAAGACTATTTTTTTATTTTTTAATTGTGGGTATTTTTTAAATATGCTCTTATATTTAATTTTAGGATTATACAACTGTTCATCTATGCCATGATGAACAGTTGTAATTTTTTTGTGCGGCACGCCTATGCCGATCAATTCCCTTTTAATAAAATGGCTCACTGCAATAATATGATCCCATTTTATATTTCTTGCAAGGTCTAAAAATAGATTATCATCCCAGACATTATGAGCAGTCAGTACAAGTGGGACGCCAAATTCCCTGGAGAGCCTGGCTAATGTCCTTGTGTGGGGCTTACTAAAATAATGCATATTATGACAGTGGATAATATCCGGCCTGGTGCGCTTTAAAAAGCCAGTGAATACCTTCTCAGTCTCCCCAAGCAGCCCATTAAGCCCTCTTTTGGCAAGCCAGTTCAGGTCCATTATAGGCACCCTATAAACTCCCACCCCTTTATATCTATCAACCGCCTTGGCGCCTTCTGCTGCGCCAGTCAGAAGATCCACCTTATGCCCCATCCTGACCATCTCTGACAATAAAATCGTAAGGTGCGTCTCAACGCCTCCTATCATAGGAGGAAAACCCCAGTGAAACTGCGCTATCTTTAAAGATCTATTTTTCTTTGCCACGGCTATTCACCTCTTTCCCTGATAAAAGCATGCGTTTTGTTCGCCTCTATTTTCTTAAGAGTATTGAAAACTTTTATTTTTAAAACATCTTTTCTCTTAGAATAAAATTGCAATCCGACCCTGGTGTGATTGATCGCTATCTTTAAATTATGCCCCTGCCATTTCAGGCAAAAAGAAAGCCCTCTCCAGCCCTCAGGCAGTCTGGGATCAATGGAAAGCGTCTCGTTAAATATCCTTATGCCTGCAAAGCCATGGATCACTGCCTGCCATGTCCCGCCCAAAGATGCAGCGTGCATACCGTCATTGGTATTGCCGTATAAGAGAGTCAGATCCATGTTTGCCGCAATATCAAAATATCTATAAGCGGCCTTATTTTCTCCTATCTCTGCTGCCAGGCCAGCGTGCACAGCCGCGCTCAGCGAAGACTTATGCACTGTGCGCTTAAGGTAATAATAAAAATTCTTCTTTTTTATCTCCTTAGTGAAATTGCCTGAAAAAAGATATAAAAACATCACTACATCGGCCTGTTTCACAAGCTGTGTCTTATCTACGTCTTTCATCTTTATGTTCTTAGGGATCGGAGGGATGGGGTGTTTCTTAAGGTCTTTCAGCTCTATTTTTTTCTTCCTGAAATACCTGTCGAATTGCTCTATCAATCCGTTTCTTTTGAGGTTAAAAACTATCTTAGGCGCGATCTCCTTCCATTCCTTGGCCTCGTTATTTTTTAAACCTATCTTTTTTGAAAGCCTTCTGTATCCCTCAGGGTATAACCTTTTCATCTTTTGGTGCATGCCATAGGCCGCCAGCAGATTAAAATGCGCCATATAATTCGTATAGGCATTATTATCCACGTCCTCATGAAATTCATCCGGCCCAATAACATGATTTATTTCATATTTTTTAGACTTTTTATTATATTCGACCCTTGATGCCCAGAACCTTGCTGTCTCAAAAATAATCTCAAACCCGTATCTGAGCATAAATCTTATATCCTGCGTGGCAGCATAATACTGATAAACCGCGTATGCGATATCAGCTGTAATGTGATGCTCCATCTCATGCGTGCGGATCTGTATCAGCGAGCCATCAAAATTTTTCGCCCACGCAGGTGTACTCTCATCCCCTGTGCATGCTGATTCCCACGGGAACATCGCGCCTTTATAACCACGGCTCTGGGCTATGCGCCTTGCCGCCTCCAGCCTGTTATATCTATAAAGCAGCATATTTTTCGCAGCCTTTGGCCTGCTGTAAAGGAAAAACGGGAGTATAAATATTTCAGCATCCCAGAATATATGGCCGCGGTATCCTTCACCGCTCAATGTCTTTGCGCCTATGCTGGATTCGCCATTACCTTCCCTGCCGCATATAAGAAGATGGTACAGGTTAAAGCGAAGAGACCTTTCATCCTGCGCCGCGCCTTTTATTTTTACATCAGATGTCTGCCATAACCTGTCCCATGATACAATATGTTCTTCGAGAATCCTCTCAAATCCCATATTGGCGCTCTTCTTGAGAAATCCTTTTACTACAGGCTTTATCCTTTTTGAATTTTTATCATCAGATGTAAATATGGAAAAAATAGTGGTTATACAGACAGTCTGGTTTTTCTTTAGCTTGATCTGCGTGGTAACGTGTTTCGCAAAACGCATGGATGAGCCTTTTTCAATGATCATGGACTTGCCGTAAGCAACGAGGACATTTTTTTCAAGCGTCCTCACTGCTAAATATTCGCCTGTGTCAAACTGCGAGACATCCTCTATCCTGAAATGTTTCTTGTTTCCTTCTGTAAGAAAACCCACATTAGTCACTGATAGATCCAAAAGATTCTCGACTGTAAGAGTCGCTGGCTCATCAAGGGGAGTAATATAGGTCTGCATAGCTATGATATGCTTATTGCGCATGCTTACAAACCGCAATGACTGGTAATCAAATCTCTTCTTGTGACTATTCCGGTAAAGCGTATGGCGCATTAAAAGTCCGTGACGCATATCGAGAGTTCTTTCATGCTCTAATATATCCATTGTCCCCGCGCCAAGCCGCTCTCCCCCTGCTACTATCCTAAGATTAATAGGGTTGGGCAGGTTTACCATCTCTGTTACCTGGGCGCCTGTCTTGTCATATAGGCCTGCTATATACGTCCCTGGCCTTGCATCAAAAGGGACTTCCTCTAATATACCGCGGCTTCCGATAAATCCATTCCCCAGCGCAAACTGGCTCTCCCTGGAAGGCTGCAGCTTCTTATCCCACATGTCTTCTTTAATCAACCAGCTATTATCAGATCTGTATTTTGCGAAATAGTCTTTCATATTAATTCGCTTCGCTCTTATACACGAATGACCACGAATTTTAATCGAATTCGTGTTTATCAAAATAGCTCCTTTATTTTTTCTAAACTCACTTCCCCTAAATCCGCCACCACTAAATCCGCCTTTTTCAACCTCTCTGGTTTTCCGTATCTATCAATGCCCACACACTTCATACCAGCCCTTTTACCTGCCTCTACGCCCAAAACAGCGTCCTCAAAAACAACGCAACCAGATGGCTCTACAGCCATTCTCTCCGCAGACATAAGAAAGACCTGTGGATCCGGCTTTCCTTTTGTGACATCATTGCCAGTAATAATCACGTTAAAAAGCTCTACCAGCCCGACTTTTTTAAGTATTGACAGGCAATTCTTGCTGGAGGATATTACCCCTCTTTTAATTTTTTCTTTTTTAAGCGCTTTTACCAAATCTACCGTAGTCTTATATACAGGGATTTCTTCGCTATTGAGATATTCTAAAAAATACACCTGTTTCTTATCAGATGCCTTTTTCAATTCTGGCTCATCAAGGTCTGTCAATATGGCCCTTGCGCCATCCATCCTGGGAATGCCGTCCACCTTTTGTTTATAGTCTTCGAAATTAAATTCCTTCCCGTATTCGGAAAACATCTTCTGCCATGCCTTAAAATGAAACGGCACAGTATTTACTATCACACCGTCGAGATCAAATATAGCTGCTTTCATCTTGCCCTCTCCTCACCGTAAGTGTAATTTACAATCTTACTCTTGCTCAAATCCAGGTTAGGCACGATAATGATCGCCTTGTCCTCTGATAAAAACTCAGACCTCCTTACGCTAATATTCAAAACTTTAACCACCTCTCCTGAGGGAAGCTTTATTTTATCCCCTATCCTGAAAGGAGAATCTATCATGATCATAAAACCTGAGATGATGTTTGCGATCGTATCCTGCGCAGCCAGGGCAATAGCCAGTGAGCCTACGCCAAGCGCTGCGACCAGGGCGCTTATGTTTACCCCATAAAACGGCAGGATCACAATAAAAGCGACTGACCATATTATTATGGAAAACGTCCTGCGCGCGATAGGAATCAGTTTATCATCAAGCTTGGTAACAGTCTTACTGGCTATATTCCCGTGATACCAGGCCAGCACTGCTGCAAGGATCCTGTGTATAATCAAGGATATAGATATGATAAATATAGTAGCTATATACTTCTTTAAATCTTTGTGAAGCTCCTGAGAGATCCATGGAATAATGTTTATCTTGTAATAGAAATAGCCCCAGATAAAAGACAAAAGTATCACTAATGGCAAAAAGGCCTTCTTTATTACCTCCCAGCTTATATTTTTTGATGCATTTGACATTGCACCCTCCTTATGATTGTGGCAATAGGCTGTCACGAAAATCGTGACAGCCTATAGGGCGGCATTTTTGTGACGCCCTATTGTGGCAAGATATTATAACCTTGCTGAATAGATTTAACAATATAATTTATCATTAAAAAAACCAATTAAAAAAACCACAATAGATTTATTTCTGGGTAACCTTCTCTATATACTTAATCCCTCTTTCTATAAAAGAATAAGGATAAGATATAATCTGAAATAACCCTGCACCTGTTGAGAGACTTCTTATTGGCCTTTTGATTGCATCTATAAATTCAGCGCGGACAACCTCATCATCTACCTCTCCATGCTCCTCAACCATAGACAATCTATGAAGAGCATATAGTCCTATAAGGAACGCAAGGCCAAAAAAGAAATCCCAGTGTTGAAAATTAAGCGCCTGAAAAACAAATTCCCTATTTGGAGATGACCATTTAAGGACTAAAGATAAGTTTCTTGCAGCAAAAAAATCTGCAAATTTTCCTCCCAAGATAGGCGCTATGCCAGCTGCAAATGAGCTTACAAGAGCATTGGTGGCTAAATAAGCTGTGGCGTATCCTTTTGGAGCAAGTTTTAATCCTATGTTACCTGAAGCTATTGTTACGCCTGCTATAGCAATGCCCATAACTATATGAATAATTACTAAAATTGGTAGTGTTAAAAAATACTTCTCTGGCATAGTTGTAAAAGTCCATCCGAGTATACTAAGCATAAACAAGGGGCCGCTTACAGCTAAAACAGATTTATTGCTAAATTTATCCGCCCATTTACCCCATAAAGAAAGAAATGTAAAATTGAACACTTGACTCACAATACTTAAAGCCACAATCATTGACAGGCCAAGCCCTAATCTACTTAACATATATACTGTAAAAAATGGGGCTGCAAGATTAACTGCAAAGCTCCATGAGCCTAAAAAAATCATAAGCCGCCTAAAATTTACATCTTTAAATGGCTGCGTAAGTATCTTTAGAAACTCTGTTTTTTGAACCGTCATTGCTGGCTCGGGCGTTCTTGATAAATAAAGAACTCCGATTAATCCTACTAAAAATCCAACTAAGAAAAGTCCAGAATAAGCATATATTTCAACATCTGGAAAAGATTTTTTCCAGAAATCAATAAACATACTTGCAAGCAGACTCACAAATACGCCTAAAATTGTTGCAATGCGTAATCTATTTGAGAAAAACGAGCCCATTTGATTCTCAGGTACTAAATCACGCATCCATGAGTTCCATGCACATCCTCCAACTCCTCCAAATCCTGAATAGAAAAGGACTGAAATAACAAGGATTAATAAACCTATTGACGGGGAGAATAGAAACGGACTTAATGCAATTAACAGAAAACCAAACCTGCCTATTAAGGCCGAATAAACTGCGACAGTCTTTCTGCTGCGGAACTTTCCTATCAAGAAAATCGCTGGAAGCTGAACAAGCTGCATTAAAGGAGGTATTGCTGCAAGAAGGCCTATCTGGAAATTTGAAGCCCCAAGTTTTAAAGCAACAGCAACAAGAAAGACACCACCTGTCAAAACACCCATTAAATGGCTCATTACACCATCAACGGTTACAGACCTTAGGCCTCGCTTGAGTTCTTCTTCGGTTATATTTTCTTTAACTTTAAATCTCACGAGATATCCCCAACAAGTTTCCTTTGCCAG
>JAHILY010000083.1 GCA_018896815.1 Candidatus Omnitrophota bacterium | reverse complement strand
GGGCATACGAGGGTGTTTGTGAAGATTCAGGATGGATGTAATAACAGGTGTTCGTATTGCAAGGTCAGGGTTGTCAGGGGCAGGTCAAGAAGCAGGCCTTTTAAAGAGATCATAAGTGAATGCAAGGACTTGATCAAATCTGGCACTAAGGAGATAGTGCTCACAGGGATCTGTCTTGGAGCATATGGTAGAGACGTTTCAAAAGACATGGACCTCAGTAAGTTAGTTGCTGAGCTTTGCAAGATACAGGGGCAGTGGAGATTGCGGCTTAGCTCAATAGAGCCAAAGGATGTAACTACTGACTTAATTGCCCAGCTAAAGAAGCAAAAAAAGCTCTGCAGGCATTTGCATATTCCATTTCAGAGCGGGGATGATTATATCCTGAAGAGGATGCGCAGGCCATATAAGAGACAAGACTATTTGGATATTGTTCATAGATTAAAACAGGTTGATCCAGATATTGCCATAAGTGCTGATATAATGGTAGGATTCCCAGGAGAGACAGAAGAGAGGTTTCAAAACACAGTGGATTTTATCAATGTAGTTATGCCAATGCGGGTACATATATTCCCCTTTTCCAAACGCAAGGGCACGCCAGCCTATGATTACAAGGATGATATTGATATTCTTGTTAAAAGAGATAGAGAGAACAGGCTAACAGCTGTTACGAAAGAATTAACCCAGGAGTTTGTTAACAAGTTTATAGGTAAGGATGTAGAGGTGCTTGTAGAGAGCAAGAAGACTAAAGACGGCCATCTACAGGGCTACACAGACAGGTATATAAAGGTATATATAGAGGGCCCGGATACGCTGATAGGCAAGTTGATTCAGCGTGACTTGTCTTTTTCTGCAGGCTGGGTGGGGCATTCTTAGATGCAAAAAATCCTGGCCGCCTTGACAAATCAAAAAGATATGGTATACTTATAATACGTTCTCTGCATTAATTTATGCCTCATATCAGATTTAACTGGGTTGACATTCTTTTTGTAACCCTTGCAATTCGAATATGTTACGTAGGTTTCAAAAATGGCCTTTTGCCGGAGTTTTTCAGGCTTTTAGGTCTCTTGTTAGCATTTGTTTTTTCTTTTAATAGCTATACCTTATTAAGCCAATTTATCATAGCTCATACCAAGCGGGCTGGCGCAAGGCCAGATGTAATTTCGTTTTTATCCATATTTCTTACAGTCCTTTTCGTGTTTAAATTGCTTGCTATTGGAGCAAATTTTATTTTTGGAAAAAAAGAAAACGTTTCCTTCTCTAATAAAGCAATAGGCCTTTTATTAGGAATAGGAAGAGGGCTTCTGGTGATTAGTTTGATATATACCTTCTTTATAAATAGCCCGTTCTCATATTTGGCAAAAAGCGCAGAACAAAGATCATTTTCCAGCCAGTATATTACACGCATTGCACCTTTTGCGTACAAGATCGGTATTAATTTCTATCCGTGGGAGAGAATTGAAACCCCACTTATGAAGGTGCTGAATCCGTAACGTCCTTATAATACAGGAGGTCTAATTGAAGCTTATAGAAGTCTACAGGACTATAGTTAACCACGGTATGAAGATGGATCCCAGGGGCAGGGACAGGGTAAAGAAAGAGCTCCTCAGGGCAAAGAAGGAATATGATAAGCTGGACACCTCTGGCAAGGCCCTTTATGACAAAGAAAGGCTTGCGCATCCTTACAGTGATACGCGCATACTTTACGGAAATGAAAATACCCAGGTCAGGACTATATTGACAGGCATAGATATGGAGACCCCAGAGCTCTTGCTTGCAGATAGATTAAAAGAAAAGGGCAAAAAAATAGATCTGGTGCTTTCTCATCATCCTGAGGGAACGGCCCTTGCTGGTTTTTTCAATGTCATGTATATGCAGATCGATATCTTAAACAGGATCGGCGTCCCTATAAATATTGCGGAATCCATGATGATAGAGAGGATCAAAGAGGTCGAGAGAAAGGTATCTCCTGTAAATCATATGAGAGCTGTAGATGCTGCAGAGCTTTTAGGTATTGCATTTATGACGTGTCACACGCCGGCAGACAACTGCGTTGCATCTTTTCTGGATAATCTGATGAAGAAGAAAAGGCCAGAGACCCTTGATGAGGTAATAGACATATTAAAGGATATACCAGAGTATAAGTATTCCGCGGTCCATAATTGCCCGCCCAGTATTATAAGGGGCAATGCCTCAAGCAAGGCAGGCAAGATCTTTGTGGACATGACAGGCGGCACAGAGGGCGCAAAGAATATATTTGGCAAGCTCTCACAGGCAGGTGTCTCAACGCTTTTATGCATGCACTTAAGCGAGGAGCATTTTAAAAAGGCGAAAGAAGAGCATCTGAATGTTATAATCGCTGGCCATATTGCCAGTGACAATGTCGGGCTTAATCTTATGTTTGATGAGATAGAGAGCAAGTCAAAGCTTGAGATATTGACATGCTCGGGATTTAGACGATTTAAGAGAAAAAAATAAACCATGGCACGAATACCAGAACACATATTGAACGAAATACAGGACAGATGCGATATAGTAGAGGTCATCTCTAGCTATATACCTTTAAAACAGGCAGGCAGGAATTTTAAGGCATCATGCCCGTTCCATCATGAAAAGACGCCTTCTTTTGTGGTCAGTCCTGATAAGCAGATATATCATTGCTTTGGCTGTAATTCCGGAGGCAATGTATTTAATTTTATAAAGGAATATGAAAAAATAGATTTTATAGATGCAGTAAAGATGCTGGCCCAAAAGACAGGTATTAAGCTGCCAGAGTACAAGGAAAAGACAGATGAGGCCAGTTCTATCGTGAGCAGTATTCATAGCATCAATGACATTGCAGCAAATTTCTATAGCGGCCTATTGGAGCGTTCTCAGGGCCTTTCAGAATTGAGGCGCTACATAGAAAAGAGGGGTCTTGAAGAGGCCACGATAAAAAAATTCAGACTCGGATATGCAGATTCTTCCTGGCGGTCTTTTGTAGATTATCTGTCAAAGAGAGGCATAAAAGAGGATCTGTCAGCAAAGGCAGGATTGATATTGAGGGGTAAGGATAGTTCTTATTATGATCTTTTCAGGAGCAGGCTTATATTTCCGATATTTGATGTAAGGGGAAGGGTGCTGGGTTTCGGGGCAAGGGTCATGGATGAGTCGCTTCCAAAATACATAAATTCTCCAGAGACAATTGTCTATAAAAAAAGTCAGCATCTTTATGGACTAAATCTTGCAAAGGCCTGCATACGCGAAAAAGGATTTGCTATAGTCAGTGAGGGTTACCTTGACGTGATTACTTGCCATCAGTACGGTATAAATAATGCCATATCTTCCCTGGGGACTGCCCTTACAGTAGAACAGATAAGGCTTCTGAAAAGATATACGCATAATGTCGTAATGGTATTTGACGCAGATGAAGCAGGTGAGATGGCCGCATTGAGAGGCCTGGACCTCTTTTTGCAGGAAGGTATGAATGTAAAGGTAGCTACTTTAGAAAAGGGGCATGACCCTGATAGTTTTATAAGGAAATTTGGCCCGCGGGGTTTTAATTCAGAGGTTAAAAGCGCCAAGGGCCTATTTGTATATAAATTAAATATCCTGAGAAATAGGTTGGACTTTGATGAACCAGAGTCAAAGGCAGAAATAGTGAGAGAGATGCTCTCTACGATTTCAAAGGTCAGGAATGCTGTTATAAAGGCAGAATATGTGAGAATGCTTTCTCATGAGCTTTCAATAAACGAAGACGCAGTCTGGCAGGAGTTGAGAAAGACAAAAAAGAATGTCAATAAATACGAATCACGGACGACGGACGACGGACGACGGACGACGATTAAAATATCACCAGCGGAAAAAATACTTGTGCGGCTCATGCTGGAAGACATGGCTGTTGTTAATATTGTGAGAAACAATCTTAAGCCTTTTGATTTTAAGAATTCTGAGGTAAGGCATTTAGTTGAAAAGCTTTTTGGCCTGGATATAGAGGATAACTTTATTGATGCCACAAAGCTTATAAATTATCTGGAAGACAAGGTCTCTCCAAATGTGATTTCATTTATTCTCAATGATGAGGTTGAGATAAAGGATAAGGGTAGGAATATTTCAGATTGCATAAAGGCTATAAAAAGACAGAATAGAGACGAGAGATTGAAAGAGATTCAGAGTCGACTGACCATGACGCAGGACAAAGGTTATGAGGATGAGACAAGAGACCTTCTTGAAGAGTTTAATAGATTGATAAAAACAAAGGAGCTGACTCATGAAAAAGAGTAAAAAAAGAACAAAGGTCAAGACAAATACGAATGGCCGCATGGATAAGCTTATAGCGCTGGGCAAGAAAAAGGGTTATCTCACGTATGAAGAGATAAACGATTCCCTGCCAGAGGATATAATCGATACCGAGCAGATAGAAAAGGTGTTTCAAGCGCTGGACAAAGAGAAGGTGGATATAGTGGACAGCGAAGAAGAGTTTAAGGCGCGCCAGAAGACATCAGGCGGCAATGGCAGGCAAAAAGCAGATTCCAATAAACGGGAAACAGGCAGTTCAGTGGATACTGTTGTCACGGGGGTAGAGGATCCTGTAAAGATGTACCTGAGGCAAATGGGGCAGATAGCTCTTCTTTCAAGGGAAGAGGAGATAAGGCTTGCTCAGGAGATAGAAAAGGCAGAAGAGGAATACAAGAGGGCTGTGCTGAGCTGTCCCTATGTCAAGGATCCTGTGCTAACTCTCGCAAACAAGATGTTGATCCAGGAGATCAATATAGAAGAGATAGCAAAGGAAGAGCCAAAGGTAAAGAAGGAAGGCGATGCATTGAGAAAGATAGAGAGGCTCACGAGAAAGATCAGGGCGTCCATGAAGGGAAAGAATATCGTAGAGCTCTGTTTGGAGTTTAATTTCTGCACCTCTGTAGCAGAGGACTTGGCCAAAGAAATAAGGGCGGCAATATCAGAGATGGATTCTATTGACCGCGAGATACAGAGGATGAAGAGGCGCAGGATAAAGGGATGTATAAGATCCTTTGAGAAGAAAAAGAAGAGTATAGAGTCTCGATTCGGGAAGAAACAGGACGATATAAAAAAGGAATTTTCCTTTATCAGAAAAAAGGCCTTGAAGTTCAACAGGGTTAAGAAGGCAATGGTAGAGGCGAACCTTAGGTTGGTTGTCAGCATTGCAAAAAAATACACCAACAGAGGCCTTTCATTTCTGGACCTTATCCAGGAGGGCAACATTGGCCTGATGAAGGCAGTCGAGAAGTTTGAATATAGGCGTGGTTACAAGTTTTCTACATATGCCACATGGTGGATAAGACAGGCTGTTACGCGTTCTATTGCTGACCAGGCCCGTACTATAAGGATACCTGTGCACATGACAGAAACCATCAATAAGCTTATAAGGACATCCAGGATACTGGTACAGGAGAATGGCAGAGAGCCTGCAGCTGAAGAGATTGCGTCTGAGATGAGGATGAGTGTTGAAAAGGTGAGGAGCATACTGAAGATTGCTCAGGAGCCTATTTCTCTTCAAACGCCCATTGGTGACGAAGGCGATACCAGCTTTGGTGATTTTATCGAAGATAAAAAGGCAGTCTCTCCAGCCAATGCATCTGCCTATACAATGCTCAAAGAGGAGATGGACAAGATCCTTGACACACTTACTGAGAGAGAAAAAAGGGTGTTGAGGCTGAGGTTTGGTATAGGCGATGGCTATCCAAGGACACTTGAAGAGGTAGGCGGCATCTTTAATGTGACAAGAGAAAGGGTCAGGCAGATAGAGGCAAAGGCCTTGAGAAAATTAAGGCACCCTACCAGGAGCCGCAGGCTAAAGAGTTTTCTAGAGATGGCGTTTGGGCAGGAGATATAATTCGTCGTCCGTATACTGTATTCCGTATTTCCGTATGCCGTGTTTACATAAGGGCCATGTTTAAAAAATCTGGCCTTTTTTTGTTACATAGAATTTCTAAAAAAGAAACCACAGAGGCCACAGAGAAGAATTATAATTTAAAAGAAAAAATATTAAATTTAAAAATCTCTGTGGTATCTTTTAAAGCACGAGCTATGAGAAGATTCTTATTCACAATAATTATATTTAACCTGTTGGCAATTTTTTTGTTTTCATTTCCTTGCCTTGCCGATTTTAGGTTTGTGGTGATGGGGGATAGCAGGGGTAATGATGACGGCATAAATACAGAGGTCTTGGGGCAGATCATGGATAGGATAGAATCAGAGGAAGTTGACTTCATTGTTTTTGTCGGGGACCTTATCACTGGCTCTAAAAGCGCCCATACCCACAGAAAGAGACTATTGAAATGGAAGTCTTTGATGGATGGCTATAGGATCCCTGTATATATAGCTATAGGCAATCATGAAATAAAAGACGAGGGATCAGAAGATATGCTCAGGTCTATTTTTGAGATGCCAGAAAACGGCCCTTCTAGACTTAAGGAATTAGTTTACTCTTTTGATTATGAGAATGCGCATTTTGTGATTCTGGATACAGATATCTACAAAGAGTTTCATAGATTAGGAAAGACACAGCTCGAGTGGCTCGAGAAGGACCTGACCTCAAATAAAAAAGATCGGGTCTTTGTATTTGGTCATGAGCCTGCATATCCTGTTGGATCCCATAAAGATAGTTCCCTTGATGCCTTTCCTTCTGAAAGGGATGAGGCGTGGAGCATCTTTCAAGAGAATGGGGTAGATATGTATTTTTGCGGTCACGAGCACTTATATAATAGGTCAATAAAACAAGGCATACGCCAGGTTATTACAGGAGGCGCTGGCGCAAGGCTATGCGCATTTAGTAAAGATGGGGGATTTTATCACTTTGTTATTGTTGATGTAAAAGATAATGGTGAGTGCGAGGTTGTAGTTAAGGATAATAATGGCGTGATAAGAGATAATTTTGTTGTAAAAGAATAAGGCATAGGGTAAACTATATTCTAAAAGATATAGTATTAAAAAAAAGGAGGAGAGGCTTATGATTGGAAGAATAAAGTTTTTTTTACCCATAATTTTTTGCCTTCTTATTGCAGGATGCGTATCAAGCTCTAAGACAGTAATGCCCAGTGATGCGCCACCTCAACCTAGCGTGCCAGTTGTAGCTGAAGAGGTCATAGCAGAAGTGCCGCTGGTTATTGAAAAGCCAGTAAAGATTGAAGAACCAGTCAGGATCACATATAATCAAATTACAAATCTGATAGGCGAATTTCTAGATATTCAATCTTTGCAAGGAGGTTCTGAACAGCCCATTTTTTTAGGGACATCGGATAATAAGCTTATAACCTTGGAGATCGTGGGTGAAAAGGATAATGTCATAGAGGCCTCGATGAGACTTGCATATCCTGCAGACATAAACGCAGTAAATACTGATTTAAACAATGCAATGATGTTGAGGTTCTTAAGGAACGCTGCTTCTGAATACACTGAATGGCCAGTCAAGATAAAGGAGATCATGAGCAGGTTTAATTCTTTACAGATAGGCGCTAGACAGGAAGATGCTATAGCTTTAGAGAGAAAGGTCATTCAGGTATTGTATGATAAAAACATAAACGCTATTACACTCACCTTAACGCATAAGTAGCTGAAGGGTCGGGGTATTTTCCGACCCTTCATCCTGAAGCCCGAAGGGCTGAAGGATCTATAGAGATCCTTCGCTCCGCTCAGGATGACCCCTTTATACGAAGAAAAAACTCCCCGAGAGGTCAAGTAGCTGTGAGCGAGAGAAGAAAACACCCGAGATATAAGGCCCGCATTTCAATCAAATACAGGAAATTAGACGATGCCCATGCTGAATGGCAGCAGGGCCCTGGACTAAAAGATATTAGCTTAGGGGGCATGCTATTCAGCGCCTATGATGTTATCCCTTCATCAACCGTCCTTTTGTTTAAACTCCAGGTATTTACTCAAGATTCTGCTGCAAGGCTTGTAGAAGTCCGTGCCCGGGTAGTAGGTTCTAAAGAAGGTATTTTGAGCCATGATACCAGGGTAGAATTCATAGACATAGATAACCCAACAAAGGCAGGATTAAGGGAGTTCATCAGGTATCTGAAAGGTTAACTTTACACTCTGAATGCTCAAGTGTAAAGTTAAAAGGTGGAAGAAAAAAAGCTTGACATGGCCGAGATTTTGGATAGAATAATGAATGTTAAGATAATATCTGCTCCCCGCTTGACTTCCCGCAAGGGCTCAGGCGGGGTTATTTTTTGATAAGAGAAGTTTGGTCAGGGGTAAACTTTAAACTACATAAATAGATAATTTTATATCAATGGAAGATATAAAAGAAAAAGAGAACATAAAGTTTTCAGTTTTTTGTCCGTATCTAAAAAGAGAAGTTATTTTATATAAAGACTCATGGTATTATAAAATTCTCCACGACCATCCTGAAGTAAGCAATCGAATCGAACTCATAACGACAATCTTATCTAAAGATGAAGAGGATACTTTAAAATACAGAAAGAAAACCGACTCCAATAGAGTCGCAATATTTAAAGAATGCCCGCATCTTTTGCCTTATAATAAATATATAAAAATAGGATTAAAGATAATAAACGAGAAAAGAGCTGTTGTAGCAACAGTTCATGGTCAACGGAATTTACCAAGAACAGATATGGAGGAAATAAGATGAGTACAAAAGATATTAGTATAAATAGAGATATTGATAATGACATCCTTTACGTTATGAAAGAAGGCGTTGATAAGGGAAAAACAACCAATATTAGTATCAATCCTGATATTCTTCTAAGATTAGATGAAACAGGCAAAGTCGTTGGACTTACCATAGAAGATTTTAGTAAGGTCTTGCCTCATTTAAATGATTGTTCAGAATATGTCTTAATGGAAAATTTCGATTTTATGATAGAAGTCTTAAATGGGGCCTCCCGCTTAGCTAAGAATTAGCTTGATTCTTTTGGAACGCTATCCTTTAAAATGATAAGTAGATATATAAGTCCCGTGTTTGAAGGGGGGACCTGGACATTAAAAAAGTAAAACCTTCGCGGTGAAAAACCGCTTTCTTTATAAAATAGTGGTTTAAAGCAGGTCAATTTCATGATATACTTATAGTTAGGGCGGTAGTGCGGTAATCTGGTAGAATTTGTATAAAGGTGGACATATGAAATCAGACACATTTGCAGATACATTGTATAAAGCATTTAGAAGGGAATATACTGGCTATCAAGCTTTCGATGATTACATTGAGAAAATTATTCACAAACAAGATCTATCCGCCGAAGAAGCTTGTGTAGCAATGCGCATACTTATATCAGGTCAAGCGTCTGAGTTTCAGCAAGGGGCATTTTTGACCGCAATGTATAAAAAGAGTCCAGCCGTTGATGAAATTGCAGCATTCGCGTATACTTTAAGAAAACTAGCAACACCGATTAAAGTAAAAACTGGCAAAATTGGAATATTTGGCAAGGCTGCTATTGGCGATACATGTGGAACTGGAGGCGGGCCACTTGAGACTTTTAATGTATCTACAGCTATTATGTTTATTCTTGCGTCAGCAGGTATTATTATCGCAAAACATGGGAACAGAGCCATTACTTCTAAATGTGGAAGCGCAGATGTCCTAGAGGAGTTAGGCGTAAATATTAATTTAGAACCGAAACAAGTTGAAGAGTGTATCTCAAAAATAGGAATCGGATTTATTTATGCCCCTAATTTTCATAAAGCGTTTAAAAATGTTCAGAAAATTCGCAAGGAGTTACCCTTTCCAACAATATTTAACATATTAGGACCACTTGCGAATCCAGCTTTTACTTTGGATGGAGATAATCGTCAAGTTTTAGGTGTAAACAAACCAGAGTTGGTAGAAATAATGGCAGAGGTTTTAAAGCGTTTAAAAGTAAAAAGAGCTATAGTGGTTCATGGTTATTTTAATGGCCATAAAAGTGGTATGGATGAAATTTCAACAGTGGGAGAAACAAAAGTTTCTGAATTAAAAGAAGATGGGACTATCGATAATTATCTTATTACGCCAGAGCAATTCGGGCTTAAACGAGCTAATCCAGAAGATTTGGTAGGAGGAGAGGCTTCAAAAAATGCAAAAATTTTGGTCAATATCTTAAAAGGAGAAAAAGGCCCTAAAAGAGACCTGGTTTTATTAAATGCGGCGGCAGGTCTTTACGTTGGAGATAAAGCAAAGAATATTAAAGAAGGAATTAAGATCGCTGAGAAAGAGATAGATAGTTTTAGGGCGTATCGAAAATTAGAAGAATTGATAAAATTTTCCACAGAAGTCTAAAAAAATAAACAAGCATTTTAATTATTACGTAGAAGCTAGAATTCAAGGTAATCTTGAGATGAAAACAAGGTTACCTTTTTTGTTTGAGTAGTATTATTTCTATGAGGGTAAATGCCTATAATGCGCTTTGCCCAAAAAGGCCTAAAAGATCCACATCTTTTCCCTGTTCCATGATATAATCTCTGTATAATAAATTGACACTTCAGTCTGAATGTCTAAAGTGTCAACCT
>JAHILY010000082.1 GCA_018896815.1 Candidatus Omnitrophota bacterium | reverse complement strand
ATCATCATTGTTCAGGATGATGAAGGTCATGTATTTATCCCTCCTAATGTTGCATACCCCGGCCATGTAGGAACCGATACCATTGGCACTCTTAAGCCTGGCAAGGGATATATGGTGAGGGTAAAGGAGGATGCGGAGCTTTCTTTTGGTGCTTCTTCAGAAACTAACCAGCCGCCAGTTTTATCTTCTATTGGCGATAAATCTGTAGATGAAAATGATTTACTGGAATTCACTATCTCTGCTACTGACCAGGATGGTGATGAACTCGCCTACTCAGCCTCTAATCTTCCAGAGGGCGCAAGCTTTGACGAAGATACCCGCACCTTTAATTGGACCCCTACATACGAGCAGGCAGGAACATACGAGAACATCCATTTTGACGTAAACGATAGACAAGACTCTGACTCTGAAGATATCACGATTACTGTAATTGATGTAAACCAGCCCCCGGAAATCCAAATCACCTCACTCCAGGACGGTGACACAGTAACTGGCATAATCACTATCACTGTAGATGCGAGTGATGATAAAGGAATAGAGGAGGTTAGATTCTTTGCAGGCATCACAGAAATTGGCTCTAGTTCAACTGCGCCATATTCACTAACATGGGATACAACAGGCCTCCCCAGAAACAACCAGTATTCACTCAGAGCTGTAGCAAGAGATACAGATGGAATAGAATCAGAAGACTCAGTCCTAATAACAGTCCAAAACGAAGAGCCTAACCAGCCCCCAAAAATCACCATCACCTCACCCCAGGACGGTGACATTGTCTCAGGCGCAATCACCATAACTGTAGATGCCAGTGATGATAAAGGTATAAAAGTAGTAAGGTTCTGGCTTGCAGGTGGCCCATTAGAGGATGTGCTTATAGGGGATGATTATTCTGAGCCATACCAGGTCAACTGGGACACAACTTCTGTCTCAAATGGCGCTCATACTATAAAAGTAGTTGCACAAGACACTGAAAATCAGATATCTTCAGATATAATCGTAGTCACAGTCCAGAACCAAGCCCCTAACCAGCCGCCTGAGGTCACCATTACTAATCCAAATAATGGAGATACTGTAACTGGTACAGTTACCATCACTGCCACTGCAACAGATGATAAAGGTATAAAAGTAGTTGCACAAGACACTGAAAATCAGATATCTTCAGATATAATCGTAGTCACAGTCCAGAACCAAGCCCCTAACCAACCACCTCAAATCACCATAACATCTCCTCATGACGGTGACACAGTAACTGGCATAATCACTATCACTGTAGATGCGAATGATGATAAAGGAATAGAGGAGGTTAGATTCTTTGCAGGCATCACAGAAATTGGCTCTAGTTCAACTGCGCCATATTCACTTGTATGGGATACAACCAATCTACCAAATGGAATATACGATCTTCAAGCTCGTATAAGAGATACAGGAGGTTTAACCTCAGGCGATACAATTCAGATTAACGTACAAAATGAAATATCAACCCAGCCGCTAGTTTTATCTTTTATTGGCGATAGATCCGTAGATGAAAATGATTTACTAGAATTCACCATCTCCGCCACTGACCCAGATGGAAATGAACTTACTTACTCAGCCTCTAATCTTCCAGAGGGTGCAAGCTTTGATGAAATAACTCGTACCTTTAGTTGGACACCGACAGACCAACAGTCCGGCGTGCATGAGAATGTTCACTTTGAGGTTACAGATGGCGAGCTTACTGATTCAGAGGATATCACTATTATTGTAAATGATGTAGACCAACCGCCAGAGCAGACTTTACAAAAAGAGGTACCTGTAAAGTTGATACCTGGACATAGTGAGCCCGGAGAAATTTCCCCTGTTAAAGAAGAGAAAAATATAGCAGATTCGCCTGAAACAAAACCAAAAAGTAAAACTAGAACTTTTATATCAGGCAGTTATGCAGGCCATATTAATGAGTATAAACAGGTCATCAAGCATTATATAAGATCAAAAAATAAGAGCTTGATTTCAGGTCAAGTTCATCATCAGCAAAGATATGATGCATTAGTAGAAAAATATTTACAAAAGACACGAATAATCGAAAACTGGCCCAACCTCCGTTAACAGTCAACCCATTTAAACTCACCTTTTTAACGAGTTCTTTTATATTGTCATAGCATATCTTTTGTGATAAAATCCTACCTGATGAGAAGATTTAGTTTCTTTCTTCTAGGTATCATTTCAATCTTTATTCTTCAATCAAATTGTGGCTGTCAGGAGCAAGCAGAGGACGAAGTTGATGCTACTACATATCCCACCACGCATGTCTCCGGTGAAATCGTAGTAAAATTTAAACCAGAGGCCTTTGATGAAGAGGAGAAACTTATTGCTGAGTCAATATTAGAGCTTAACGAGAAATACGAAGTAGTCTCCATAGAGAGAGTATTTAAAACAAAGCCAGTAAGAGATCTATCAAATATATATATACTAGAGTTTGCTGAAGATATTGACATAATGGGGCTTGTACAGGCCTATGAAGAAGACCCTAATGTAGTCTATGCCGAGCCCAATTACATAATGCACACACAAGATGCCGATTAAAAGAACAATACTCTTAGGTGAACGACTGATCCAGAGAGGCCTGATTTCTCGTCGGGAATTAGATAAAGGTTTGAAGGAGCATGAGAAAACAGGCCAGTTTCTTGGAACTACTCTGGTAAAGCTCGGTTTTATCAGCGAAGAAGAACTATATCCTGTTCTTGCCGAGCAGTTGAGGATAGAGTATGTTAAAATAAAAGAACTCACTATTGATCCCAATGTCCTTGAAAAGGTCCCTGCCAGATAT
This sequence comes from Candidatus Omnitrophota bacterium, assembly GCA_018896815.1. Taxonomy (GTDB): domain Bacteria; phylum Omnitrophota; class Gorgyraeia; order Gorgyraeales; family Gorgyraeaceae; genus JAHILY01. The sequence goes on along the minus strand of JAHILY010000082.1, from coordinate 2,830 downwards.
GCCTGCCATTACAAGCTCATGCCGGTAAAATTTGACAAAGATATTTTGAATGTTGCTGTCTCAGACCCTTTAGATATCAGGTTGCTGGATGACCTGAGGCTTCTTCTTGGCTGTGATGTGGTTGGGTTATTGGCAACTGAGTCAGACATAACCGAGGCCATCAGAAAATACTATGGTATTGGCGCAGAGACCATAGAAGAGATCGTGGATACGGGCGAGATGGCTAAAGATATAGAGCTATCAGCAAAGAAAACAGAGGATATAGAGGATCTTGCAGAGGACGCGTCGATTATAAAATTTGTAAATCAGATCTTGGTGCAGGCGGTTAAAGACAGGGTTACGGATATCCATATTGAGCCATATGAAGATGAGCTTAAGGTACGATACAGGGTAGACGGTGTTTTGTATGATATCCCTATCCCGCAGAATATAAAATATTTTCAGGCTGCTATTGTTTCCAGGATAAAGATCATGGCGAGCCTGGATATTGCTGAGCGCAGGCTCCCGCAGGACGGGAGGATAAAGATCAAGGTAGGAGGGGAAGAGCTGGATTTGAGGATATCCATACTTCCCACGCAGTTTGGGGAAAGCGTTGATATCAGGCTTTTAAGCGGCGCCATGCTGTATAGCCTGAAGAACCTCGGACTTTCTTCTTATGATCAAAAGATCACGGAAGGCCTTATTAAAAAGCCGCACGGAATCATATTTGTAACAGGGCCTACAGGTAGTGGAAAGACCACCACGCTTTACGCGTGTTTATCCAAGATAAATAACAAAGACAAAAAGATCATCACCATAGAAGACCCGATAGAATATCAATTAAAGGGCGTGACGCAGATCCAGATCCACCCCCGCATTGGGCTTAGTTTTGCAGCAGGCCTGCGCTCAATGCTTCGCCATGATCCAGATATCATGATGGTTGGTGAGGTCAGGGATTTTGAGACAGCAGAGATAACGATTCGTGTTGCCCTGACAGGACACCTGGTGTTTAGTACGCTGCATACAAATGATGCTGCAGGTGGCGTGGCGCGTTTATTAGACATGGGCGTGGAACCGTATCTTGCTGCGAGTTCTGTCGAGTGTTTTGTCGCGCAGCGTCTTGTCAGGTTGATATGTCCGAATTGTAAGGTTGAAAAAAAACCTGACAAAGATATTTTAAAGGGATTTGGGATAAAGGAGAAAAATATAAACAAGGTAACTATTTTCGAAGGAAAAGGCTGCGAGTCCTGCAAGTTTACAGGTTACAGGGGCCGCACAGGCATATATGAGTTTTTGCTTATGCATGAAGAGATCCGCGAACTAGTTCTTCACCGCTCATCTGCTGACCAGATAAAGAAAAAGGCTCTGGAATTAGGCATGCGTACTTTGCGTATGGATGGATGGGAAAAGGTAAAAAAAGGCCTTACTACTATAGATGAGATAATCAGGGTTACGGAGGAAGACTAAATGCCTCATTTTATATACAAGGCGAAAAAAGGGCCGAAGGAAATTATAGAAAGCAAGATTGAGGCTGATTCAGAGGCCTCGGCTATAAAACAGCTAATACAGCAGGGTTATTATCCTATATGGGTTAAAGAGGTTTCGAGCGTTACTGTACAAAAAAGAAAACCCGTAAAAGCAAAAGACCTGGCGATTTTTACAAGGCAGCTCTCAGAGCTTTTAGATTCAGGCCTGGCCCTGTACGAGGCATTAAATATAATTGAAAATCAAATAGAGCTGCCGGGGTTGAAAGAGATTATAAAGGGTATCAGGGAAAAGGTAAGGGATGGCAATACCTTTTCCGAATCCTTAAAAGACTACCCCCGCGTATTTTCAAATCTGTATGTAAATCTTGTTCGTTCAGGTGAAGCAGGGAGCATGCTTAGAGATGTGCTCAATAATATCGCAGATTTTCTGGAAAAAGAAGAGGATGTAAAATCCAGGGTATTAGCTGCATTGGCATATCCAATGTTGATGTTAATTGTAGGCGCCGGCACAATATTTATTCTAACGGGATTTGTTATTCCAAAATTGGCCAATATGTTCGTTGAGATGGGCGAGGCCCTGCCTCTTCCGACGAGGATCCTTATTGGATTTAGCGATTTTATAAGGAATTACTGGATATTGTTGGCCATTTTTGTAGTTGGTTTCGTATTTTTTATTGCAAAAACCAAGCCCAAAGGTATTATAGATAGGTTCAAATTAAAATTGCCTATTATTGGAGCGTTAGTAAAGGATAGTGAGCTTGCTAGATTCTCGCGCACACTTTCAATGCTTCTTAAAAATGGCGTAGCGATTCTTTCTGCATTAAAGATTACCTCTGATGTAATCGAGAATGAGGTTATAAAAAACGAGACGCTTAGGATTTATAATGATGTCAGGGAAGGCTCATCCCTTGCAGCTGCAATAAAAAAGAATACCAGCTTTCCTCAGTTTATCGTAAATATGGCGACGATAGGAGAAGAGGGTGGGATGCTGGACAAGACCTTATTTAAGGCCGCAAAGAGTTACGAGCTCGAGAGCGACAGAAAGATCAAGATACTCTCTTCTCTTTTAGAGCCGGCTATAATCCTGATCATGGGAGTAGTGGTCGGTTTCATTGTTATTTCGATGCTTTTACCTGTATTTCAAATCTCGCTGACAGCGCATTAAGAAGAGATTGCTTCGCTTCGCTCGCAATGACACGTTGGCCTGTCATTGCGAGGAGCGAAGCGACCGTGTCCCGTTCCAAATCTTTGATTTGGAACGGGACAAAGCAATCTCATAAAACAGGGGGCAATCATGAAAAATACAAAAGGTTTTACCTTAATCGAACTCATGCTCGTGGTAATCATTATAGGGGTGCTTGCGT
>JAHILY010000081.1 GCA_018896815.1 Candidatus Omnitrophota bacterium | reverse complement strand
TTTTTCGAAGGGCATCTATCAGGGCGGCCTTGTCAGAATAGTCCTGCGTCCCTGTTATTGTCTTACCCGTGTTCTCTTTTGCAACATATCTAAATGTCGCCATGCTCATTCCTCGCTTGTTACTCGCAATACCTCTTCCTTCGTGGTAACGCCCTTCTCGTACTTCTCCATGGCATCCTGGCGCAGGGTCTTCATGCCTTTTGAGATCGCATAATTTCTTACCTTATCCACAGAGGCCCTGTCTATGATCAATTCCCGCACCTTATCGTCAACCCTTAAGACCTCTAAGATTGCGCGGCGGCCATAATATCCTGTTGAAGAACATTTTTCGCAGCCTTTTCCATTGCAGGCCTTGCACACTACCCTGCAGAGACGCTGCGCTGCCACCAGTATGATAGAGCTCGCTATCAGAAACGGCTCCACGCCCATGTCCATGAGCCTTGATATTGCAGTTGGCGCGTCATTAGTATGCAGTGTACTCAATACAAGCTGTCCAGTCAAGGACGCCTTTATTGCAATGTCAGCTGTCTCTGAATCGCGGATCTCTCCTATCATTATCACATCTGGACTCTGCCTGAGGAGAGAGCGCAGGCCACTGGCAAATGTCAGGCCAATATCTGAATTGGCCTGCACCTGCGTTATGCCTTCTACCTGATATTCCACAGGGTCTTCTATTGTTATTATATTTTTATCCGCGGTGTTCAACTGATTTATCACTGAATAAAGTGTTGTGGATTTTCCGCTTCCTGTCGGGCCTGTTACCAGGATCATGCCAAAGGGCATGGCGATCGCCTCTTTAAACCTCTGGAGCGTATATTCTGAAAATCCGAGTTTGTCAAGGCCCATTGAAAGATTAGATTTGTCAAGCGCCCTCAATACTACCTTTGCGCCAAAGGATGTCGGCAGGACCGAGACCCTGTAATCCACTTCCTTGTTCCGCGCCCGTATCTTAAACCTGCCGTCCTGCGGTATCCTGGATTCTGTTATATCCATGCCAGACATTATCTTTAACCTTGCAAGCACGGCATTCTGATTCTTCTTGGGGATAGTCAGGACTTCATGAAGGCTGCCATCGACCCTGTACCTGACGCGCAATGAATCTTCTTCTGGCTCAACATGTATATCAGATGCCCTTCTCTTTAAAGACTCGAGCAGTATCAAACTCACGATCTTTACTATAGGCGCTGTCTCGCCTTCAAGCGCCGCCTCGCTTATATCAAATTCTTCCTTGGCCGCGTCAACTACTTCTATGTCTGAGGTCTCCTGCTCCTTGACAATATCCGACAGCCTTCTTTTCTCTGTGCCGTAAAATTTATCAATGGCCTCGAGTATGCTGCTTTCAGTGCTCAATATGGGCTCTATGTTAAGTTTGGTGAGCATCTTTAAGTCATCAACAGCAAATACATTCAATGGATCAGACATTGACACTATCAAGGTATTTGTCAGCTTGCATATTGCAATGAGCCTGTACTGCCTGGCCATCTTTTCAGGGATAAGCTTAACCCCGTCTGGCTCTATTTTATATCTTGCAAGATTTACCGCGGGTATGTTAAATGTAGAGCTCATCAAAGAGAGCAGCTCTTCCTCCTTTACCATGCCTTCCCTGATAAGCACACTGGTAAAGGCCCCTCCTTCTTTCTTCTGAATATCCCTTGCCCGCTTCAGATCCTTCTCAGTAAGAAACTTCTTCGTCAACAACGCCTGTGTCAGCTTATCATGCAACGACTTTGCCATAATCTTTCCGCATTACCAATACACCGCGTAGGTGCGCGGTGCGCACCTACGCGGTGTATTGGGTCAATTCCGTGCCTCACTCGTCCGCCACCGTAACCCGCAGTATCTCTTCCAGGCTCGTTAACCCCTCTACAACCCGCAGGATACCATCCTCCCTCAGCGTCTTCATCCCTTCTTTCCTCGCAAGCTCTTTAACCTCATTCTCCCTTGCCTTCTTCAAAATCATATCCCTGACTGCCGGACTCATCGTCATGACCTCGCATATACCGATCCTCCCCTTATACCCATTCCTAAGACAATGATCACACCCCTTTGGCCTGTAAAAAGTAACGTCTTTAAACTTCTTCCCGTCCAGGCCTAATTTCAAAATCACAGAAGCGCTGAGCTTGTACGCCTCCCTGCACTTCGGGCACAGTTTCCTGACCAATCTCTGCGCCACTATCGAGATCAATGACGCGCTTATCAAGAAAGGCTCGACCCCCATATTTACCAATCTCACTACTGAGCCGCTCGCTGTCGTAGTATGTAAGGTTGAAAGCACCAGATGTCCGGTCAGCGCAGATTTTATAGCAATATCCACTGTATCAAAATCCCTTATCTCGCCTATCATGATCACATCAGGGTCCTGCCTAAGAATAGATCTCAATGAGCTGGCAAACGTAAGCCCCGCATCAGCCCTGACTGTAACCTGATTTACTCCATGGATCTGATACTCAACAGGGTCCTCGACAGTTATAAGGTTTTTTTCAGGGTTATGCACATATTTCAAGAGCGAATATAGTGTCGTGGTCTTGCCGCTGCCTGTCGGGCCGCACACAAGTATCATTCCGTGCGGTTGAGACGCGCATTTTGTAAGCGTCTTTACTGTGTCTTTTTCAAATCCCAGTTTCTCGATGTCTAACATTGCGCCAGATTTATCAAGCACCCTCAGCCCCACCTTCTCGCCTCTACTCGAAGGCAATATAGAGACCCTGAAGTCAACCTCATTATCATTTATTTTTAACTTAAACCTGCCGTCCTGCGGCAACCTGCGCTCTGCAATATTGAGCTGCGACACGACCTTTATCCTCGATACTATCGGGTCATGCATATTCTTTGGCAATGCCTCTACATCTCTCAATACGCCATCGATCCTGTAGCGTATGCGAAGCACGCCTTCCATTGGCTCTATAAGCACATCACTGGCCTTTGATTTTATAGCTCCCTCCAAAATCATATTCGTCAGCTTTACCACAGGCGCCTCTTCAACAATCTTAAAGAGCCTTTCTGAATCAACTGCCTCTTCAGACTCGTCTGCCCTGATAATCTCAAGGTCTTCTGACTTCATGTCCTTTACCAGCTCATCTATCGCCTCTCTTGTATCTTCTCCATAATATTTTTCAATCACATCCTGCACGTCTTTCTGCGAGGCAATAATAATGCCTGTCTCAAGACCAGTCACTGTCCTTATGCTGTCCATCATAAACACATTAAGGGGATCAGCTGTAGCAATGGTAAGGATGCTCCCGACCTTTGAAACCGGGACGACCTGGTATTTCTTTGCAATATCCTTTGGGACAAGCTTCAGGATCTCAGGGTCGATTTCAAAACGGGAGAGTGCGAGCGGCGGGATGCCAAGTCCTTGACTCAGCGCAGCCATCAGATCTTTTTCATTTACAAATCCAAGTTCTACCAGTATGTCTTTTAGAGATCCGCCTTTTTGCTTCTGAATCTTCAGGGCCTTTTCTATCTGAGCCTCAGTAAGTATCTTGTCTTTTATAAGGATCTCGTTGAGCCGCTCTTTCAGAGATTGCATATTTATTTATAGTATTTCCCTATCGCCTTCTTTATATCCGTCTCAGTGCTCACAAAGATCTGCACGCACAGGCCAGAGATCAATTCTATATCCTCTATTGCAAGCACATTCAGGGGATCAGACATCGCTATAGTAAGATTAGTTCCAATCTTATCAATAGGTATAAGACAAAATTGCAATGCAACATTTTTAGGCACCATCTTTACAATCTCAACGTCAATATCATAGTTTTTCAGCGGCAGGTAAGGAAACCCGTACTGCGTTGTTATTGCCTGGGCAATGGCCTCCTCGGTCGCATAACCCAATTCAACGAGTATATGCCCGATAAGCCCGCCCTTTTCTTTCTGCACTTCGAGCGCATGGCTGAGCTGTTTTTCATCAATAACCTTCCGCTCCATGAGAAGCTGCCCTAATTGTTTAGAGATAACCCTCTTCGCCATAATTAATTCGTTTCGCTCATTAATGCACAGATTATCACAGATTTCGGGTTAAATTCGAGATTTACAGACTATCACAGATAAAAACATCTGTGTTCATCTGTATCTTTTCATCTGTGATCATCTGTGTATTTACTTCTTCTCCCCCATTATTCTTTCCATGTCCTGCGGCTCTGTCGTCCTTAATAGCGCATCTTCTTTCTTTATCTTTTCCTGCAGATAGAGACTGTAGAGAGACTGGTTCATTGTCTGCATGCCTTCTTTTTGCCCTGTCTGTATACTGGAAAATATCTGGTGCACTTTTTCTTCCCTGATCTGGCTCCGTATTGCATGATTTGCCACCAGTACCTCGACAGCCAATGCCCTGCCATCGCCAGAGACACGCGGTATTAACTGCTGCGACAAAACCCCCATTAGAACAAATGAAAGCTGTGTCCTTACCTGTTGCTGCTGTCTTGCAGGAAACACATCAATAACACGATTTATTGTCTGGACCGCATCTGAGGTGTGCAGGGTCGCCAGCACGAGATGGCCTGTCTCAGCAATCACGAGCGCAGATTCTACTGTCTCTAAATCCCTCATCTCACCTATCAATATTACATCAGGGTCTTCTCTCAGAATATGCTTTAAGGCATTAGGAAAGGTAAGCGTGTCACTGCCAACCTCTCTCTGGTCAATTATTGACTTCTTATTTGAATGAACATATTCCATGGGGTCTTCTATAGTTATTATGTGACAATCTTTTCTTGTGTTGATCCAGTCTACCATCGAGGCAAGGGTCGTGGATTTTCCACTGCCTGTTGCGCCAGTCACAAGCACCAGGCCTTTTGACTTCTTGCAAAAGCCCTCCATGACCTTCACGGGCAGGCCACATTCTTCAAAATTCATAATCTTTATAGGCAGTGCCCTTATGGCAGCGCCCACATAACCCCTCTGCCAAAACACATTGACCCTGAATCTGCCAAGTCCCTCTCTGCTAAACGCAAAATCAAGCTCCTTTTCTCTTTCAAACCGCGCCTTTTGTTCATTGGTAAGTATAGAATAGACTATGTCCTTTGACGAACGCTCATTCATTACTTCGCTGCTCGCATCCATCAGCCTCTCATCTACCCTGAAATGCGGCCTTGCATTTACCCCTATATGTAAATCAGACGCGCCCTTCTTAACCATATCCTTTAGTAACTGATTCAGATCTATCGGCATGTACTGCTCCTTTTCCTACCCATTACACCGCTACTCTATTCTTCCCCAGCGACTTTGCGCTCCTCAGCAACGCCTCAGCTTTTTGCATCAGCTCATCCGCGCTTGAGCCATCAATAGGGTTCTCGCTCATTCCTACGCTGACAGTAATCTTCTCCGATACCTTCAGAACATTGGAAAGCCTGTCCTCTATGTTTTTTCTCACACCCTCGGCTATCTTTGCCGACTGCTTCTTATTCTTCTCTGGTAAAACTATTGCAAACGTATCCACCTCAAGCCGCGCAACCTTATCAACCTCTGTTACGCTTGAGCGGAGTATCTCAGCTGCTGCCTTTAAAAGGTCCCCGCTCTTTTTTTCGCCAAGACTTTCATGAATAGCCTTAAACCCGTCTATGTCTATCAATAGATAGCCGCATGGCCTCTGATACATAAGCGCCCTCTTAATCTCTTCATCTAATCTAGTGTGTATATAATTCTGGTTGTAAAGACCTGTTAATTCATCTACGATTGCAAGCTCCTGTGATTTCTTTATCAATAGATCATTCTCGACTGCAATCGTTGCCTGCTTAGTAAAGACCTTTAGAAGTTCTTTTTGGTCAGGTTTAAATGTAAAGCCTGTTTCCTTGTTCCCCATTGCAAGAATGCCATATAGTTTTCCATGTACAATTATCGGAGTGATAACAATATTTTCCAGATCAAACTGCTCAATGATCTTTTTCAGTCCGGGGCTTACCCCTTGATTTTCTGCATCTATCACATGTATATGCGGCGTTAAATCTGTGCGATTCAGACTAAAATCCCCAAACTCTCCCTGAAGATTGACGCTCGATACAACCTTAAGATCCCCTGTCTCCTTGTCCAGAAGCATGATAAA
>JAHILY010000007.1 GCA_018896815.1 Candidatus Omnitrophota bacterium | reverse complement strand
GTTGAGCAGTCTAAACAAACTAAAGAAGGCAAAGAAGATCTAACTTTACTTCAACCTTTGCTGAAGTGCTTTCGTCAGTCTTCGCTGAACACTTACGTATTCAGCTTCGCCTGACTTCGCCTTTAGCTTCGGTGAATTCAATAGTCCGGCGAAGTTAAGCACGTTAAGTGCTTAACGAAGACGGACACTTGAGCAAGAGTGTAAAGTTAGGGGGGTTTTATGGCAAAGGCAGCGTGTTGGGTTGTTGTTATTGCTATTATTCTTGCTGGTTGTACTGCTGCGACGCCAGATGCCAGGGGACAGATAGTAAAGATAGTAGATTTTGAGCTCTCGCCTGACGAAGACAAGATCGCGTTTAGCGCGCTGACGCCGATAGGAAATACTGATGTATGGGTCGTAGATATAGACGGTACCAACCTCAAGAAACTCACCTTTAAAGATCGTTCACCATCCAACCATGTCGCAAGATTCTTCAAAAAACGCAAGTGGAGGAATTTTTATGAGGTTGACATACATTCTCCTGAGTGGACAAAGGGTGGAAGGATCGCGTTTTGTGAGGAGATAACAAGACATCATGAAACAGGTGTAAATACTGCTGGTTTAATTTATCGCACAATCAAGCCAGATGGGACAGACAGAAGATATAAGACAGATAATGATGAGATTGTCAGGAGGAAACCATTTGATCCAATACATAGTTTTGAATTATCCGACCAGTCAGAGAAACATAAAAAGAAGATCTTTCTACAGGACTCTACTCTCTGGTTTTTAGATTTTGGAGAAACCACACCTAAAAAGTTAATTGAATAATTAATGGTATGTAATTTCCAGCCTCGATAAAGATTCAGATGAAGATTATTATTTTTTCAATAGCAGCATTGTCTTTATTATCTCTTGCAGGCGCTGTATTCGCTTTAGATAATCCTGAGGAAGCTTTTACTGTAGATAGCACTAAAAGCGCAAAAATAAATTTATATTATTATAAACGCGGTTCTGATACGGCGGAGAGGGAAAAACCACTATTGCTGGTCCACGGTTTTAATTCAAGTGGGATAGCTTGGCGTGATGAGAAAAGAGATTACGTAGAAGTTCTGACCCAGAACGGCTACGATGTCATTGTCGTTGACATGCGCGGCAATTCAGTTGACACAGACGGCGATCATAAAGTCGATAAGCCAGTAGTGGGTGACTCATGGGGCTATGGCGTCAGAGAACTTGGCGATGATGTTGGAACTGCACTGCAGTATGGCATAGGCTATCTCAATGATAACCTTCCTGGCCGCAACTACACAAAGGCAGATGTAATCACTCATTCCACAGGCGCACTTGCTGTTACCTCATATTCCCGCTCGCAGGGTTTGATCACTTACAGAAACAATATTGATACAATAATCGAACTCGCCCCGCCCAACAATGGCTCTACAAATAGAGTAGCGAATATAAAGAAGACAATGCAGGTCATCCCCTCTGTTTTTACCCAAAGCATCACTGCCTATGAATATTGCCTGGAACTTTTGAGCAGCAAGGTCTGGATCCCGGGCGGAAGGATGGAGTCTGAAACCCTCAGAAAGGAACTGATGCCTGAGAGCCTTTTCTTGAAAAGCATAGAAGGCCTTGGACCAGATGAGCGTATAAAAACATTTATTGCAATAGGAGACGAGGATTGGGTGGTAGGGGGCTGGAGTCCTGTGATCGAAGATAGAGACGATATAGGTTATGAGTATTTTATAGGGCTGGACCATTTCAATTTTTGTAATAGCGAACTTGTCATTAAGGCATTGCTTGATAAGCTGGAAAAGGGCGGGGAAAGCAGTTTCTTTGGCCGTTATAAACCCTACAAGGATAAGAACCTCTTGGCATTTTTATTGGGGCCAGGCACAGGCATCGACCATCCAGATGACACATATGACGTTGTGACATTTGCGAAGAATATAGATATAAGCCCGCGAAAATTATTTGACCTGTACCTGAGGATTGCAGGCAGAAAAGGCAAGGTCAATCTTCTCAGATATTGGAAGGCCATTTCTATTTTTGAAGAGGCGCAGAAGGAAATAGATCAAGGCGCTGGAGAGGAAGAGGCCATTTTTAAATGGCAGGATGCATTGGCTGAGCAAAATAAGATATTGCAAGACTCTTTTGCCCATGCCCAGGAGGAATATCTGGAATGCCCTGACATAGCTATCCTGGCCAATGGGTACTATATTGATCTTGCAAGATTAATTATAGAAAAACTTGGAGAGCCTGTCCGTATCATAGACCATACCTTTAGCCCGTCTATAGTGGATGAGCAAAAGGTCTTAGTCATCCCTACTGGCGGGCTGTCCGGGATTTCTGGTTCTTCTATATTTAGAAAGAAGTTGTCTGAATATGTGGAGAATGGCGGCACGCTTATATGTTTTTCACAACAATACGGCCATGATTTTGAGGCGCTCCCGACACAGAAACTTAAAGGCTATGGCTGGCAGGAAGACGCGCTCTGCTATGCAAAGGCAGCATATATCGAAGATTTTCACCAGATCCTTTCTCACCAGACTGAGCTTTATCCTGACGTAAAGATAGACGGATATTTTACTGAGTATCCTGAAGGCACAAAGGTGCTTTTAAGAAGGACCAAGAACCTGATGCCGGCCATACTCATGTACAATTATGG
>JAHILY010000080.1 GCA_018896815.1 Candidatus Omnitrophota bacterium | reverse complement strand
TGCAAGAATATTCTTGAATAGTATAGGAAATTATATCGACCTTTTTATGCTCAATTTGACCCATTCGACAGAGCTCAGGGTTGACCCATTCGACGCGGCCTTCGGCCTTGCTCAGGGTCTGCGGAAAATCTGCCAGAGTTTCTGCCGAAAGGCAGAGAGATTGCTGAAATATTAGATTTTTTAAAAACATCCGCCATAGAATTATTCCTAAATTTTTATCCTCTTTGCCTTTTTATCTTTTCAGCTGCTTCAAGTCTTAATTTCATCGGTTATTCTACCCAAATCCAGCCTTACATAGGGCATATGCAGGCGAAGAAGACAACAGGGCTATAATTCTTTTTATATTTACCACTGAAAAAGTCATAAAACTCTGTATGGCTACCCGCCATCTCTGCCTATATCTAGCTCTGGCTAATCCGTGCCATTTCTTTACCTCGCCGAATTTACGCTCTATCCCTTTACGTTTTATAAAAGCATCTAATTTAGCCGGTATATTATCTATAAGTTTTAACCTGTAGTCATTGCTTACAAATACCCTGATTCTATCACCATTGGGAGTTGGACAATTATGCATATTAGAGCAGTTTCTGCATTGACGGGTTGAGAAGATATAAAGGCTGCCTTGTTCCTGCTTAGTTTTAGATATAGGAGAGTAACCTTCTGGACAGATAATAGTATCCTTTTCTCTATCGTAAATAAAATTATCTATATGTCTTTTAATCTTGCCTGCCTTGGTACGACTGGGTATAAAGGCTCGCATTTCTTTTTTGTGTATCTGGGCTCTATTTTCATATGAGTCGTATAAACTATCCGCACAAACAGCCTGATGAGTTATATCTTTTAGCTTGTCCTCTTCCAATATCTTTTGTACTTCCTGATGCGCGCCTTCGTTGCGGTTGCCGCCTATGGTCCTTACCGAAGTAACTATGCTGGATTCTTCATCAAGGCTTATATGGGCTTTATAACCGACGAATCTTTTCTTCTCTGATTTACAGCCAAACCGAGCATCTGTATCGGTAAAGGAGATTATCTCTTCAGGCTGGCTGTGGCCGGGATTATCAGCCTTCTTCTCTTGTTGATTAACCGCTGTTTCCAATAACGCAAGCAGTTCTTCCGTGTCAGGATTAAACGTATCCTTAACTTCGTTTATAAACTTTCTGCTACAGGCTAATTCCTCTTTTATCTGTTCATTAGTGGGAGGCGTAAACAGTTTATCTTCAAAAACATACTTCTCTTTAAGAATAGCGGCTTCTTGTGGCTGGCTTTTAGATATTTTTCTAACTATTACCTTCCTGGCCTGTCTTAAGAAGTTAACTGTTCCTTGAAGCGCTGCATCTGCATGGATATGGGTGGCATCAAGTATCTTAAGCCCGCCTTTAATCAGGCCTTTTTGCTTCGCCTGTTTTACTATCCTATCAAATAGCCTCTTAAAGCCAGCTTCACCCAAACGGGTTCTGAATTTTACCAGCGTGGTATCATCAGGGGTATCGTCGCTTATGCCTAAACCTACAAAGTGGCGAAAGAGGATATTTGTCCTTACCTGCTCTACTACTTCGTAGTCGCTTAAGGAATAGAAAAACTCCAAAAAGAGCATTTTAAATATCACCTCTGCTGCAAAGGGCGGCCTGCCACGGGTATCGTCGGAATAAAAAGATTTTACTTCCTCATCAATAAAGGAAAAATCCAAGTTTTGTCTTATATCCAAAAGGATATGTTCTTTTGGAAGCAGCCTTTCATATACATAGCTGTCAAAAAAGTCTTTTTGAGTTGATTGTTTTCTTAGCATTTTGCCTCCTCTTTTGGTTTCTCCATTGCCTATATTTTACCAAAAGAAAAGGTCATTTACAAGTATTTTATCGTCGGAGAAACACAACTTCGCCGACGAGTAAAACTATAAAATGTTGCCTTTGAGAAGAATCTTCAAGATTAATATTTCAGCAATCTCTCTGCCCTTCCGAGCAGAGACTCTAACAGATTTTCCGCAGACCCTGAGCAAGGCCGAAGGCCGCGTCGAATGGGTCAACCCTGAGTTCTGTCGAATGGGTCAAATTGAGCACAAAAAGGTCGATATAATTTCCTATACTATTGAAAAAAACCAAAAGAGCGGCTAGACGGGGGTAAAAATCATCAATATAGTTCTTTTAAAAACTTATCCCACGGGAATTTTTTGCCAGGACATTCTGTTAGAGCCCCAGGTACATAC
>JAHILY010000079.1 GCA_018896815.1 Candidatus Omnitrophota bacterium | reverse complement strand
GATTATCCCGCATATAGAGGGTCATGGTATTGAATCTCCTAAGGAGATGCAAGTTAAGTGAATAGACTTACGCCTATTTCATGGAAGGAGTTAGTTAGAAGATTGCGCTCTCTAGGGTTTGAAGGCCCCTATCAAGAAGGCAAACACCCCTATATGATAAGAATAGGGCGTCACAAAAGTGCCGCCCTTAGGCTGGCACGACTTTCGTGACAGCCTATTACACTCTTGCAATCCTCAGCAAAGGTTGAAGTAAAGTTAGATCTTCTTTGCCTTCTTTAGTTTGTTTAGACTGCTCAACAATGCGGAATATATATCTATTGTGGCAGGGCCGCTCTCATTGACCATGCTAAAGAGTTTCTTCTTTTTGTAATCAGATGAATTGATCTTTATTTCAGGCAGAAAAAGTTCATAGATATGCACATCTAAAACGTCTGCAATCTTACAAAGTATGGGAACTGTAGGGATTTTTTTGCCGCTTTCAATCCGGCTTATATAGGTGGTATCAATATCAGCTGCTTCTGCTAATCGCTCCTGGGTAATGTTCCTGGAGAGGCGAATACTTCTTACTCTATTAGGCAGTATATCTCTAAGACTTAGTAGATTATTCATTTGGAATGTCCTTTTTATTATACGATTGGTTAATTAAGAATGGAATAGACCCGTGGTCATAAAATAATGACTGTGGGTCATATTTTAGCTATGTGTAGCAAAAATCATCTAGAAACCTGCCTCGGATGCGGGTTCGGGGGTGGTTTTCCTATTAATAACCGATGGAGGTCAGGACGGATTTTAGGTTTGCAGGGACTACAGTGGGTTTTTTGATGGATTTGATGGCGCGGTCAGGGTCTTTGAGGCCGTGACCAGTGAGAATGCAGACGATCCTGGGGTTCTTGGCTTTCTTGAAAAAGCCGGATTTGTTGAGCTTGATAAGGCCTGCTACTGATGCAGCTGAGGCAGGCTCTACGAATACGCCTTCTTTGCCTGCGAGGAGCTTGTATGCCTCGAGGATCTCTTTGTCTGAGACCATGTCTATTAGACCGCCTGATTCGTCTCTGGCTGCCTCTGCCTTTTTCCAGCTGGCAGGGTTTCCGATGCAGATGGCAGTGGCTATGGTCTCAGGCTTCTTGACTGGCTTGCCTCTTACGATAGGCGCTGCGCCCTCTGCCTGGAACCCGCACATCTTTGGAAGGCTCTTTATCAGGCCTTTTTCCTTGTATTCTTTATAGCCCTTCCAGTAGGCAGTGATATTCCCAGCATTGCCAACAGGGATAAAATGAAAATCTGGCGGCCCTCCGAGCTGGTCACAGATCTCAAATGCACCGGTCTTTTGCCCCTCGATCCTGTAAGGATTTATTGAATTGACAATCTGGATAGGATAATTAGCGCTGATCTCTTTCACAAGATTAAAGGCATCGTCAAAATTACCCTCGACTGCAATAACCTGCGCGCCATGGATAAGCGCCTGCGCAAGCTTCCCAAGCGCAATAGCGCCCTTAGGTATAAGCACCACGCACTTTATCTTTGCCCTGGCTGCATACGCGGCTGCTGATGCAGAGGTATTGCCAGTGGAGGCGCAGATAACAGCGTTCTTCCCCTCTTCAATGGCCTTTGAAACAGCCACAGTCATGCCCCTGTCTTTAAATGATGCAGTGGGATTAAGGCCTTCGTATTTTAGATAGACCTCTCCGCCGGCCTCTTCTGATAGGGTGCGTGAATGAATAAGCGGAGTATTGCCCTCGTTAAGTGTAATTACAGGGGTCTTGTCTGTTATCGGTAAGAAACTCTTATATTTATCTATCAAGCCGTTCCACATAATTACTTCTCCAACCTGATAAGCACGGTTTTTCTCTTTATGGCAGCGAGCTTGTTGATCCTCTTCAATGCCATCTGCATATTTTTCTCTTTTGCGTCATGGGTCAGCATCACAATAGGGACTACGTGCTCTTCTCTTCTTTCCTTTTGCACCACGCTGGCAATGCTGATGCCATAATCCCCTAAAATATCCGCTATATTTGCCAATACGCCCGGCCTGTCTATTGCAGAAAAATGCAGATAGTATCTCGTGATGATCTCATCCATCTTCTTGATATTTTTTATCTCCACCCTCTTCGAAGTAACCACCTTACCTGACTTCCTGCCGTATAAAATGGAATGGGAAATATCCATTATGTCGCTTAAAATAGCGCTCGAGGTAGGCTGTTTTCCTGCGCCCTGTCCATAAAAAAGCTGTTTACCAACAAGGTCAGCCTCTATAAATATGGCATTATACACACCTGAAACAGAAGAAAGCAAATAATGGTTAGGTAGCAGTGCAGGGTGCACCTTTGCTGTTAATTCCTTGCCTTCGCGCTTTGCAATGGCAAGCAATTTAATAGTATAACCCAAATCTTTTGCATATTCAATATCCACTGGAGAAATATTCTCAATGCCCTCTGCATAAATGTCCTTCATCTTGACCCTCTTGCCAAACCCAAGATATGAAAGTATCGCAAGCTTATGAGCAGAGTCCAGGCCTTTTATGTCAAATGAAGGATTGCTCTCGGCATAGCCTTTTGACTGGGCCTCTTTAAGAGCAGCCTTAAAGCTGGAACCTTCTCTTGACATCTGGGTTAAGATATAGTTTGAGGTGCCATTCAAGATCCCCATGATACTGTAAAAAGTATTAGATATCATGCCTTCGCGTATAGACTTAATTATGGGCACGCCTCCTGCGACGCTTGCCTCAAACAAGATATGTCTGTCCAGCATTTCTGCCTTTTTAAAGATCTCCTCGCCATGCATTGCCAGCAGTAATTTATTTGCAGTCACCACGTGCTTGCCTGACTCTAGCGACTTTATGACAATCTCTTTTGCAGGATGCACCCCGCCTATAAGCTCTACTACCACGTCTATATCAGGGCCATAGATTATTTTATTGACATCTTTCGTAAGCATCTTCCGCGGGACTTTGACGTCGCGCTTTGACCTCAGATCCTTATCGCATATCAGAGAAAGATTCAGATCAATTCCAGTCCTGTCGCGAAATAACTTCCGCTTGCCAAGCAAAAGTTTTGCCACTGAAGAACCAATGGTCCCGAAACCTATAATGCCAATATTTATTTTCTGACTCATGTCATCCACCCTCTTGTCTTCTTCGTAAACTATTTTCAACTACCCTTCTTATTGCTTCTTGATCTTCATCTCTCAATGTTATAAACTTGCCCCTGGTGTTATAGAGCGAGCTGCTTCCCCGCTTTTTCGACTCTGCGACCCTTAGCTTTACATTAATATAATCTGGCTTATCAGGAATCCTTAGTTTAAGCTTCAATACTGTATCTGGCGCAAATGGCCTATCTGTTGTAAACAAAATCCCGCCTGCTGAGATATCCCTGGTCTGGCTTACATCTGTCTTTGCCTGCGCAGTAGAGATATCTATGTAAGAGACCACAAAGGTACCATCTACCCTTGCAAACTTCCGCCTCTCAAAAAGATAACCCTGCGGCTTTAACCCTTCTTCATCCTGTCCCATATTAAATCACTAAGAACCACTACGCATCTACGTAATCTGCTAACATGATACTTATACGAGATCTGCGTAATCTGCGGTTCTGGTCGGGGCGACTGGATTCGAACCAGCGACCCCCTGAACCCCATTCAGGTGCGCTAAACCAACTGCGCCACGCCCCGATGCTTATATTTGCTAAAGAATTATACCATATAGATACGTAGGATTCAAATTATATCAGGGGAGCTATCTTTTTTTCTTGCCCTTTGTTACTATTCTAATAGGCTGTCATGAAAGTCGTTCCAGCCTATGATTACAGCGATTTTTAATAAGGTTACAGAGATTGTTCCGTCGAGATTTAATCGTTGTAATCTATTTTCTTAATCTCTGTAATCAAGGGCGGCACTTTTGTGACGCCCTATTACTATTCTAACTAAGAGGGGTTAGAGTAAACACAATTGTTATTCACCGGCTATTTATCAAAGTGCCATGTATGTTTAGCGCGAACTCTTTCAGATTTTCATCGCTATATTCTAGTACGTTAAAGTTAGATCTAAAAAATTAATCTAAAAAAGAAAGAAAAATTAATGAATAAAACTATGCGGGGTTCCGCCCCCGTTAAGCAATATATGCTGTTTCATACAAAAACTGACTCACCACGCACTCAATATATGGGTCAACGAGTGTCGTAGCTACACCTTTAGTCGCTACATAATGTGCAGCCCTAAACATAGGTAAGGTATCTTGATTATTGCTTTTTTAAACAAGGCTTTAGGAAATTCTTATCTAAAGGGATGAATTTATCGCAAGCTGTGCGAATATAGTAACCTTTCCCATCGCTAAAATTCGCATTCTCTACGTGCTTACCCATATCTTTAACACCCTTTACTGCTGAAACAAAGTCTCCATCACCGGTTACTATGATAGCTGTATCATAAGCGTTATTGTAAGCAAGCCTTAACATATCGGTTGCCAAGTCTATATCAACGCCTTTTTCTACATAGGTAGTTATAACCTCTCCCCATTTCTCAAGTATTATTTTGGCCGTATCCTCTCCGAATGTCCTTATTAGAGCTTCCTTATTAACCTTGATTGTTCTCTTCTCGAGCCTGCCTAATTTCAGGACAAAATAAGGCACGGTTTTAAGGCTGTCGAAGAATCTTTGCTGATCTTTATAAATGTCAGGAAACGCCTGTTGATTCACAGGCGCATTATAGTAATATGCCCTTACAAGCTCTCTGGTGCTGCAAAGCAGTTGAGAAAATTTTGAAAAATCCACCTTTGTATTGCCTATGCAAGTTTTAAGACCGTGATAAAAGTTACTGCCATCAATAAAAATAGCCACTCTTTCTTTTTTAACCTCTGCCATAAGGCCTCCTAATAGAGTAGGAAAAGGTTTTCACCTTTGTCCCCTGCCTCAAACCGTACGTACGGTTTTCCCGTATACGGCTTTCCTCTTTAGTTGCCCCATTACAGGGAATGGTATAGGTAATAGCTCTTGTAATAATACAAGTCCTTG
>JAHILY010000078.1 GCA_018896815.1 Candidatus Omnitrophota bacterium | reverse complement strand
GGCAATCTCTATTGCGCGGAAATTTAACGTGTAGTACTCAACAAAGCTCAGGTCTTCCCTTAATACATGGCCAAGATGTGCTGGCGTGAATGTCCTGAACTTCTCAACCGTCTTCATCACATGTCTCTTTACATGTTCATCTGCAATACCTCTCTTTTCTAATTCAGCGATAATCATTTTATCCATTTCAGGATCAAGAGTTGCAAAGTCCTCTACCGCCTGTCCCGGACTATAGTCTTTTGTTAGATATCTCGCTGTTAAATATCTTGCCTTTCTATCAACTTCAAAATGTGGTGACTCAACAGAACCAAACCTTTCAATACGGCCAAGCAATATATCAATAGCATCCACTTCTGCCTCTAATAAATCGCGACCTGTTATAGCTACCCGGGTTGACACTGCTGCGGCCGGCGCACCTGCCTGTGCACCGTATCCTGCGGCCTGACCTTGTGCAGCATAACCAGGTGCCTGTGGTGTGGCTGTTTCCGGCGCCTGCTGACCCTGTGCAGCATAACCAGGTGCCTGCTGTGCAAGTGCTGCAGCTTGCTGTGGCCCAGCGGCTGTAGCAGCATATCCTGGCGCAGCTCCATAACCAGCAGTATCTGGTGCTATAGCTGCGACAGCACCAGATACCTTTACTTCTCTCTTCTTCACAACCTCCATCAACCCTCTTTCCACAAGAAGGTCAATAATATCCAAGCTACCGCTGAATCCTGACAGATCTTTAGAGAGCGCGTCTGTTACATTAATACCTCTCTGACGCAATCTAGACCTTATATTGACATTGCGTATAATCTCTTCTATATCCACCCCTTTGTCCTTTATAAACTGTAACGCCCCTATAGAATTAAGAAATGCTGTAGCGCTATCTATTGATTCCGCATGTTCGTAAACATTTATCACGAATCCGCGAAGGCCTGATTGTTCTTTTGCTAACTTAAATCTTTCAGTATCTGAGAAAAACTCTGTCAAGAGGTCCTGAACTGTGCAGTCTGGTTTAAAACCATACTGCTGCATAAACCTTATAATCCTGAATACCACCCTTAGAGTTACATCATCTTCAATGCCTTTGCTGAAATTAAGCCTGAGAATGCCGTCTTCTATATCCTGACGGCCTTTATATTGGTCATACAGGAGATAACCATTATCCTTCTTTGATATCGCAAGACGGTTGATGCTGAGTTCAGGCACTTCTTCGAACGCACCTGCGTTTTCAGGAGTCGCATAGAATCTACCGTCAGATTCATCTATAACTCCGATAAATTGGATAGGTATATTTCTGTCTTTGAATCTAAATGTTTTCCTGCTAGTGAGTAAATCCCCTGCTTTTTCATTGGCCCTCACGAACAGCGCTTCTCTTCTTGCCTCAGCCAATAAATATTCATATAAACCCCTTATAAGCAAATTCTTCTCTGTGCAACCTTCTTTATGATTTAGCGTATCTACTGTGGCGCCCCTTAGATGTTGACTCAACCTCTCTTTGAAGTCACTACCAGCCTGTATCTGTCTTGACAATTCCCTGACAAATCGTTTGTAATCTTCAGATTCAGGCTTTATTGAACGAACTTCAGGTTCAAGAATTGATAGTGTTATATTATTTGGTAATTCTTTACCAAAGAATATCTTCCACAACTTTTCTGCTATATTTTTTTCATCTATATCGCCGAGTCCTGCCTTTATAGCTATATCAAACTCTTCTATGTTCTCCCCTTCTTGCAAAATAGTGTCTCTTATAGCTCCGCCAAACACTACTAAATTTTCATCCTTTATTTCAGTTAGAAATTTTGCAAGTGGACCATCTGGATATTGAACATCGATATCAGAAACACCATCATTCAAGAGCCATTGTCTCTTTGGTATAGCCACATACTCATCTTCTGCGTAGCCTTCGATTGTATCTTTTACTGCCCCTATTGCGGCATTTGACAATTCCTTTAATTCTTTATCTTCCTCCCCAGCTACTTTTCTAAAATCTTCTTTAATCCTATTTGATATTTTAGCAGCATCGGATGACGGACCTCCGCCTCTATAAAATATTTTCCGTATTAACAATGCGAAAGGACTTAAAAATAGGCCTACTAGGCCTACAACTCCAAAAATCACTATCCCATGCAAGATCACATCAAATCTATTAACCTTTCTACCGCCTGCTTTTTCATCAATCTTAAACTCGCCTGTTTCTTTATCTATAGCGCCTATGGCTCCTTTCTTTACTAAACTCCCCCATCCTTTAATATCATCCCAGTATAAACGAGACCAGTTCTTCACACCTACATCAAACGGCGTTGCACCCCTGTTTGTCAGAACAGGCATAAAATATCCGGATATAGGCATAAGTATAAAGAATAATGACAGCGCCAATGCCCAGTTCCACCATAATATTACTCCCCAGATGGCTAGCAGCATAACCTTGAACGACCAGTTCAAATGCGACTTCTCAAAACTGCCAAATATTGACTTGTCTTCGGACAGCGTAGAGAATATCGGAAAATGCTCCAGCATCGGACCTCTTCCTGTCGCGATATATTTAGGGAAACCTTTTGCGGTCTCTTCAGCGCCTTCACTGTATGTAAGGATCTGGGACTGGAATAAAGGAGTCATTCCTGGCAATAATCCCAAGAACTTAAATACACCCTTAAGCAATGGATTGTCTAATATTTTCTGCGCAAGCCCTGTGGTAGTTATCGCCTGGGCAAATATAATCATACCTAAAAATGCATACAGTATTTCTGATGCGAAACTATGGAAGCCGCTTATTCCCAAAAAGACTACCATGGCAATATAGAAAGATATGGCCTTCTT
>JAHILY010000006.1 GCA_018896815.1 Candidatus Omnitrophota bacterium | reverse complement strand
GATTTATTTCAGAGTTAACTCAAGTCGGTCCTGGTGGTGATATATGGCACGCACCTGCCTTACAGGAAATTATTGATATTGCTTTAGGCAAGAGAGACGCTTTGGATATTTCACCAGATGAAGCAAAGAGAATAGAAGCAGTCATTGATGAATATCTCACCGACGTAGCTTCTATTCCACAAAGAAGCGCTTCACAGGAAGAAGCTGAGGAGCTTGAAGTTTATCTTTTAAGTATTGTAGAATCTTTAGGAGTTGAAGTAGACAGGAAAGAGACAACAGAAGTTTTAGAAAAAAGAGGGGCAATCGGAAGTAAAGAAGATACAGGCAAACCTTTTCTTGAAACAAGAGCGATGATGTTTACTATTCATGAGATAATTCATCTGTTTATTTGGCTAGCGAGAGATCCGAAACTAAAGGAGAACTATGGGGTTATTTTTCCTCTTGAGTCACCTCAGAGAGCAGCTTCAGAAATATTAGGTAAGATAGGAGAAATCTGGGCATTAAGGCAGTATGGAAATTCATCCTTGCCTTTTCCAGAACAAATGGATACTGAATGGAGTTTAGAGGATGAAATAAATTCAAGCGTTGAGGAAATTATGGATTTTGAATTACCTACCGCGTTACCTTCCCTACCCGTGTCCATCTACGAGGTGGACACGGTAGACAATGATTCTGGCGAGCAGCCTGCCAACCCAGACTCCTCGCTTGCCGATTCCCAACTTAGTGAAGAGATTCTAGGAGAGATTTGGGATGAATTTTCGGCAGAATATTCTAAGTTAATAGACTCAGAGACAGGACGCCCACGTAAGGGAACAGGGGCATGTAATAAGATTTCTGAGATAGCAGCTCGAGTTTTATCAGAAAGAGGAATAAAGGATATAATTATTGTTTGTTGCAGTAGGAAAATGGAATACCACGCCTGGGTTGAATTCATTTGGAATGGGTGGTTATATTTACTTGATGCTTCCATTGGAATGGTGGACGGCTATCCTAAACATGGCCATATTATTAAAATAGTGCCATTTACTTATGAAGGCATGGATGAACGAGAGAGAGAATGGTATTTAGGTGAAGAGGGACATATATTCGATTACTTTTATTTTGATCCAAAGAAAAAAGAAATAGTTTGGCATAGTCCAGATAGAGATAATATTTCTATTTCAGATAGATTAAGAGATATTGAAAGACTATGTGAAGTCGCAGCAAGGAAAAAGCCTGGAAATGCGTTAGCGTTTTTCTTATCTACAGTATTAAAGAAAATATTAAGAAACGCTCTCCTGGTGATAGATACAGGATCAAGCCAGGCGGTGAGTGAGAAAGAAGAGCCATCCGCCGCCCAGCTAGCCGCCGAGGGGGAGACTACAGGACCAGCAGAGGATGCAGTAAAGGACCTCGTGCTTAAAGTTGATAAAGGGCAGAGAGACGATGTTAATTTAGTAGAATTTTTACCCAAGTTTACGATGTCAAAGGTAATAGAAACAGCAAGGGGTATACAACGTCTTGAACTGAGATGGGCTGGGTCTGTAAGAGGAGCGGAATTTGTTAGTTATCCCGATATGTTTGCTTATAGTGTTCATGAATCTGATCAGGGTGAATGTCTTAGTGGTGTATATGTGCCGGATGAATTGCGAGGTCAGAATTTACTACGTCCACTTTTGAGGAGGTTTTTTATTGAATTTCCCAATGTGCAGCGGACACATCAGGGTGTTAAGAATCTGATACTTCTTGCTTTATTGATCGAAGAGTTTGGTTTTGAACCCGAAGAGGATGACATTCGTCCGAATGCATTTATTGGACGAAGCCCTGGACAAGACAAAGGCCTTGTTTACTTTACAGATGAAGCAACCGAGCGATTCTTCTTCGATAAACCACTAGGTAGTATGCTTGTTCAGTTTGAGAAGGTTGACTCTCTTGACATGATTGCTGAACCACAGCCTGTTTATTTAGGTATCCCCTTGATGGTGAGAGACCGCGCAAAGTTTAAACAAGCTCTATCTCTTTTGCCAAGATTTAATGATGGGCCGTTAGCAGAAACTGAGCTTACCGCCCAACAAGCCTCAGCCGTCAAACGAACCGCCGCCGAGGAGCAAACCAGAGTTGTACAAGTCCTCCTGGATACTATTACAGCAAGGGGATCTGATGTTGATCCAGAGGCACGTGAGAAGGCTATTACTGAGATACTCGAGCTATTGAAACCAGGGCATGTGCAGAAGCAGTGGGCAGAGATTGCTGCCCATTATACGCTTGGACCGTCCAAGGAGCATGGGGCCTATGTAAGTTACTTAGAATATCTTTATGACCTTTATAATAATTACATAGTAGATAAGGGGTTTGGGCCTGAGGTGAATTACAATTGGTTTCTTTCTCCCTCTGAGCGTATGGATAGTTTTTCCAGGATGATAGTACGTTTAGCTACACTGGCCTCTGATGAGAAGCTATCTGAGAGGGAGCTAACTTTGTATGCAATGGTTCTACGATCGTTTTGTGGATGGTTTGTGCCTTCAGGAGTTAATCCTCAGGATCCTGGTTCCTGTGTTGAGGTACTGTTGGATCTTGTAGTTCCAGGCAGGAACATAGAACAGGCATGGTTGGTTGTTGGATTTGGTGATGTTAGAACTATTAAAGGTTCGGATGACTTTGCTCAGGCTGAAGAACTTTCTGAAGGCGCACCTGTGATAGGTGTAGAGCTTAAGCAGGTTATGGTTGTAAGTGCGCGGGAGAAGGGTTACAACGCCTTTTGGGGAGATGCTTCCAACCTTGGATTTGAAAGAGATTCATTCGCAGGTGCGTTAATAGTCAATCCTTATAAAATGTTTTTGGGTAAGGAAGGGCGCCAAACTGGACATAAAGATGTTGACTACTCAAAGGTTTTAGCAGAGATACGCCGTGTTGTGGCCGATGGAAGACCTATTGTTATTCGTTTGCATAGAAGACGTTATGGAACTGATGAGAATTTTTCCGCTCAATGTGATGCGTGGGTTGGTTTGTTTAATAGGGAGTTATATGTTGGTATAAAAGATTATATGAAAAATATTGGTGCGGGCCTTGAGCAGGTGATGGAGATTTGGGCTTCAACATCGTCAGCTTCTCTCAAAGAACTCGGTTTTGATGAAATCTCTGCACCAATCCACCTGACCCCGCGGCAGCGAGAGATACTCGAGCTGATGGCTGAGGGGTTATCAAGAGACGAGATTGCCAGGACACTTGGGATTAGTTTAAATAATCTTAATGTACAGTATCATCTTGTCAGAGATCGCCTAAAGGAGTTTCTGGGTATAACTAAACCTGATATTCATAGTCCTACTGACCAACAACTTTACCAGTCAATGATAGAGACACTAAATTGGGTTCTACAGTTGGGATTAATCGAAGCTGATCCGACACCATTAGAAATTCGTGCCAGAATTCCTTTAACTGATTCAGAACTCTTTATATTAGAGCAGTTAGCTAAGTTTCAGTCAAGAGAAGATGTTGCAGAAGCTTATATCAAGTGGCAAATGTATCTAGATGGCATTTCTGAAGAGGATGAGATATTCGATGCTACAATCAAATCATTAAAGAAAGACTCTATAGTAAAGAATGCAGTTTTACAGAATATAAGGGTTCAAATATACAATGCTACACAAGCATTGCGAGAAGCTCTAGGAGATGAAGCTGAGGATATACTTCCAAAAGAAAGAGAGTCAAAAGGAGGAACTGAAGAAGACCTTGAGTGGCGTGTAAAATTATTAGAAGCGTTACGTAGATTTAAACCAGTAGAGATCTCAGTTCGGTTACTTAAGATGGCAGAGCGCGCTGTTGATTTTCATCATATCAAGATATTAGAATTAGTTTTTGGAAAAGATAGGGATGAAGTAAAGATAGACGATATAGAACGCATTGCAAAATCTCCTTTGACGCCTTCGGAATTGTTAATAATATATCTACTTGCCGAAAACTTGACAGATAAAAAGATAGCTGATAGGCTTTCTGAGTCTAGGCCAGTTGATGAACCTATGACAGATGGAAATATCAGACAACATATCAATAATATGAAGAATCGGTTGGGCATGTCTGAGGAAAATACAATGCTCAAGTTAAGGCTTGTACAGAAGGCAATGGAAGAAGATTGGATTGAGAAAAGAGACATAACACCTCTTATAGTCAGGGCTGAGATAGGTTTAAGCGAGAGACAGATAGATGTATTAAAGGTTGCATATAGTTTAAAAGACTCAGCTTTAGAGAACAGGGTTATAGCTGAACGATTGGGAATAGGAATAGGTAGTGTAAGTGTTCATTGGAAGAATATATTTGAAAGACTAGTAGTTACAGAAGAAGTTGAAGATCTTGAACAAAGGAAGCGGCTAGCTCTAGAGAAGACAGAAGGCTTGGGCATTTTCAATAAACTGGAATTTCACATCATCTACAAGACAGTTGCTTTAATTTGTGCTGAGAAAGGTAAGTGGGAGAAGGCCCTGGAATACATAATCGAGTCTATCCAGTTAAATCCAGAGAAAGAAAATGCTGAATACGCCATTTCTTTAGCAAAGAAGATTAAAGAGGTAAGCGGCCTTGAGGCAGCTCGGGAATTCGTAGATAGATTCTTGAAAATTATAGCCTATGTCTTAGGAAATATAGAATTGGATGAGGGAATGGTAAGTAGGTTAAAAGCTATCGTAGAAGAAGAGACCGCCGACCCAGGCCAAGGCGGCGCAGGAACAGTTGATGAACGAGACGACCTCATCCAAAAGCTCAAGATGGTCCAAGAAGGGGACTCAGATATAGCTATAACATATGATAACAGCGATGGGGAAAGGATTGAAGAGGTGTCAATTAAAGAAGGTTTAGCGGAGTTTCAGGTGGGCAGGGGGGTGGGTGGAGATATACAGCAACTAATCGAGCGGCTTGAAGGTGACGACCCTAAAGTTCACTGGCAAGCAGCTGAAGACTTGGTTTTAGAGGGGTTACATGCTGTCCCGAGTTTAATAAAGGCATTAGGGAAAGATAGAAGAGATTTCCGTAAGGTCCCAGCCGACTATTTTTGGAAGAGAATATGGATAACCAAAGATGGCGCGGCAGTCATTTGTCTATTTCCAGATAAATTTGGTATGTTAACAAAGGTAAAAAGAGATATTCTGGTTAGTTACGCCTATTCGGTTTGTACAGGGCTGGTGATAAAAGGATGGTTAGAAGGCGAAGAGATGATTGTGCTTGGCCATTTCCATCCGGAAAAAGAATTCATGATTCTTTCGGCTATAGATGAATTAGAGAGACTCGGAGTAATTAATATGAAGGTATTTGTAACTTTTAATGAGGCAAATGGTCATTTTCCTCAGATACTAGAAAATCTTGCTGAGAAAAAAGAAGTGGAATCAATAGCCTATGTTACACCTCGAGCTTACGATCGAGAAAGAGACGAACCTTTAGAATTAGACAATTTAGCCGCCGATTCTCATTCAGTCTTACTTCAGAGGAAGACAGTCAATGATTCAGAAGTAATAGGCGAGACGTTGCTTCATTGGAAAGATTTTGCTAATCATTTGGGCGAAGTCTGGGAAGTAAGAGTAGGGGCAGATAAATCTCAAGAAGGAGTGGTAAGCAGATTGAAGGAGATTCTAAAAGAGATTCCTATGGCAGTATCTCATAAGGAAACCTCATTGAGTCTTCCAAAAGAAGAAGATATTGAAAGGTTGAGGCAAAGTCTTGCGGTATTTGTCGCTGATCCAGATTATTTGGAAGAACTTATAATTCACATCCTGGTAAAGATTACTCAGCAGGAAGGCGAGGCAGTTATTGAGCAGCTTAGGGAAGCCTTAGCCGATGAAAACGAACGAGTGCGGTCTGGTGTGTTAAGGGTGCTAAAAGAAACCGATGTCCACCTACGAGGTGGACAAGGGTCGTCCGCCTTGACCGCGCCGTCCGCCAAAGCAGCCGTCTCGCCAGCCGAAGCCACTGACTCAGCCAAAGCCGCCGATGAGCAAACGGGTGCGGAAGAAGTAAAGCCGCTGGCTGCCGCCGAAGCCGCCAAGCAAGGCTCAGGTACTGGTGGGCAGATACAGGCAAAATTAGGACAAATGTTGCTTAGTGAGAGACAGAGAGGGGAGATACTTCGTACTATTGAATCTCCTTTATCAATTCAAGAAATTCCACCTGGGGATGACGCAAAGAGAACAGTCACAGAGTTTAAAAATCAGTTATTAAGAATAGTAACTCCTAGCCCTTTGGTTGTCCTTGCCGAACGGGGTGCAGCCCAAAGAGGATTCCATAAGGCAGACTTAGGGAATAATATTACATGGTTTCTTGTACCCGCATTGTTCAAAGATGGAACAGCAGCAGGTTATGTTATTTATTTAGTTAACAGCAATAATGACGTAATTGCACATGGAATTATTGGGAGGAGTCCTCTCCATATTGATAAACATGATACAATCCGCTTACGATTTTACATGCGTCCTTCTTATCGCGGCCGAGGACTTTCAAAAATAGTTATTCTTGGACATATTCGAGCAATGAATCAATTATATGGGATAAGGAGATTTAGTGTAGAAGTCGATGATTACGGAGAAACATTTGAAGGGTTATGGACTTATTTAAGATGTGGATTTCTACCCGGTTGGGATCGAGATACCGAAAAATTATTACAGATAGTGGAGGCTTCCGAAGTTTCTTTAGAGGTATCGCTGAAGGATGCTAAAGGAGTAGATGATTTACGACAGCAGATTTTAGATGCTCAATTACACCATCGTGAGCTACTATTGGATTTGGATAAATTACTAGCCGTTGCCCCACAAGCCGGAGCCACTGACATAGAAACTAGAGGAGAATCCAACATCGAGAGGTTTCAACAGCTATCGGTACTTAGAATATGTCAACATGGGGGCTCGCTTTATAGTCTTCCTACTATGTTTATGGCACTAAAAAGTGGAATTTCAGGAATTATTGAGATTGAAAGAGAGAGAAAAGAGGGGGTTAGTAGCCAATTAGAAGAGATTAGTAGCATAATAGGAAAGATTGGTACTACTTTAGAGAGGCTCCATGATGAGATTAAAGATACTTCCCAGGCGCCACAGTTTCAAGAAATCGAAGAATGGGGATCCGAGTCGATTTCTGCCAGAATCGAAGAATTGGAGGCCAAGTTAAATTCTGCTATCGAAAGATATAATAGGGTTTGTGAGGGATATTTAGAACTTATGCCCAGAATTAGTAAGGTTACATTTAGAGAATACTCTGAGGGCTTTATAGAAAATATATCCGATCCAGGGCATAGAGCATACTATTCACGTGATATAACCCTTAAAGAGGATGTTAGGCTTGAATTAGAAAAAGTGAGAATGCTTCTAAATAGAGTAGTGCTTAATCTGGTGCAAGGGAAGGTTGAGAGAGAGTGGGTAAACTTAAGGCAGTTAGTTGCCCAGGCTGTGGAAAGTCTCTTTATAGGTGATAAGAAGGTTCTAAAGGGAAAGGGATTCGAGAACGAAGTTTCTGAAGATATAGAAGTTTATGTTGATCCAGAACAATTTAAGTTAGCAATAGCACGGATATTAAGTAATGGCGCACATCTAATGGGAATAATAAAGAAACTTTTAGTAACTGTCGAGAAGGTTCCAACCGGTATAATTATTAAGTTCGAAGACGAGGGGAAGGGTTTTGACCCCGAGTTACTTGAAAAGTCTATTATTCCTGATAGACCAAATGCCTGTGTGTTAAATATATCGGGAAGAGAAGGTACAGGTTTAGGACTCGCCTTTATGCGGCAGGTAGTTAAACTGCACGATGGAGAAATTGAATTATCAAATAATTCCAGTTTAGGTAAAGGTGGAGGTCTTATTGCAATTCATATTCCGTCCTCGCCCGCCGAAGCCGCCGCGCCGCAAGCCGAAGCCGCCGCCGAGCTGGCCAGACAAGACAGAACCGCAGCGTACCAGGTCGGCTTACAGCAAGAAAGAACATTGGAGTTAATTAGAGATGATGCAAAAAGATTAATATTTAAATTTACAATGCATCACGTTGGAAATATTTTAGGTCTTGCAAGGAATTTAGAGAAATTAAAACCTTTATTAGAAGATTATGAAGAACAAATGCTTAGAGATTTATGTGATAAGACTGATAAACAATGGTTAACTTGGCATAGAAGAACAAGAGGATTATATAAGCAAACACTCGGCGCAGATTTTGATATAGAAGTATTCTTGCAGGAAATACAAAACAATATCAGTTCAACAGAATCTCTTATTGAAAAACTTGAAGATACATTAAGAAGAGATGTATTTACAGATAGAAGTGAAGAAGTGGAAAAATACATCGAGCGTCTCAATGATATGATAAGACGGCTTTATAATTTTATGGATTTGCTTTCTTCAGTAGATACAGCCAATATAAATGAGATTATATATGCGTATACTGAGTTGTTTACACTTCGGATGCCTAACTTGAGACTAAGTCAGGAGGGTTTAGCTTTTGAGAAAATTATAGATGATGAACCAATTATTATTTTGGGTATTATAGATAATTTGTTTGAGGCATCAGGATATGTCGGAGAAGATATTATTATAACCACTTCTAGGGAAGATGGGTGGATTAGAGTTGAAGTTTACGATAGAGGCCCAGGTATTACAAGAGAAAATTTACCTCGTATATTTGAAGAAGATTTTACAACAAAAGTGGCTGCTGAAAGAAGTGGGCAAGGTCTTTATCTTACTTTAGAATATCTCAAATTAAAAGGGGGAAGAGTCCATGTAGATACCAGAACCGAAGATGACGAACCATTAAAGTTGACCCTTGACGATAAATTAAAAAAGAGTGAAATATCTAAATCTACGAGAACAGAAACAGGTACTACTTTTACTATTTGGTTACCCGAAGCCGAACAATCCTCAACCGTCACACTGCAAGCCGAAGCTGAAGAAGACGCACTGGAGAGACTAAAGAGGGTCGGGGTTGAGGTTGCTGAATTGCTACGGGCTGGTCTTGAGCATTTACCTATAGAAGAAGCGCAGAGGCTTTCTAGGGTGCGTGAGATTAGTGAGCGTATTAGAGAGTTAACGGATGAGATTTCAGATTTAGAGGAAATCAAAGATATTATCGAAGATATAGTAATAAATGAAATAAGCATTCTTGCGCAGGTCGAAGAGGGTTCGGAAAAGGATGTGACGCTGGCTATTTCTGATGAAGAGGTGCGTGAGCATCTGGCAAGGATATTAGGAAAAGACCTGACTGAGTTTCAGGTGAGGAGAGGGGTGGGTGGAGATATACAGCAACTAATCGAGCGGCTTGAAGATGACGATCCTAAAGTTCACTGGCAAGCAGCTGAAGACTTGGTTTTAGGGGGCTTAGATGCTGTCCCGAGTTTAATAAAGGCATTAGCGAAAGGTAGAAGAGATTTCCGTAAGGTTCCAGCCGACTATTTTTGGAAGAGAATATGGATAACCAAAGATGGTGCGGCAGTCATTTGTCTATTTCCAGATAAATTTGGTATGTTAACAAAGGTAAAAAGAGATATTCTGGTTAGTTACGCCTATTCGGTTTGTACGGGGCTGGTGATAAAAGGATCATTGGAAGGTGAAGAGATAATTGTGCTTGGCCATTTCCGTCCGGAAAAAGAATTCATGATTCTTTCGGCCATAGATGAATTAGAGAGACTCGGAGTAATTAATATGAAGGTATTTGTAACTTTTAATGAGGCAAATGGTCATTTTCCTCAGATACTAAAAAATCTTGCTGAGAAAAAAGAAGTGGAATCAATAGCATATGTTACACCTCGAGCTTACGATCGAGAAAGAGACGAACCTTTAGAATTAGACAATTTAGCCGCCGATTCTCATTCAATCTTACTTCAGAGGAAGACATTCAATGATTCAGAAGTAATAGGCGAGACGTTGTTTCATTGGAAAGATTTTGCTAATCATTCGGGCGAAGTCTGGGAGGTAGGAGTAGAGAGAGATAAATCTTCAGAAGGAGCTGTAAGCAGATTGAAGGATATTCTAAAAGAGATTCCTATGGCAGTATCTTATAAGGAAACCTCATTGAGTCTTCCAAAAAAAGAAGATATTGAAAAGTTGAGGCAAAGTCTTGCGGTATTTGTCGCTGATCCAGATTATTTGGAAGAACTTATAATTCACATATTAGTAAAGATTACTCAGCAGGAAGGCGAGCCAGCCATAGAGCAACTTAAGGCAGCGTTAGCCGATGAAAACGAACGAGTGCGGTCTGGTGTGTTAAGGGTGCTAGAAGAATTGGGCGTAGGAGAGAAAGAAGCCACCCCTGAGCAGCCTGCCGCCAAAGCCAAAGCCGCCACGCCGCAAACCAAAGAAGCCGTCTCGCCAGCCGCTGTAGAAACACTCGCCAACTTATTAAAGAGCTTTATGCAGGCCTATCACGGTTACTATCGCTTCTATCCTCATGTCCTCACTGATCATCTTAAAGACAATTATGCTCATTTTAGAGCTGAACTTTTAAGATTTATTAGCACAATAATTTCGGAAGGAAAGGTTAACTTAACAGAATTAGCAAAAAAAGCCTTTGAAAACTTGGCGACAGATGAAGATGTTCAAGACTTACCAAATTGGGTAAAAGCTAGGGCGAAGCACCATTGTGGTTATCCACCACCCTTAGAGATAACCCCGAGCATGGAAGATAAAGACCCTGCTCAAATAAAAGTTTTAGTAGTGGGGTTTGGAAAAACTGATTATGAATTAGAGAGATTACTTGAACGGTCTCTGTGGCAGGTCACCGGTGTTGAACTAGAAAAAATTGATGATGGCGATAAAGAAAATTTGAGAAAAAGATACAAAAGGAGAATAACTATATTTGACGGGATGTCGTTAGAGGCGGCAATTGAGCAAAAGAAGATTTACCCAGATACATATGATTTGATTCTGATTAACATGCCCCAGCCACATATGCTGGGGGAAGGATTCTTGATGCAGTTACCCAAGCTTTTAGTTGCGGGAGGTCAAGTGCGAATTTTTACCGAAATCTTTTCAGGAGAGGAGGAGAGATTAGAATTAGAGGAAAGGTTAGATGCGGTATCAGGGGAATATCCTGAGTTCAGTTACCGGGTCGATTCGGTTGAACACTTTGGCGATCTCTGGTTTAGAGGCTGGACTGTTTACAGTATGGAAGCCTCAATGTATTATAAAGGCTCGATGATTACCATAGAAGCTGAGGGAAGCAAGAAACCCAGTGCCGAAGCCGCCGTGCCGCTAGAGCAACTCAGACGTAGAAGAGAGGCATTAGCCAGGCAAGTTGCTGAAGAAGAAAGAGAGGGTTTTGGCATATCGGATGAATGGAAGTTTGTTCCTATATATGAACCTGATAATTCCGAAAGAGGGTGCGCAAAACGAATAAAACCTAAATACGGATATCCTACTACCTTTAGGCTCAACATGGTTCATCAAGAGACCGAAGAACAGATGAGAACCGATATTCGTCATGAATTAGCTCACATACTATTTACTAAGGGTCTCACAGATATGGAGACGTTTGAGAATGAGATCAAGGTACATGCTTCATTCCCAAACATACAGAGGAGAGTCGCTGAATCCTATGAAAGGCATCAAGATAGTGGTCACCAATTTGCATATGAGGCAAGTCACTACACCACTCCTAATGAGGTAGCGGCATTGTTAGTATCGTATGCCTTGTCTCCTGAAGGATACACAGGATTACCTTACCATTTTTTTGATGCATTTTTACCTGAAGACATAGAAGTGGTAAAGGAATATCTACCTGATAAAGTGAGAAGTCGAATAGTTCGAGCGGTGGATCCAGCGCAAGGGCTTCGTCGTTTTATATCAGATATAACTCAACTTGTACCTGGTGGAGATATCTGGCAGCACCCTGTTCTTAAAGAGATAAGAGATATTGCCACGGGGGAGAAAGAGGCATCTAAATTTTCCAAAAGAGATGCCCATAGGATAGAAGGAGCCATAAGAGAATACTTAACTGGAGTAGTCGCTATGCCGCAAAGAAATATTTCACAAGAAGAATCAGCAAAGATAGAAGGGCGGCTTTTGAGTCTTGTAGAAGCCCTGGGAGTTGAAGTGGATAGAGAAGAGGCAAGCGAAGTTGGAGAGCTTGGAGGCCAACTTAGAAATAGAGAAGATACACATAGGTCACTTCTTGAAACTAAGTCATTAATGAGTACCATTCACGAAATAATCCATCTTCTTACATGGCTATCGCAGGATCCGGATCTAAATATGCTGGTCGGAGATGTTTTTCCTCCTAACTCACCCCAAAGAGCAGCCGCCGAGATATTAGCTAAGATAGGAAATATATGGGCATTAAAGCAGTTTGGAAATTATGCCTTACCTTTGCCAGAGCAAGAGGCTTCTGAATGGAGCGTAGAAGACGAAATAGATGCAGGCATTGAAGGGATTATGGATTTTGAATTACCCACCGTATTACCTTCCTTGTTATTAGAACTAGATAGCGCTGACCAGGGGCAAGCCGCCGCGCTGCCAGCCGAGGAAGAAGCCGAAGCCGCTGCGCCGCCAGCCGAAGCCACCGCCTCGCAGGCCCAAACTGCTGTTGACACCCCAGTAAACTGGGAGCAGATTGAAAGGATGCTTCGAGAAAGCGGACATTCTGAGACTTATATCACGATGCATCGTCAAAATTATGGGCATTTTCACTGGGAGATGCGATGGATTAATATGGAGGATGTGAAGGTTGCTACGCCACCAGTGCCTGAAAGGGTTGAAGAGTTTACAGGACAAGCCAGCCAGCCACCACCAATTATGGTAGTATTTGCTGTCCGGGCAGATAGACCGCTGTACTTTTTGGTAGATGGAATTAACAGATTTTTTGCGGAAAAGGAGAAAGGCAAATCGAATATCCTCGCTTATGTCGCTTTTGAGCCCAACGAGCCAGCCAAAGACTCTAACTTAGCCCAAGAAGCCGCCAAGCTGCCCGCCGATGAGCGAACCGCCGCCGCGCCGAAAGCCACCGACCCAGCCAAAGCCGCCGAGGAAGAAGAACCCGATGGTGTACACCGCGTAGGTGGACAAGGGTTGTCTGCGGCTGAAAAAGAGGCAGAATATTTAGAGGAATTAGCAGGGAGACTCAGGGGCTTATCGTCTGAAATAGATGAAGTGTTGGATAGTAGAGCAAAGAGAGGGTGGAATTTGCTGGGTAATGAAGGTTTAGTTGAGCGACAACCAGAGTTTAAAGATATAGACATTACAGCATTTGAAGGGATAACTGTTACTGATGTCAGAGCAGATTCTCTTGAAGAAGTAATCCTGGGAATGTATATCGATCTAGAAAGAGGTGATAAATTTGACCATCAAAGAAATATTTTACACGAAATCTTAGATGCTATAGAAGGTTGGAAATTACATCAAAATTATCCTGATCTAACTAATGAAGAACATACTCAGATTAGAGATTTACCACATGTGCGCGCATGCATTAGAGAGGAAGAGTTTCTGGATAAATTAGGTCTTACTGAAGAGAAAAAGAAGGAGCTCATAGTTGCGATTAGAATACAGCCTGCTTTTTCTATTATGCGACTACCTTCTTTGGCATTACAGGGTAATATATCTCAAGAAGCCCAACAGGTATTAGCTTCAGAGGGCCTTTTAGATTTAACTAAAGAAGTGGCTAATAGACTTCTTGCAGCAGTCTCTCCCGAGAATTTCCTCACTTATATTGAAAAAGAAGCCCCTGAAGAAAAGGAAAATATTGTTTCATATTTTGAGATGACGGGTAAATTGCTCGCATTTATATACTGGTTAGAACAAGAAGACGGCAAGCGATTCCTCGCAGAATTACTGAGA
Organism: Candidatus Omnitrophota bacterium; assembly: GCA_018896815.1. Lineage (GTDB taxonomy): Bacteria > Omnitrophota > Gorgyraeia > Gorgyraeales > Gorgyraeaceae > JAHILY01. The sequence continues at coordinate 1,087 of JAHILY010000006.1, read as the reverse complement.
CTATATAGAGAAAAAGGAAAGGCGGAGCGGATTGACCAGATTTCAGCAGGTTTTAGTATAGAATTTATCTCTGCTCTTAAAGACGATGCTGACCCCGAGATTCAGGCTCTGGTCAGTAGGTTTTTTGAGTTTTTACCAGCTCGATTGGTTCAGGAGATAAATGCCTTTCTTGATAATGAAGATATGCTTGATAGCGCTACGGGATTGACTGGCGGGCCTTTATTAGAGGAGCTGAATAACTTAGTAATTGCTTTAGAGGAATACATAGATAAAGAAGAGGTAAGAAAGGCCCTAGCCAGAGTAGCTAGTGAAGTAGAGATAACTTACTCTGCTGAATACCGACCTAATGTTATTGCCAGTGAGATCCTTGCAGAAAATAAAGATAGATGTTTAGTTCAAATCATCCAGGCCATAAATGCCTTTCTTGATAATGAGAATATGCTTGATAGCACTACGGTATTAATTGGCGGGCCTCTCTTAGAGGCATTAGATAACTTAGTAGCTGCTTTAGAGAGCCACATAGATAAGGAGGGAGTAAAAGAGGCCTTAGTCAGAGTCGCTAGTGAGTTAGAGGTAACAAGTTTTGCTGAATGTTATCCTAATGTTACTGCTAGCGAGATACTTGCAGCTAATAAGGAAAAGTGTTTAACTCAGATTATCAAGGCCATAAACGCCTTTCTTGATAATGAAGATATGCTTGATAGCGCTACCGTATTAACTGGTGAGCCTCTATTAGAGGCATTAGATAACTTAGTAACTGCCTTAGAGAATTACGCAACGAAAAGAAAAGTAAGAAAGGTATTAAATAGAGTAAAATCAGAATTAGCTGACTTCGACCCTGCTTTTACTGCTGGCAAGATACTGGAGAAAGCTAAACATTCAAAAAAGAAAAAGGCTCGCGCTGTTTCTGATGAGACTGCAGTAATACCAGATGAACTTGAGGACCTGGCTGCTATGTATCTTCACGATTTGAAAACAAAAGGTCAAGATGGCTTGGCTCCGACTTTCTGGAAAATGTGTGCACGACACTTACGGCAGGGTCTTGAATTATCTGCTGAAGTGATGGATATAATCTCTCAGATAAAGG
>JAHILY010000077.1 GCA_018896815.1 Candidatus Omnitrophota bacterium | reverse complement strand
CTATGTCATGGTAAACAATAACCAGTTTACCTGCACATCTAGCCCTGCAGCGCCAGGCACAACAGGCACTCGTATCTTTTTCGTGAACGAGACTGGTGTGATAAGGCTGAACAATGCAGCAGGAGCGCCGATAGAGTAAGGCGTACATGAAGCGTAAAGGTCAAAAAGTAGGCCAGGTTTAAACCTGGCCTACTTTTTCTTGTAAAATTATGTTGATCAAACTAAGGCAAAAATCTGGATTTACATTATTTGAACTGGTCATGGCAGTCGCTATTCTGGTAGTTGCTATTACAGGTATATTGGCAATCTTTGCAAAATTTATAGCGCTCAATGAAGACGCAAGGAATCTCACGCTTGCGCTGACTGCGTGCCAGGACAAAATGGAAGAGATCCGTAATTCAAACTTTGACACTGTATTTGCTAATTACAATGCCACTAGCTTTGACCCTGACGGTTTTACATTAAATGAGGCAAAGGGCGCGGTGTATGTGAACAACACAAACCCGGAACTCCTGGAAACATACCTGAGTGTTTCATGGAGAGGCATCTCAAATAGAATCATAGGTGAAGATACAAACCTCAATGGAGCGCTGGATCTGGGTGAAGATCTAAATGGAGATACCAGGCTAAATTCGCCTGCTGAGATCTCAACCTTAATGAGCCGAAGATGACGAGAATGCACAGATGGTCACAGATAAAAACATCTGCGATCATCTTGTATCTTTTCATCTGTGATAATCTGTGCAAAATAATATATGAAAATACTACATATTAAAAATAAAGCAGGTTTTACATTAATAGAGACGATCGTAGCTATATTTTTATTCTCCATAATCATTGCATGCTTATTTAGTGTGCTGGCCACTGCAAGGAGCTCGTGGACATCCAGCAGTTCTCAGGTAAATGTGCAGCAGGAGGCGCGCAGGGGCCTGAGTGCCATGGTAAGGGAGCTGCGGCAGGCAAACCTTTCTGGTATCACAGGCGTTCCTGCAGATGGCGCAGATTATAATTCCATAACATTCCAGATACCTGCAAGCATTACTGTAGCAGGCGCTGCATGGTCGAGCAATATCCAGTATTCACTGGGCGGGCTGAACGGGATGCAGCTATTGAAGACACAGGATGATAGCCAAAGGGTGCTTGCAAACAATATATCAGCAGTTACCTTTAATAGAACTGTACTATCTCCGGATACAATAAATATCAGTATCACGACACAGAAGAAAACATTTCCCGGATTCAGTATAATTCAGTCAAGCATAACGCTTAATTCTGAGGTAAAGGTGAGGAACTGATGAAGATAAGTCTTGGAAGCAATAGAGGTATTGCCTTGATCGCCTCTTATATTATTATTGCAGTGCTTTTAATAGTGAGCTCTGCATTTACTGCAAGGAGTATTGGCGAACAAAGAGTGGCCAATAAAGAAAAAGACTCTGTGCAGGCATTCTGGCTGGCAGAGGCAGGCCTGGACAGGGCAATCAATGAGCTCCCTGATACGCCTTTATCTGGCACACTGGGAAGAGGCGCTTACAGCACACAGACAACCCCTGCAACCTCAGTGAGATTCTTAATAACTTCTAGCGGCGGCGTGCCTGCATTAGACAGCGCAGACCCTAATAATATAGTCCGCACAATAACAGCCCTGGTGGAGCAGCCAGCAAATGATGCCAGCCCAGATGATATCACATCAGCTATCACAGCGAATGGAGATATAGTGATCAGAGGAAGTGCGGAGGTAAATGGCGATATAGATGACAATGAGACATTTTACTTTGAGGATGTATTTGGCGTTTCTAAGGAAGTGATGAAAAACAATGCCACAAACCTCTATACTGACCCGTCTAACAATGTCACGCCTGTGACTGAGATTACATGGAGCGACCTGGTTAATGACGCCGAAATGATAATCTCGGATTCCAACTGGGAAGGCAGCGGCATACTAGTGGTAAATGGCGATCTGCGGCTTACAGGCGGCCATTTCAGAGGGATTATCTGGGTAATCGGGGCATTATGGGTGAGCGGGGAACCTGTGGTCGAAGGCACGTTCTATGTGGAAAGCGGTGCGGAATTTGAGACTACTCTTACGGGAAATCCTACGGTCAGTTACGACAGCGATGCCATAGCTGACGCATTTAATTACAATCCCAGCGGCCTCCCTCCATTTATTGTAAACTGGAAAGAAGACTAATTCCTTATCAGCGCCATTGTCTCTGAACGCGTCTTGTGATTCTCTTTAAAAATCCCCCTTACAGCGCTTGTCACTGTTGAAACGCCTGGCTTTTTTACTCCCCTCATGCTCAGGCACATATGTTCTGCTTCGATAATCACCATCACGCCCATTGGTTTTAACTTTTTCATGAGGATATCAGCTATCTCAGTGGTAAGCCTTTCCTGGACCTGGAGTCTCCTGGAAAGTATCTCTACTACCCTGACCAGTTTACTGAGGCCTGTGACCCTGTTATTCTTTGGTATATAGGCCACATGTGCCGTTCCTACAAATGGCAAAATATGGTGCTCGCAGACGCTATAAAGTGGTATTCCTTTTAATAGTACAATCTCGTCATGCCTCTCGGATAGCAACACCTCGAGCTGCTTGGAAGGATCTTCCTGTATGCCGCTAAAAATCTCCTCGTACATATCAGCGACCCGCTCCGGTGTCTTCTTTAGATCCGCCCTGTTCGGATTCTCGCCGATTGCCTCCAATATCATCTTCACTGCCTTCTGAATCTTTACTTTGTCCATGCTATCCTCTCTTTTACCACCCCCACCGCGGGGGTGGGTCACCCCCGCGGTGGGGGTGGTAAGTCTACTTCCCTACACAGAACTCCGCGAATATCTTATCCAGGGCTTCTTCGGTTATAGTATCACCTGTTATCTCGCCTATTGCCTCGATAGATGAGCGCACATAGATTGCCACGCAATCCATTGAGGCCTTTGACTTAACCGCATCTATCGCCTGCCTTACCTCTTCATGTGAACGCCTCAATATATCCAGCTGTCTGCTGTTGGAAATACCGACAAAATCAGGCGATGGTATCTTGCCTTTGAATACCATATCGTAAATCACATCTTCTAATTTATCAATGTTGGACTGATTTAATGCTGATATTTTTATAATAGGCCTTCCAGGGAGTATCTTTTTTATGTCTTTTATATCAATGTGCGCCTTTAAATCATCTTTGTTTACTACTATTATTACATTATCCCTGTCTTTAATATTTTTTATAATATCCCTGTCGTTCTTATTGAGCAATCTTCCGTTATCCAGGACAACCAGAATCAGGTCTGCTGCCTGCACAGAGTCGTGACTCCTCTTCACCCCTTCTCTCTCAACAGGATGGTCAGTCTTATTTATCCCCGCTGTATCTGTAAGAACGACTGGTATACCTTTAATATTTATAACCTCCTCTATGGTATCCCTTGTAGTGCCTGGTATGTGCGTGACAATGGCCCTGGATTCCTTTAAAAGCGCATTCATGAGACTGGACTTTCCTACATTTGGGCTGCCGCATATGACTGTATTTATTCCCTGACGCAGGATCTTTCCCTGATCTCTTGATAAGATCAGCTTTTCTAAGGCCTTGTTAACCTTGCTAAGTTTATTAAGGATGTCTTTTTTCTTCGTAAAGACATCCTCTTCTTCTGAAAAATCAATAGAGGCCTCAATGCGCACTAATATATCCATCAGGCCCTCTCTTATACAATTGATCTTTTTTGACAACAGGCCCTCTAAATTATTTACTGCTAATTTCAGGCTCAAATCAGTCTTTGACCTTATAATATCCAGGACTGACTCTGCCTGGGATATGTCAATGCGGCCGTTCAGGAATGCCCGCTTTGTAAACTCTCCTGGCTCAGCAAGCCTGGCACCATTCTTTAGTACCAGATCCAGGGTCTTTCTAAGCGGCACAATACCACTGTGACAATTTATCTCTACCACATCTTCTTTTGTATAACTCCTCGGCGCCCTCATCACTGTCAGAATCACTTCATCTACAATTCCCTTATTGTCCCTTATAGTCCCATAATGAACCGTATAGGTCTTAAATCGCGAAGGCCTTTTCCCGTTCTTCGAAACAAAGACCTTATCCGCAATCTTGAGCGAGTCTCTGCCGCTGAGCCGCACTATACCAATACCACCCTCACCCACAGGCGTAGAAATCGCCACTATCGTATCATCCAACATTATCTTAGTCATGATTTCCGCGTAAGTTCCGCTTAACCTATCTCACCGCGTAGGTGCGCACCGCGCACCTACGCGGTGTAATTGGTTCTCAGCGCCTCACCGACCACATATAGAGAACCGGTTATTAATATCAGATCCCCTTTGCCAGCTCTATCGAGACCCTTAGCTAAAGCCTCTTCTACACTACCAGTCACCAAGGCATCGACCCTGGAGAAATGTTTCTTTAGTTCAGTTGGGTCTTTTGCGCGTTCGCTCCTGGATCTGGTAAGGATTATTATATCACATGCGCTATCCAATACTCCACAAACACCTTTTATATCCTTGTCACTTGATATTCCAAATATGCAAATAAGTCTTTTGTATTCAAATATCTCTTTTATCGACGATAAAACTGCATCTATGCTGGCCACATTCTGCGCGCCATCCAAAACCACGTATGGCTCTTTTTGGACAATCTGTAATCTCCCAGGCCAATTTACATTCTTTAAACCATTTCGTATTGCCTTTTCATCTATTCTGTTATCTATAAATCTTGCCATTGCTATTGCAAGGCCAGCATTTTCTATCTGATGCCTGCCTAAAAGAGCTAATTCTAGATTTTCATAAGGCAAATTTTTACTAACTTTATGCAATTTGGCATTTTTTTCTCTACACACCTCTCTTATTACATCAATAACTTCTTTTTTCTGCCAAACAGTAAACACCGCCCCTGGAGCCTGGAGCCTGGAGCCTTGAACCTTAATGATTCCTGCCTTCTCCCTTGCAATAAGCTCCAAGCTATCCCCCAGCTTATCTCTATGCTCCATGCTAATGCTTGTAATCCCGCACACAACCGGCCATGTGACATTCGTTGCATCAAGCCTTCCGCCAAGCCCTGTCTCTAAAACCGCGAAATCCACTTTTTTTTCTTTAAAATACAAAAATGCACAGGCCGTCAAGATTTCAAAAAATGACAACCTGCCTAATTTTTCATGATCCCTAAATTTCTCTGCAACCGGCCTTATCCCTTCGATTAACTCAATAAATTCCTCTCTCCCTATAACTCCTTCAAACTCCTTTGACACCTGCCTGCCCCGTACCCCTGTGGTACGGGAACACCTGCCTGCCCCGTACCCCTGTGGTACGGGAACACCTGACACTTCGTTTAATACCCTAATTCTTTCTCTTGTATCTATAAGATGCGGCGATGTATAAAGCCCCACAGAGTACCCAGCCTCCTTTAATATAGAGGCTATCATGGCGCACGTAGAGCCTTTGCCCTTAGACCCAGCTACATGTATTACCTTGAGAGCTTGATGAGGATTGCCCAGGTCTTTTAGAAAGGCGTGCATCCTCTCAAGGTTAAAACTTGAGGCATAACTATATTGCGGGATCTTCTCAAAATCTATGAAGGAATTGACGTAGTCGAGTGCTGTGCTGTAATTCATCTATTAGCTAACTTTTAATGCTTGAAGTGACGGGCTCCTGTAACGACCATGCTTATGCCAGCTTCGTCACACGCCTTTATGATATGTTCGTCGCGGATAGATCCGCCTGGCTGTATTATGCTCGTAATCCCAGCTTTCTTTGCCTCTTCTATGGCGTCTTCTTTTGGGAAAAATGCATCGCTTGCGCAGGTAGAGCCCTTGCACTTACCAGCGGATTTTCTTATGGCTATTATCATTGAATCCACCCTGGACATCTGGCCTGCGCCTACACCAACCATCTTTGTGCCCTGGCATAAGACAATCGCATTTGACCTGACATGCTTTACCATTCTCCAGCCAAAAATAAGAGACTGTATCTCTTCCTTGGTAGGCTTTTTCTTTGTAACTATCTTTAATTCTTTTTCTTCTATGCCGCGGATATCCCTGTCCTGAATAAGGAGGCCGCCCACAACCTTTTTCAAATCATAATCCTTTTCCACGCCCTTTAACTCACCTACCTCAATCAATCTCAGGTTTTTCTTTTCCTTCAGGACCTTTAATGAAGCTTCATCATACCCTGGCGCAATCACACACTCTGTAAAACCAGCTGTAGCAATGGCCTTGGCAGTAGCTTTGTCCACGATCCTATTAAGCCCTACAATACTGCCAAATGCCGACACCCTGTCGCAATCCAGTGCATCTATATATGCCTCCGCCAGTGTCTTGGCCTGGGCAGCGCCGCATGGATTTGTATGCTTCATGACACTCGCCGCTGGTTCTTTAAATACCTTTACGATCTCGAGGGCTGCATCAAGGTCTATAATGTTATTAAAAGAAAGTTCTTTGCCGTGCAATTGCCTTGCATTGCTTATGCCCACGACATTGCGCTTATCCTTATCCTTGTAGAAGGCTGCCCTTTGATGCGGATTTTCTCCATATCTGAGCGACTGGACCTTTTCAAATTTTAGCTCAAGTGCATCGGGAAAACCTGCCTTGGCCTCTTGCGAAGCGCCATTCAATTTTCCCTTCATGTAGTTATAAATAGCTGTGTCATACTTTGAAGTCTTTTCAAACACCTCGACGCCCAATTTAGAATGAAGCTCGTCTGAAATACTCCCGCTATTCTTCTTTAGTTCATCCAACACATCCTTATATCTCTCAGGATTGCACACAACCACCACGTCTTTGAAATTCTTTGCTGCAGAACGGAGCATGCTGGGCCCGCCTATATCAATATTCTCAACTGCCTCTTCAAACTTAACGCCTTCTTTTGCCACTGTCTTTTCAAACGGATACAGATTTACAACCACCATGTCAATCAACTCTATATCATGCTTCTGAACCTGGTCCATATGGTCTTTTTTCTCACGAAGCGCTAAAAGCCCTCCATGGATCTTAGGGTGCAATGTCTTTACCCTGCCATCCAGCATCTCTGGAAAACCAGTATAATCTGATACTAACCTCGCATTTATACCAAGGCCTTTTATAAGCTTGGCTGTCCCGCCTGTTGAGAGTATCTCCACGCCCAGCTCATTCAAGCCCTTTACGAATTCCTCCAGCCCACTTTTGTCTGACACGCTAATCAGCGCCCTCTTAACTTTACGCATGATGTCTCCTTTCGATGTTTTTTGGCACACTAAAGTGTGCCCTACAAGTTGTCGCAAGGGCATTTCCTTGTAGGCCAGGTTTAAACCTGGCCTACTTTATTAAATGCCATTGCCTCTATACACTAAACCTCACGTTAATAATATCGCCGTCCCTGACAATGTAATCCTTGCCCTCGACCTTTAAGACACCTGCCTCGCGCGCCTTGGGCATAGAGCCGCATTTAATAAAATCCTCAAAATTCACAATCTCTGCCCTTATAAAACCCCGTTTCATGTCAGTGTGTATTTTACCTGCTGCTTCTATTGCCGGCAAGCCAGATTTTAGATACCAGCCCCTGGTCTCTTTTTCACCTGTTGTGAAGAATGTAATGAGCTCGAGCTCCTTCATCACCAGCTTTGACATCTCTTCTCTGAAACTCTGCCCCAGTCCCATTTCTTTATGAAACTTTTCACGCTCTTCTGGCTCCAGCTCGAGAAGCTCAAGCTCTGTCTTCCCGGAAAACCTGATAAAACGCATATCCTTTGAAGCGCAATATTCTTCAAGCGCCTTTAAGCCTCTTTTATCTTCGTCTGAGACATTTATTGCCATGATCAATGGCCTCAGGCTCAAGAATGTCAGGCCTGAAAACAGCCTAAGCTCCTCTTTCTCCAATCCAGCCTTGTGTAAAAGCCTGCCATCTGAAAGCGCTGTCTGACATTTTTCCAATGCCTTTAGCTCTTGCTCTGTGCCGGCTTTTTTCTCCTTCTGCAATTTGGCAATCCTATCCTGTATAACCTCTAAATCAAAAAGTATGATATCAGTGAGCGCGCTTTCAAAATCCTTCTTCGGGTCCTGGCTAAAAAATGCTCCGGCCACACAGATAAATAGATCTATATCCTGGAGCTGGGACAGGTCTTTTTTCTTAAAGCCTGATGTCACACCTAAATCTACGAAGGTAAGCTCAGGATATGTAGTCTTCTTGGAAGAAAAGGCCTTGGCAATCTTGTCTACGCGATGGTCCACGGCCTTAAACACGCCGATATTACCAGAGACATCTGACTGCAATAGTATCTTAAATATCGTGGTTTTTCCACTCTGCAGAGGACCAATAATGCCGATTTTCATCTTAAGATTCTGCTAACTTTACATCCGGCGAAGTTGAGCACGATAAGTGCTCAACGAAGACGGATGTAAAGTTAGGCGGGTTTGAAAAAGCTCTAGCGATTATCCTATAAGTTTCACCAATGAGAATAAAGGCATGAACATCGAGATCGCGATGAATCCTACTACAAGGCCCATAAACACTATCAATAATGGCTCAAGAAGCGAGGTCAATCCGCTTATTGCCACATCTACTTCCTCTTCATAATTATCAGCTATCTGTATAAGCATCTTGTCCAGCTGCCCAGTTTCCTCGCCTATGTTTATCATCTTTACAACAAGCGGTGGAAAGGCCTTGCTCGTCTCCATCGGGCCAGACACAGTCTCCCCTTCCTTGATGCTGTCGCGTACCTTTAGAACCGCTCTGCCAATAAACTCATTCCCCACTGTATTCTTTACTGTCTGCAATGCACTCAATATAGGCGCCCCGCTTGAAAGTAATGTTCCAAGAGTGCGTGCAAATCTCGCTACTGCCACCTGCTGGACAAGTACGCCCACTATCGGGATATATAATTTAATCTTATCAATCACAAGCCTCCTGCCAGGGCTCTTTATCAAAAATTTATACAATAAGACCAATACAACAGGAATAAACGGGATAAGATACCAGAACTTCCTGATGATATCGCTGGTGGCTATGAGTATTTTAGTCGGTAATGGCAGGGCACCGCCTAATTCTGAAAACATGCTTGTAAACGTGGGGATCACAAACATCATGAGCATTATCAATATCAGGACAGCGGTCAAGAGTACAAACGCAGGATACATGAGCGCCGACTTTATCCTCTCCCTGAGCTTCTGATTCTTGTCCAAAAATTCAGAAAGCCTCTTCAGGATGCCATCCAGCATCCCGCCCAATTCCCCTGCCTTTGTCATATTTACATAGAACTCAGGAAATACCTTTGGAAAATGCGAAAGCGCCTCGGAAAAATTTGCACCGCTCTCGACCTCATTGGCAAGCATTGCCACGACATCCTTTAGCGCGCATGGCTCTAATTGATCGTGAAGAGCCCTAAGCGCCTTTATCAGCGGAAGGCCTGCTCCAATAAGTGTAGATAATTGTTGGGTAAATACAACGAGGGATTTTGTGCCAATTCTTTTCTTGAAATTTAGAAATTGGAAGGATTCGGTAAGATTCATTTAGGTTTTGGTAATTGGAAATTTGGAATTTATTTGTAATTTGGAATTTGTGATTTGGAATTTTTCCTATTGGCTATCGTTCTACAATAATATCATCTATCTTTAAGCTGCAACCCCCTTTGACGTCTTTTATATCGCAGGCCGATATCCTGTCTCGCATCTGTATGACTTCTACCAGGCCTATATACGCCTGGCCCCTATAGATATTAAACTCTTCCCCTGCCTCAATACCATCCTGCCTGCCCAGGTCTATAACAACAAAATTATGCTCCCCGTTCACAGCAACGATCCTGCCCTTTAAGGAGGTGCCCATATTTATCCTGTCAATGGGCGATGAAATAGATGTAGTGTCTACCTGACTCTTTTGTAAAACAATTGGCGGGAGTTCGACCTCGCTCGGTGCGTGATATGCCTCGGCCCTTAATTCTTCTGACTGGTCACTCTTTTCACGAAATGCTGATTTAATCCTTTCCAGCTCCTGGTCTTTTTGCTCCAGTTCCCTCCTGAGCCGAGCCAATCTCAGATCCGCATTTCCCTTTTCGATCACGAGTCTATTGAATTCATCAGCAGTACTTTCTATTTCTGCCAATTTTGATTTTAAAATCTGATTTTCTGCCTGTCTCGCTTCAAACTCTCCTCTGGCCTTTATATTTTTGTCCTTCTCTTTTAATAAATCCCTGCTCAATATCTCTGAGACCCTTGTCGCATCCTCGAACTTATTTTCTGCCAGGAGATTTTCTTCGTATGCCTTGGAAAGCTGGAATTCTAAATCCTTTTTATCTCTCTTCAATTCTTCGATCTCCAGGTGCTTTGGCAAAAATGTCTCTTTTAATTTCTTAAGCTCTACCTCCATGGCAACCTTTTTTCTCAAGAGGTCAGAAACAAAGTAATCTGACTCCGCCTCCTTTAATCTCTTCTCAAGAAAAAACTTGCCTTTCTTTACCCTGGCCAGATCTTTATTCAAGGCCTCTCTCTCTTTCGAGAGTTTCTTATATTTAGATTCCAGATCCTCATTCTTCGTCTCCATGGAGCTCAATTCCCTGCTCACTGCATCCAATCTCGACTTTAGATCCCCGTTCTCCTCATCCAATGACACGATCTCTCTATTCAATCTCTCTATGCTGGCCTTAAATAGATCTTCCAGGCTTACATATTCATCGTAAAGCTCTTCTTTTGCAATAAAAAACCAGCCGGCAGTGAAACTACTTAGGAGGACGAGTGATACTAAAATCCAGAGTATGGAACGAAGGGTTTTATCCATGTATTATGTATAACATTTCGTAACTTTACGCAGCCTTCTTAGCTTTTACAATATTTATTATACCCTATATCCTGCTATTAACAAGCATAAATAATTCTTTTGGCGGGTTACAAAAAATCTGATACGGTTCAGGCTTTCACGAACACATTCCTGATTACAACGCTTGCGCCCCCCAATGCAACTGCATCTCTTCCCAGCTGCGCAGGTATTATCTTTACAGCATTGGCTGGCTCTTCAAATGCCCATTTTCTTACAGTTCTTCTTAGCGGTTCCAGGAATAGACTGCCTGATCTTTCAATGCCTCCACCTATAATAACTATCTCAGGATTAAATAGATTTACTAGATATGCGACCCTGACACCCAGATTCACAGCAGCATCCTCTAATAATTCTATGGCAAGTGTGTCGCCGGTCTTGGCTGCTTCGATTATGTCGTCAACTGTCAGCATATCCAGGCCCTTTTCTGAAAGCTCTGGTATCCTTGATGCCACCTTTTCCTTCTCTATCAGTCTCTTTGCCTGACTCACAAGCCCCAGGTCAAGGCCCATGGGCAGGAGCAAGGACATGTTCTTCGCAAGCTTCATGTAGTCGCCGTTCCTTGGATAATTAATGCGTATCTCCCCTGCGCTTCCACTGGCCCCGCAATATATGCCTCCCTTTATTATGATCCCGCTCCCGACATCAGAATACATATACACGACATCCTCAACATCCATTGGAAGGGCATGCATCTTCTCGCCAAACGCAGCAAATGTTGCGTCATTGCCAAGAAAACTGGGCATATTAAACTTCTGTTCAATTACACCCTTTATAGATACATAGCTTGTGCGTATACCATTCTTCGTAGAATCCCTTACAGTGCCGAGGGTCTCGTCTATGACTCCTCCCAGGCCAATACCAACGCCTTTGACCTTTTCCTTGACACCCTTTTTATTTATCAATTCGCTTATCATATCGATGGATTTGTCAATGATCTTATCCATAGAGTCTTTTTCTCTCTCCTTCTCGATCCTGTACAGCACCCTGCCAGAAAGGTCAGTGACAACGCCTACCATGATGGCGCCATCCAAACCCATGTGGCCGAGATCGATGCCCATGGCATAAGAATGCCCATCATGCAGCTTAACAAGCGTGGGTTTTCTTCCGCCGCTCGAAGACTCCATGCCGCTCTCAACCACCATATTTTCATTGATATATGTATTTATATAATTAGATACCGTCACTATATTCAGATCTGTTATCTTGGAAATATCAGCCCTGGTTATAGGCCCATTCCTGCGGATAAGCTCCAGTATGGAAAAATTCTTCTTCTCGTGATCTGAAAGAAGACTGCTTTCTAATATCCTGTTTTTATTTGTGACTGCCATATTAGCCTCCCTCTTTTAACTACTATTAAAATCTTCCGTTATAATAAACGCGCAGCATGTGCTGCGTGTCGAGTGTAGGATAAAAATCTCCGTAAGGACTGGCTGTCGCTCCCCATACAGGAGAAATGACGCTTCCTTCGCCAAGCTGTATCACCAAAAGACCATGCTCTGTCACATCATAATCAAATTCTACAAATACATTATGATGGTCTTCGTATTTCAAATCACCACTCGTATTCAACCTGTATAGATTGTAGGCCTTTGAATATGTGTACTTTAAAAATCCCAGAAGCCTATTGTTGAATTTATACCGCAGGCCTGCCCCAAAATGGTTCATATTATCATCTATGCTCTGCGCAAACTTGAAATCATTCTTTGTAAAATCAAGGTCTAAGACAAGGCCCTCAAAAGGTTTTAGTGAAACTCCTACGCGGAAAATATTAAAACGTTCGTAAGGCGGCAGGTCAAAATATCCCTGGGAATACAAAAAGGGTGATTTATCCCTAAAAACATTCCCTTCTATGGTCTCGGTAGCAAAACTAAAATTTTCCAAAAGATCCCTGGGGTGATTGTCAGTAGCAAATGTAGAATCGTTTGTGTTCTCGTATATCCCGAAAATACTTATCCAATCATCAGGCGAATACTCAACGCCAAAAGAATAAGTAGATAGAGAAGGGTCTTTTCCGTCTTCAATAGCAGAATTCAAATAGAACTCTCCTGTATCTGAATCATATTTAATAGGATCTACGCCGCCTTTTGTTTTAGGAAGGCTATGGTATATCATTAAAAATTTAGTAACCCATTCCGGCGTGACTCTAAAGGTATTCTCTTCTCTAAAAACCCCTTCAACATATTTATTATCAGAATCTTTTACATACCTGTAATCTATTAAATTATCCATTACCCCATCTAACGCGTCCTTTGTATCCAATCTAAAATTAACCACCTTTCTCCCTGCATCTATACCGTCCCCTATCTTAAAAGGCTCGATGTCATCATATGTTAGAGGATCCGAACCCCATGAAGTATATTCAAGGGGTTCCTTAAAATGGATATGTCTGCCCCAGAATTGGTCTCTGCGTGTCTCTGTATAATTTGCAAGCCCTGCATCAAAGCCTTTGTCCATATGAGTAAGCGCGATTCTTGCGTCTCCAAAACCTGTCTTCCTTTTAAGGGCTAAATGGGCTGTTGTCCCGTTTTCCTCTGTCTTGTAAGCAGCATTTGATTTATCATCTTCACTTTTACTTATAGCCACTTCCGCAACTATATTTGTCAAATCATCAAAATCATAACTCACATCAACGCCAGATGTGTAATTATAAGAATCTACTTTATTTTCATCATAACCTATCCTGAATGTATCTGTGAAACCTAACATAAATCTGTCGCCTAAATACGTCTTTGTCCTTACAGCTCCTGGCAAAGCTGTAATGCTATCATAATCCTGCCATAATCCTTTTGGAGTAGCCACGGTCATTGAAAGATCGGTATTGCCAAAAAATGGCCCCTGAAAAGAGACACCTCTCAGTGCCGTAAGTCTTTTTAACTCACTGTCTCTTGTAAAAAATGAAAGGTCATCTGACCACTGACCGCGCCAGAAATCATCCGGAATAAAACCTGTATTTAGATGGCCAGGCAACCAGTCATCAAGCCAGGGGCTTGGTTCCCAGTATATATGATGGTTCGAAAGGCCCAATGGATCGTCAGAGGAAAGGGCCTGATCTTCCAAGCCATATGCAAAGACCCTTAACTTAACATCGTCTTTATCGTAATCAAACCATAGTTCTCTGAGTGGTTGAAACGTAAAATCTATTTCTTGTTCGGGTATAGAATAGGTGCTCAGCGTAACATCATTATGGTCTTTGCTTGCAGCTGTAAAGGCTGGTATCCTGCCATCTGTAACCTTATATTCTAAAGTGGAAAACCTGTAATTATAATCCAATGTGTAAAAAGTCTCATTAATCGTGCTCCGCGTCCCTGACCAGTATTTCAGCTCTAATTCAACTCTGTCTACAAGCGCATCATCTGTAACTGTAAATTTCTCAGTTTTTCCAACAAAGCTCCACGGATCCACTGTGATATCAGTGTGAAAGTTCAGGCCCTGATACTCTTTATTTGTATCAAACACCACAGTGAATCTATCATACACCCTTGTATCAAATGTATTTGTCTTTGGAAACTGGTGGTCTATCATCCTGAAATTGCGTTCATTGTAATCTCCGTTTGCCTCTTTCCAGATAAGGTCTTCGCTTGTAGCGCCGAATGCCATCTTGTATTCGCCTCTTATCTCGCCAGTATCCATGTTTTCATTCAATGCATCTGCAATCGCCTTTATCCTGTCCTCAGGAATGCCCTCTGGGCTGCGACGAGGCCTGCGCTCAATCTCCTTCCCGTATTCATACTCATACTCTTCATATTCGTATTCTGGCTCATTGCCTATTTCAGCATAGGCCCTTTTTTCTTCTCTGAAATCTGACTCTCTCTTAAGCTTATCAATGCCCTGATAAAATCCCAGCTGGCCCTTCTGGCGCATCCTAAGCTCTGAATTTACAAGGTCCAGGTATCCCAATGCCTCATCATTCCTGGAGTCAAGCTTGACTGCCCTCTCCAGTATCTCTCTTGCCTCATGAAGCTTACCCTGGTGATAATAGTCCACACCTTTACTATATAGCCCAAAGCTCTCTGCAATATACTGCTCCTGGCCATAACATAAATTAAAAACTAAAAATGAAAAACTAAAAATTACAATTAAAAATTTAAAACTTTTTAATTTTGAATTGTGGTTTTGCATTTTATTTTACCTACTACACCGCGTAGGTGCGCGGTGCGCACCTACGCGGTGTATATGGTTATTCGTACCTTATATCATCCAGATAAAATGTTGCGCCTTCTGGATTTACATCAAGGTTTGTTGCCCAGGCAAAACCACCGCTTATATAGCTCAGGTCCTTGCCCCTTAGATCTATTTCATACTGAGTCCACTCAGTTGACAAGAGCACTGGGCCTATACCAGCAATATCTGAATCTGGATAAAGTCCGGTAATGCCTCCTATCTTGAACTCTTCTATTCTTTCGCCGCCATTTTCTCCTCTTACCCAGAAACTAAGCTTGGCCGCTCCGGTAAGATCATAACCTCCCTGCCTGTCACCCCAGTTGTTCGCAGGATTCTGCCAGTAAACACCACCCCATCTCGCGCCTTGGCTGACATCATTAGAATAAACGATCTTTATGCAGGTAGTGCCTGAATGCGGATTTTCAAAAGAGGCTGTATCAATGGCTATATCAGAATAATCACCCATGTATCCTGACGGAATATAGTGATTATCTGGAGACCTGCCATCAGCATAAATAGGAAATGTCTTGAAACTGGCAGTAACAGCATCTTCTTCAAGCTCCTCATTGTTATCATAGAGATCATCTTCGTAGTCATATGAATAATCTGCCTGCGCATATTCATCATATGCCTCTTCTTGTGCAGTATCTGCGCTAGAGCCGCCACAACTTGCAATGCTAAAAAGCATCAAACCCGCAATCAGCAATAATGTTAAACTTAAACTTTTCTTCATTTCTAATTCCTCCTTTTTAATATTATTTTTTTAACTTTTCGCTTTTAATTTTTCGCTTTAC
Organism: Candidatus Omnitrophota bacterium; assembly: GCA_018896815.1. GTDB lineage: Bacteria > Omnitrophota > Gorgyraeia > Gorgyraeales > Gorgyraeaceae > JAHILY01. The sequence goes on along the minus strand of JAHILY010000077.1, from coordinate 8,881 downwards.
GCTTCCTGTTGCACACCCCCTTTCATCTCGTCCACAAACCCTGATACACGTAATATGCCTTTCTAAGCTGTCTCAAAAAAGGGCTGTCTGTCCCATCGCCCTGGCCAGCTATCCCTAACCACTCTTCATAATTCCATCCGTCTGGAAAAGGGCCTGCCCAGTTACTCTCTGTATCATGCAGGGCAGGCTCATATGACTTCCACCATTCATCAAGCCATTCAAAAAGCACGCCGCCTATGGAATTCCCAACACCCTTATTGCCTGCTGAATTATAGAAGATATCCTCCCATGCATTCTCTATATATTCCGCCTGTTTATCTTCTGCAATCTCCCTTGATTTATCCTTCATGAAACTAGGGCATCCATATTCAGTAATTATTATAGGCCTGTCGCACATATCCTTGGCATTCTCCCAAAAACTATTCCTCCCGAAACCATGCTTGCCCCTGTATGCATTGGAACCATATATGTCGATATCAGGCGCATTGTCCCTAAACTTGTCTAAAAATAATAAATCTCCGCTGCATATCGCTACGGGATGGTCTCTATCTATTGACTTTATCATCTTCGAGACTTCATTTGCAAATGCGTAATAACTCGCAGGTTTTTGTTTGGCATTATTTGCAACTCCGTAATTATTCTCATTGCCCAGCATCCAGAACAGCACAAATTCCTCATCTTTGAATTCTTCTACCATCTTGCGCGCGCTCTGCATCATATTTTTTCTATGTTCAGGGTTTTCATAATCTGTGCCTTCATACCAGCTTGCGCCTGAACCTACTGTGTAGGCGCCTAAAAGGTCTCCCATGATAACCATTATTCCATATCTATTATATAGATCCCTTAAGAGCTCTTTGTTTGAGGCGTGATGATAGAGACGAATGGTATTACAGCCCATCTGTCTCAATAATTCAAAATCACCCACTGCTTCTTCATCTGGATCTTTTTTATTATTCAGATTTTTATCCACCCAGCTGTCATAAGGCCCGTCTATGCGGCCATTGCTGTTGTAATCTGCCTGCATCCAGTCATCTAGATTGCCCTCATCAGGGCTCTGGCCGATCTTATTTGGAGTATACGCAACACACTTCACTATATATGGCCTTCCTTCCAGCCTTAGCTGCCAGTGTCCATTGCTATATTGCACAAGGTCCACTCTGCCGTCACCCACCTGCCTGGCAACCTTTCCCGTCCTGACACAGCTGTTCTTAAAAAACCTGTTTTTTATGCTGTCAAAAAACCCAAGCCTCTCAAGTCTCCCGGGATCTACGAAAAACTTGTCATTGGCAACATCATTGTCAAACCCGTTTTCAACCGAGATCTTTGCCCCGCGAAGCTCCATCTTTAACTCAGGGTGATTTCGCAATAAAAATTCGATCCTGTCTATCGCGACCTGCGCAATGTACCACGGCGTATGAAAATAAGTCCAGCCAACTGATTTTGGGAAATGCACGACTATTGCGTAATATGCCTTTATGGCGTGTTTGAAGAGGCCTGATTTTTCTAGCGCTAATGCTGTATAAAAAAGCCTTACGCCCTGAGGCTCTGGCGCCTGTGACCACTTGTAAAAATTTGCCTCCAGATCATCGGTATTTACAAAGTCCCAATGATTGCCCTCTAACCTGCCTTCTTTTTTAACAATGCGGTAACGAGGGTCCCATGTAACGCCAGCAGTATTCGGATATATACCCTCACCTGCTGCCTTTATGAGTCCCTCTGGATCCTTTACGACAAATCTATATTTGTCAGTCCCTGCGCCCTTAAAATATCCATACTTTGCGTAATCAATTATCTCCTCTGTGCCAGGATCGTAAAGTGTGATCTCTGTCTTTGGCCTTATAAATCCTGGCTTTTCTTTTTTGACCTCTTCCTTGCCCTCTATCTTATCAATGCTTGCCTTGCTCTTTTCCTTTACGCTCCAAAACCATCCGCGCGGATCCCAGTTCTGCGCAAATCCATAGCCTTCAATAGCAGTTCTAAAGACCTTTTTTGCCTCTTCTATGTTTCCTTTAGAAAGATATGCCTCTCCCTGGATAAAAAAGCTCGTGCCAACAGCATTGAGTATTTCATACTGGTCAATAGCCTCTGTTGCAGGAAACGCATTTAGGATTGCCTGCTGCTTCTTTGCCTCTTCTGAATATAACTCAATGCATTTATCAGTATATTGAAATGTCCTATCATAATCCTTTGCGCCCCATGCCTCCCATGCCCGTATTACGAGCTCCCTGGGAGAAAGAATCTCTTGCGCCTCTTCGCAAAGTACATAGCGCATAGCGCATAGCGATAATATTATAACAATCAGAACTTTAAACCTTAAACCTTTCATTCCAACCTTCACCTCTTTACACCGCGTAGGTGACCCTTAAGGGTCACCTACGCGGTGAGACAGGTTAAGCGATCATCCTACTATCGCCCCCGCTGTTATTCCTTTGATTATGTGTTTCTGCATGAAAAGGTATACCAATATTATAGGTAACACTGTTATTGTCATGCCTGCCATTAAAAGCGGGTATTGAGTAATATATGTGCCCTGGAATATCATGAGCCCCCTCTGCAGAGGCATCAAAGACTTTGATGAGAATATAAGTGTTGCAAGGATGTATTCGTTCCATACATTCAGGGAATTGAATATTATAATAACAGCGATTGCCGGCCTTGCCAAAGGAAGCGCCACGTTCCACCATATGCCGAGCTTTGAGCAGCCATCTATCCTCGCAGCATCCTCCAATGCAGGCGGCATCTTGTCAAAAAATGTCTTGAGTAGATATATACTAAAGGAAAGGCCCACGTTGATCATGCACAGGATATACCCTATCCTTGTATTGACCAGGTGAAGCTTTGTCATCAATACATATAAAGGTACAAAGCTTCCTGGCAGGGGTATCATCATGGCAGCCAGGAACATGTAAAATATTATGTTCTTGCCAGGAAACTGGAGCCTTGAAAACGCATAGGCTGCAAGAGATGAAACCAAAACTATGCCTATTACTACAGTAACTGTATAGAGGACGCTGTTGAAAAAATACATTCCAAATCCGCCCTGTATCCATGCATGGTAAAAATTACTCCACACAGGATTCCTGGGGATTATGCTCATGTCAGAAAAGACAGTCTGCTGCGTCTTCAAACTAGACCCTACCATCCACAAAAGCGGAAATATACACGTCACTGCAACCGCGATCAGAAAAATATGCGTCAGCGTATCTTTGGCAAACCGTTCGATCTTGTACTTCGCTCCTTCTCTCATAACATCCTTCCGCATTGACCTCTTACTTTTCATGCCTTGTTCATGCGCCTCGAGAGCCGTATCTGTATGAACGACACAGCCAAGAGTATTACGCCGAATATGATGCCCTGACTGCACGCATACCCAAATCTGGATGAACCTATCATAGAGGCAAGGATCCTGGTGACAGGCACCTCTGTATGATATCCAGGCCCGCCCCCTGTCATCGAAAGTATCAAAACAAACACCTGCATGGTGCCGAGTATTGTCAGAATTGAAACTAAGATAAACACAGGTATCATCAAAGGAATAGTGACGCTCTTGAACATCTGCCATGAGTTTGCGCCATCTACCCTTGCTGCCTCATAAAGCTGCCTGGGTATGGTCTGAAGCCCTGCTAAAAATATGATAAAGCCCCACCCAAATCCTTTCCAGCAATGTATTGTCGCAACGCACGTAATCGCAGTCTTTGGGTCAGAAAGCCAGTCCCTTACTAAATGGCCAAGTCCTAAATTATACAGCCAGTGATTTAAAAGTCCATAATTACCGTCGTATATCCATCTCCAGACCAGGCCTACTACTACCTCAGAAAGAACAGGCGGAAGGTAAAATATCACCCTGTAGATATTCCCGCCTTTTATATCCCTATCGCATGCCATTGCCAAGGCAAGCGCAACTGCATTCTGGAATGTAAGGGCTATCAGAGTAATGTAGCCTGCCTGTGTTATTGACTGCCACCACACCCTGTCCTGGAATAAGAGTTCCTTAAAATTCCTTAGACCTACAAAATTCTCAGCAAAATTAAAATTTGCAATACCATCCCACTGACAGAGCGACAACGTAAACACCTTGTAGAACGGATAGATGTAGAATATGGAAAATATCAATACTGCAGGGAGCACGAATAAATAATTCTCGATAGTAGCTTTAGTTCTCATAAATAAATCTCAAAAATCAAAACGAAAAATTAAAAACCACAACTAAAAACTTAAAACTTTTTTTAATCTTTCAATTTTGACTTTTAACTTGTAGTTTTTCGTTTTTACTTCTCACTTTTTACTTATCAGCCTTACTTGCTCCAGCGTTCGTGCCAGCGCTTTAATTCACGGACCTTGATCTTCTGGACCTCTTGCGCCAGATCTTCTGGTGTCTTCTCGCCTATGATAATATACTGTATGCCCTTGTTCAATGTCTCTATAACTACTGGAAATTCTTCCACGCCCCACACATTTGGATGGGTTGTGCTATCCATATCATCCACAAACTGCGAGAGCACGTCCTCTATCCCCTCTAAAGCATATCTATTGGATGGCGGATTTTTTGTCTCGCGCAATAAGAAAAGCTGCTGCTCATCATCAGTAAGCCATTTTAAAAAATCAACTGCCTTGGCAATGTTGATAGACCTCTTATTCACCATGAAACTGGAACCTGCGCCTCCCCATATCATCATAGGATGGCTATTTGAAACCATGGGAGGCAACATTACGCCATAATTCAGATCAGGGTTCATGCCACTGTAAACATTCACGCACCATGACCCATTAAAGGCAAATGCTGCGCGATTATTTGCAAAAAGCTGCTCTGCAGTCTTATTGACCATTGTTACAATACCAGTCGCCAGGACACCTTCGTCTCTCATCTGGCGAAAGAGATCAAACACCTTTATCCAGCCAGGGTCTGTATAAGGCACTTTTCCCCGTATCGTATCCAAGACCTTTTCCTCACCCATTATGTTAAACGCATAATTAGTCGCCATGCAATATATCATCCAGATCTCTCCCCAGCCGCTAACAAGCCCCTGTATGCCCTTTTCTTTCAAAAGTCTATTTAATCTCAAAAACTCATCCCAGGTCTGAGGGGGCGCTTCTGGATCCCAGCCTGCGCTTGCCAGCAAATCCTTATTGTATAACATCTGGATATTCATAACATCAATAGGGATCCCGTATATTCCAGCTTCGACTCCAAAACTATTTTTCTCTCTAAATTCATTTACCACCAGCGCCTTTTTAAATAACTTATCTTTCCAGGCGCCATCATCTCTATCCATATCTTCTGTAAGATTATAGATGTGTCCCGCATTTATAAAACTGGCAAAATCTCTTTTTTCTGCCAGGAGTCCAAATATATCAGGTAGGGTTTTTGTCTGCGCGGCTGCGCGTATTTTTTGCGTGTATGCATCAGAGGGGGCGTAAAGTTCAAAATTTATTTTTATACCGGTTTGCGCTTCATATTGCCTGGCAAGCTCCTGAAAGGCATCTTCTCTGTCACTCATCCAATGCCAGGCTGTAACCTTTTCTGTATTAGCGGCATTTTCCTGCGGTGTGCAGCTTGTTAAAAAAACACTTAAAAAAACAATGAACGAAGACAGTATAAAAAAAAGACAAATTTTCCTGTAGAGATAATTCATCCTTACTCCATCCTTCCTCTTTCTGAGAAACGATTAATTAGCAACAAAGAGTCGAGATATCTCATCACCGAATTCAAGCGCCACGCCTTCTTTCTCAACCCTAACCACCCTTGCCTCGCCAATAACACGCGAGAACGGAAAATCCCTTGCATCATCCCTCGGCACTGATAGGGATATATTTATCTTATCTTCAGGCTTTATATCCTTAAGGCTAATATCTACTACATATGCCCCATTATAGCTGACATTGATAGCAAGGCCTTCTTGCTTTTTTTCTTTCCCGTCATCTGAGTCATACCTTATTGACATGGGAAAAGATAGATCCAGTCTCTTGCTCTTTCTCTTTTCCTTTAAATCTCCGCCTCTCATCTTCACCTCCCCCTTCTGGCGTTAATATACTTTATTATTATGTTTACTATACCATACATTGTCAAATTATAAAAGTTTTTTTTTAACTTTTTTGTTTTCGCAATAATTATGTGCCTATAGCTGCTTATGCCTGAGGTCCCTTCTCGCATTTACTACTAAGTTCCAAGAGGAGAGATACGACTTCTGATGCAGTAAAGAAGATAAAAAAGTAAACCACACCTAATAAAAGACCTATAAATCCAGCAGATCTAGGTGCATCTGGTGTTCCACCACCAACGAAAATCACTATTGAAGATACTATGCCTACTGCTACTGATACCCAAGCTAAAACCTTAAATATTACAGAACTAATTTTCAGGAACTTATACTTCTCTACCATTTACTCCCCCTTTCTTATAACTTGTTTAAATACAAATGATTACACACATTTATGATACTGTTATGATATGGTTCCGACTTCGCTCTTAGACTTGCAGTTAGGGCATACGCGAGGAACTTCGCCGGATTCTGTATCCGGCGAAGTTGAACACAAGTCAGGCGAAGCTGAATACGGTAAGTATTCAGCGAAGACTGACGTTAAGTGCTCAACGAAGACGGATGGTAGCCCCAACCGGATTTGAACCGGTGTCTGATGGCTGAGAACCACCTGTCCTAGACCAGGCTAGACGATGGGGCCTTCTTACTAATCAAATTCTCATGCCTTGCTCTTTTAGTGCCTTGGCCCCTATCTGCTCTTTGTTGTAGGTGACTAGCTTACTACATCATCTATCCATCTTATTCTTGGCCCGGCAAATAAGGTGAATTACAGTATAATGATTTTTTCATAAAAGTCAAGCAAAACATAAGACAGCAAAATCTGCCCTTCCGCCCTTCCGGGCAGAGACTTCTATCAGATTTTTCGCAGTCCCATCCCCCCTTGTTTTTTTCAAAAACAAACAGGGGGGACAGGCCTGCTTTGTTTTGTTGAGCCCTGAGGAATTCGAAGAATTCCCAGGACTAAAATCTTAGAAATTGCTTCGCAATTTCTAGGGGCAAAACGAAACAAAACAAGGGGGGAAACATATAATTTCCTATGCTATCAAGCAAAACATAAGACACGAAAAACATAAGACACAATATGGTATGTCTCTTTAGGCAGAAAACTACCTGATGCCAGTTTTACCATCATCTACATCGGCCGATATACCAAGCGCCCTGTCATTGCTGAAAGCAGAATTCTTTCTTACAATGGCAAATTCGTTATATTCTCCTATGATGACCAAATTACTGCTAAGACCTATCATGTCAAATTAACTGTCGAAGAGTTTATTGCCCGGCTTATTCTGCATATCCCTGATAAAGGCTTTCGGCAAATCCGTTATGCCGGCATCTTTGCTGTAAGAGTGCGTTCTAAACTTATGCCTACTGTCAATAATTTGATTGAACATATGAAAAAATCTGCTAATATGTTTATTAGAAACCTTCGAGATTATCTTTTTACTAAATCTCCCTGCTGCCCTAAATGCGGCTCTGAGATGATCTTGGTTGGCATATCTTACAATGGCAAATATATTCACTTATCTGAGGCATACATCCCTCATCCTCCGTAGCTTATTCCGTAAACCCAATAAACCTCAGGAAATGGTGAGATTTATTTGCACCTTCTGTGCTGCAGAAGAAAACATACCTAAAGACGTTGTTGACGATATGGACAAAGCTGATAATAGGGGAAATATGTCTTATCCACCCAGATTTACCTGTTCAGTCTGTCCTGACGGCTTAATGCAACCTGTTGACTACAACTCTCCATCAGGTAGAACCTATAAAACTGACCCTAAATCTATCAAACCAGCCCAAATCATCTCATTCTGATTGTCAAAGAGCTTAACTACCCCCTCACCCTAACCCTTCCGCCTTAGGCGGAAGGGAAAATGCGTCACACAATTCCATACAACAAGTTACGTCTTAATCTACCATGCTATTTAGGGTTACGCGAAAACTCCAAAATAAACTCCCCCCTTCCGCACCATTGAATACAAATCTACCTCTGTTTCCACTATATTTCCACTGCCCATCAACCCTACCTCCACTCAAACAGTCTTCTTATGTCTGATTCTACTGCCTTTGGTAAATAATTACTATATTTATCTGTTACCTTTAAACTTGAATGTCCAAGCCACTCCCTTACATTTTGCGGAGGCACGCCGCAGGCCAAAGAATAACTCGCAAAGGTATCTCTGAACTTCTGACAGCTGCCCTTCACACCAGCCTTTGCCAAAACATTCAGCATAAATCTATCAAAATGCGTTACTCCTTGCCTTGTCTTTCCACAAAATATATGATCATCTTCTTTGTTAAACTTAGACTCTTTATGCCAATCAAGAAGCGCTTCCTTGACTTCCTTCCTTAAAGGTACCTGCCTACTCTCCTTATCCTTTGGAACAAACTCCTTTTCTGAAAGCACCCAGATAATATCTTTTTCAAAATCTATATGTTTCCACTTCCGGGAAGCCATCTCTCCTTTTCGTAAACCTGCTTGTAGATCAAGTAAGAGCACTGCCCTGTCTTTTGAAGCTCTAACAGATAATATTTTCCGTATCTCATCCTGACTATAAATATTCGGAGCTTTTCTTGAAGGCTTACTAAGTCTTATATCTCTGGCAGGGGAAGGAATCTTATATAGCTTGTTGCATAAATTAAAAAATACCTTTATAGCCCTTAGCTCATTACACAGGCTAGACTGCTCAAGCCTATCTTTCTTCCTTTTATTAAGGTAATCATTTATATGCCTATATGTGAATTGCCTCATATTTTTAACCTCAGGATAAAAAGAAAGAAATTGATCAATACTCCTTCTGTATCTATCCACACTGCTCTCACGCATGTCTCTTCCTTTAGTT